>CAMATH010000006.1 GCA_945860955.1 Planctomicrobium piriforme
CGAAGCCATCCTGCAGGTCCGTGCCGCAGCACTTTGTGATGATCGTCGGCTTGCGGCTCACCTTGAGACTCGACCCGGATGCCCCTTCACACGTCGACCCAAACTATCCAATCTTCCAAACGCAAACTGCAAAAGCTGACGTGCACCCCTGGGATTCAGCAGCTCAACAGCTCACTTGGTCGTCACGCGCGGTCGACGTTTTCCCGCTGCCTGTCCGGCCCGCAACCCAGCGGCGAACATTTCCCGGTTGGCTTCCGTGGAATCGTTGGTCCGCAGACCATCCAGGGCGGCAGTCCAAAATTCCTCCGCGATCTGCAACCGCGACGCCAGCACCCCCAGCATGTAAAAGTTCAGGCTGCGGGCCGACTCCGCTTGATGCGTCAATTCGGTTCCCGCGAACCATTGCAGTCGGCGATCGTTCGCCTGCGCGGGGGCGGTCTGATCGGCGGGACTCATCGCACCGGGCTTTCGCCACAGGCGATTGACCAGTGCCAACCCGGTGGGCTTGAGAAACGGCAATTGCTTGAGCGCCTCATACCCCTCCAGCGCCAACAGCAGGTCCACACCGCCATGCCCCCGCAGCGGGGAATGCAGATCGCGACCAATCCGCACCTGGCACGACACACTGCCAAATCGGCGACTCAGACCGTGAATCTCGCTCTTTTTCACGTCGAAACCGGCATGCAGCGCGGCGGCGAGCAACAAATCCCCGGCGAGAACCACCCCCTGTCCACCGAGGCCGGCGATCAGCACGGTCAAAGGGAGATCGGTTGGGGCAGGCATGTGTCAATCTCCACCAGGTCGGGAACAATTTTCCGCGGGGCGAGAGCCCCTTCCGGACACGCCTGCACGCACAGAGTGCAGCCCACGCACAGATCATGATTGATCAACGGAGCGACAAAATCATGAATGTTCTGCTTTTCGATCGCGACGCAGCCGACCTGGAAACACTCGCCGCACCCGGTACATGCCTCCTCCGACAGGTGCGCCTGCTGGACAGGCTTCTTTTGTTTGAGCAAGAGGCACGGGGCGCGGCTGATGACCACTGACGGTCCCGGATGGTCGAGCGCCTCGCGCAGAACCGACTCGCTTTCCGCCAGATCATACGGATTGATGACCCGAATCCACTCGATGCCAATCGCTTCAATCAGCTTTTCGAGGTTCACTCCCGGACCCGCCTCACCCCCGGCAGTGCGACCGTTACCGGGATTCCCCTGCAAGCCGGTCATCGCGGTGGTGGAGTTGTCCATCACCAGAACGGTCGTCTGCCCCTGGTTGTAAACCAAGTCGAGCAATGGTCCCAGTCCCGAGTGGAGCAGCGTCGAATCGCCGATGATCGCCAGGAGTTTGCCGCGGACGCGATCTCCCAGCGCTTTCTCCATACCGATCGCCGTGCCGATTCCCGCCCCCATGCAGACGACCGTATCAATGGCGTTCCAGGGTTCGAGCGCGCCGAGTGTGTAGCAGCCTATGTCACCCGCCACCCGGACGCCAATCCGCGTGATCGCGGTAAAGACCCCCAGATACTGACAGCCGGCACAAATTCTGGGAACGCGGCCGGCGATCGACGGATCTCCATTCTGAATCGGTTGTGGCGATTTCCGCTCCACACTGAGCTGAATCCGCTCGGGGGTCAGTTCCCCAACCCGGGGAATCCAACCTTCGCTCGCCACCCGAATTCCCAGCGCGCGAACCTGTTCCTCCAGAAACGGATCCAGTTCTTCGATCACCAGCAATTCATCGACGCGCTCGGCGAATTCGCGAATCGTCTCGGCGGGCAGTGGATACGTCTGCGTCAGTTTCAACACCGACGCCTCCGGGAACGCCTCGCGGACATATTCATACGCGACTCCCGAGGTGATAATCCCACGGGAACGATTCCGCCATTCGATCCGATTGCGACCCCAGCGGTCGGCGTGTTCCGCCAGCGCGACCAGCCGGTTTTCGATCGCGGTGTGTCGCAAAATCGCCTGCCGGGGCAACAGCACGTATTTGTCGAAATCGCGAACAAATCCCGTAGCGGCGACGCGGTCGAGCTGCGGCTCTCCGACCGCCACCAGGGTCTTGGAGTGGCACAGCCGGGTCGTCAGCCGAAGCAGCACCGGCGTGTCGAACCGCTCGCTGAGTTCAAACGCCTCGACCACCAGGTCTTTGGCCTCCTGGCTGTCGGAGGGTTCGAGCATGGGGAGTTTCGCGGCGCGGGCGTAATGCCGGCTGTCCTGCTCGTTTTGTGAACTGCCTGCCGACGGGTCGTCCCCCACCACCACCACCAGTCCTCCGTTGATCCCCGTATAGACCGAAGAGAACAGGGGATCGGCGGCGACATTGAGCCCCACGTGCTTCATGGCGACCAGAGCCCGTGCACCGGCGAACGCCGCCCCGAGAGCGACTTCGTAGGCGACCTTTTCATTGGTCGACCACATCGCCTGGACTGTCTTGTAGCGGGACAACGACTCGAGGATTTCGGTGCAGGGGGTGCCGGGGTAACTGGTCGCGACGCTGACCCCGCTTTCGTACGCCCCGCGGGCGATCGCCTGGTTCCCCGACATCAGCAGTTTTTTCTGAGCGGTCATGCAACAACCTGCTGATCGAGAAGCTCCGCGGCCGACTGAATCGGGGCCGCCGGATCGATGAAAGGTAACATACCGGCGAGCACACTGCCGGGGCCGACATCCAAAAATGACGTCTCGGGAGCGCGAAGCAGTTCTTCAATCGTCGCTTGCCATTCGACTGGTTGAACCAGCGCATCACACAAAAATTCACTCACTTCACCAGCCGTGCGCAAGTGTCGACCGTCGCGCGTGCTGACAAACGGCACTTTGGGCGGATGGAGCGCGGTTCGCTCGAACTCGGCACGCATCGCCTGGGCGACGGGTATCAGCAAAGGAGTGTGCATCGCGCGGGTCGTCGGCAGACGCCGGGCCTGTTTCACTCCCCGGTCACGAGCCGTCGCCAGGATCGCCTCGACCGCCGACTCGCTTCCCGCGATCACCTGCTGTTTGGGGGAGTTCCAGTTGGCGACCCACACGTCGGGCCGGGGACTCACCAAGGAACGCAACTCACTCGCTTCGAGGCCAATGATCACCCCCATCGCCTGCCCGGTCCCATCGGCGAATTGTTCCAGCAGACGTTCGACTTCGGTCAGCAGTGCCAGACCGGTCGCGACATCGTAGACTCCGCACGCGGCGGCCGCCGCCCAGCTCCCCAGGCTGTGACCAACGACACTCTCGGGAGTCCATCCGCGACCCTCCAGCACGGCGGCATACGCACAGGAAACGACGTAGATGACCTGAGATTCTTGCCGGGAGGGAACATGTTTTCTCCCCGAACCCTCCAGACAGACCTCCGCCACATTGTAACCCAGCCAATCTGACGCTTGCTCGACAATCGCGTCGGCGGCCGGTTCGCGGCCGATGATATCCCCCCCCATGCCAACGTAGCGGCACCCCAATCCGGGAAACAGCCAGATTTTACTGCGATGCGAAATGAGGGGACTCCCGCAATGGCTTCAAACCCAATTCGACTACGGCAGCCGAAGGGTTGATGGCGGTCGAGAACGTCGTGTTTCCGAACGCGCTTGATGGTAACGAACGGCGGTGTATCCGTCGACTCGCCCCCGGTGTCCAGGCACCGGGGGGGAGCGAGAACAGAGACTTGGTGTCGTCCGTCGAACCGAGAGGACTACTTGAGTGGCACTCCGTCAATCGCCTTGCCGTTCGTCGTCAGGATTTGAATCTCATGCACACGATGCTTACCCGTGTACTTCCAGACGATCTTCTTCTCGCGAGTCACTTCGAACGCCTTGATTTCGCCGTTGGTCCCGTAACTGGCAATGACGGTATTCCCGTTCGGCAGACGCTGGCCACCGCAGGGGTCGACGAACGGCTTGATGTCAGGGAAGTCTTCGTTGCTTATCTTCCAAACGACCTTCCCCTGGGGATCGAGTTCGACCGTTTTGTTGCCGTGGGTCAGGTTGACGAGTGTGTTGCCGTTCTTGAGTCGGATGGCGGTGAACGGCCAGTTCTCGGCCTTTCGCCCGCCGAGTTCCTCCATGTCCGTCGGAAATTCATTCACCACTTTCCCAGCCGGTGTGTACTCTTTGACCTTGAATGCCAGCAGGTGGGGTACCAGGTAGTTGCCGTTCGCGAGTTTGCGGGCCATGCGGGTTTGCATGTGGGCGTTGTCGGTTTCTGGAGCGAGCGGGCAATCGACAAGAGTCATTCCCTCGGCATCGACTTCCAGCAAACGGGGACGCGGTCCCAATTCGGTGATCAGGGTGCGACCGTTGGCAAGGCGTTCGACGGTTCCAATCTCGCGATTGTCGGCGGAACGACGGTAGTGGAAGACCGTCTTGTGATCGCGAGTCAGCTCCTTGACCTCTTCGGACCACGCGATCAACACGTTTCCATTGGGAAGAACATAACCATCGCGGGCCGCCGGCGCGCCACTGTCCCAGGATTCCTTCCCATCCTCATCGATGATCCCAGTAAAAGTCGGGCCGGCGATGAAAAACGAATGCCGAATCTCTTCTTCGGGAAGTGTTCCTCCCTGCTCGGCGAGATTCTTGCGAAACGCCTGCTCCTTCAGGGCGACATAATCGCGATACCCCTGCGGGTCGATGAAGGGATTCGGGCCGCCGGCGGTGAGTTTCTGATGCTTGGCGGGCAGTCCATAGTAGTCGCCGTGAGCCCCCAGGAAGATATCGCACTTCAAACCCCGCAGGGTTCGAAACGTCTTGGCGAAGTCGGCGGCGATCTCGGGGTAGTCGATGTTCTCGACCAGCTTGTACCCGGGATTCACGTTGGGGCTGCCGATCACCACAACGTGAAGATCCTTGTCTCCCTCACGCGTGGTCCAGGTCCAGGTGGTGCATCCCTTTGTGTGGCCGGGGGTTCGATGGGCGACCAGGGTGGCATCTCCCAGTTTGACTTCATCGCCATCTTTCAAAACGCGATCGACGGCACACGGTTTCCATCGGGAGTCGGTGTACAGGTATTGCCCTTCCCCTCCCTTCGCGATGACTCCCTCGTCCCCTTCCATCACACAAACCTGCGCGCCGGTCAGCTCTTTCAGCAACGCGTGCCCGGCGACATGGTCGGAATGCGCGTGGCTCGCAAGGATGTACTTGATGTCAGTCATCTTCAAGCCCAGTTTTTCGACCGCGGCGCGAATCAGCGGCACCGTCTCCTCGAAACCACTGTTGATCACAATGTGACCTTCCGGCGTTTTGACGAGGTAGGTCGCGAGATCCTGGGAGCCGACGTAATACGTGTTTCCCGCGACACGATGTGGGGGAAACGGACCCTCTGCGAAAACCTGGCCGGCGAATTGGGCGACTAGCAACGTTAGCGACAGCGGCAGCACGAGGCGGTGCATGGAGTTGGCTCGCGATGAGTTGGAACGATTCGATTGCCCGTAGACTCTAACTGACTCGGTTCGGAGGGGCGAGTTACGACGAAACGACCGGGAGGGATCTGCGATCACGCGAAGAATTCACCATGGAATCGCGATCTGCTTGACACAACCTCCGTTCGCTACGCAAACTCGGCTCCGATTGAATCGCGTCCGATTTCACCCGCTGGATTTCCCGCCATGTGTTTTCGGTTTCCCATTGCGCTGGTTGCCCTCATGCTGCTGAGTCTGGTTCAGCAATCGACATACGCTGCGGACCTGCCGCTTGTTTCACCCGAGCAGGTGGGGCTTTCGGCCGATCGGCTCGCATTGGTGCGCCCCGCGATGCAAAAGGTCGTCGACGAAGGTCGCGTAACGGGTGCTGTAGTCATGGTTTCTCGGCGGGGCAAGGTTGCGCTTGTCGAGGCGGTCGGTTGGCGCGACATCGAGAACGAGAAACCGATGGAGCGGGACACGGTCTTTCGCATCTATTCGATGACGAAACCCGTCACCAGCGTCGCGGTCCTGATGTTGGCGGAACGGGGCCAGATCGATCTCGACGCCCCGGTGGAGCGGTACCTTCCCGAACTCGCCGACCGCAAAGTGCTGTCCGCTGGCACAGGTGAACTTGAGCCGGCGCGCCGTTCGATTACCACCCGCGACCTGCTGCGGCACACCTCGGGACTGACGTATGGTTTTTACGGAAAGTCGACGGTCGACCAGCAGTATCTGCGGACACGGGTGCTGAATCCCGAGCGTCCCTTGTCGGAAATGTTGACCAAGTTGCGCGACCTGCCGTTGGTTTCACAACCGGGCGAGCGATTCCAGTACAGCGTCTCGGTGGATGTTCTGGGGCGACTGGTGGAAGTGGTCTCGGAGAAGCGATTTGACGAGTTTCTGGCGACAAATCTGTTCGAACCTCTTGGAATGAAGGACACTGGATTTCATGTTTCCGAAGGGGCACTGTCGCGATTTGCCAATAACTACGCGGTCAGCGAGCAGGGGAAACTCCGGATTCTTGATCGGGCCGACAAGAGTCACTATCGCCATCCCCCGGCTTTGCTGTCGGGAGGGGGCGGACTGGTTTCCACCGCCGACGACTACATGCGTTTCTGCCAGATGCTTCTGGCTCGGGGAGAATACGAGGGGAGACGGTATTTGCGTCCCGAAACGGTTTTGGTGATGACCTCGAATCAACTGGTGGGGGGCGCGTATCCCATTTCGGTCAGTGGTGACGTCCGGCATGGCGTCGGGTTTGGACTGGGTGTTTCGGTGATCTGCGAGAAGATTCCGGGAGCTGGTTATGTCCCGCTGGGGGAATACGGGTGGGGTGGGGCCGCCTCGACCCATTTCTGGATCTCCCCCAAGGACGACCTGGCGGTTGTGGCACTGACGCAGGTGATGCCGTTTTCCCTGCGACTGGAAGGGGTGGTGAAGCCACTGGTTTATGCGGCGATCGAGTGACAACTGAATTGGAACCGGCATCGAACCGCAGGGCCGGCTGCGTTGTAAACCCATCGGAACAATTTCGTCCGCGATTGGTGGATTTTCCATCGGGCACCTGATATCATTCCGCTCCTCGCGATTCCTATTCGCGTGCGAAACGAAGGCGCTGCCACCCGGTCCGTCCGGGAATTGCCTTCGTCGAATGCAACCCTGCCGGGGTGGCGGAATGGCAGACGCGCCGGATTCAAAATCCGGTATCCTCACGGGTGTGTGGGTTCGACTCCCACCCTCGGCACTTTGGGTTGATTTTGGCTGGTGGGCTGAGCCGGGCCGTTCTGGTTTTTTGTCGCTCCAACGGGACTCGTTGTTGGCTGGGCTCTCTGCGGTTCGCCTAAATGAACCGCAGGTGCAAGTCGGAAGCGTCTACGGACCGCAAATTCTTTCATACGTCGCGGAACGCGACAACGAGTGTTCCTGGGGAACTCCGGGCCTTTGAATCCCTGGGAACGATTTTCGTCGGGCCGAATCGCAACGGCTCGGCAGGACGGTCTCGCACTCCCGGGGCGCGGTTTCTCGACTCCACATGGCGGACGTCTGCGAGTAGTTCACAGCAAATCGCTCCGCTTCCCCAGCGGATCGATAAGCCACAACCAGTCATCGAACAAGAACTCCAGCCGCGATGCGAACAGCGCGATCCGCCCCATCACCGTGAACGCGAACGACGCCCCGAAGGTGATCATCAGGTACCACACCCCCACCCGGGCCACCACGCCGTACGCTCCCTTGTGGTCGAGCGAAAAATAGAAGTAGGCGAGCGACGACAGCACTCCCACAATCATCAGCACGTTCCGCACCGACCCCCACAGGTCGAGTTGCCCCGCCTGGTTCATCACAACCAACGGCACAATCGTATTCCGGATCTGACTCACAAAGTCGGCATCAAGAAAACTGATCAGCCGAATGCCGGCGTATGTCCCCACGATGAACGCCAGCGGCCAGCGGGCGATCCAGCCCCCGCGGGGCAACAGCCGGGCGAGCAGCATCGCGCTCATCACCAGCGGAACCAGTCCCCACCAGTCGGGTGACTGATTCTCCAGCGAGGGACTCGCCCAGCTCATCTGCGCCGGTGCCAGCCGACCGAGAAGTTTCGGGACAATTCCATCCCAAAAACCGGCCACCATCAAGTACGCGGCACTCACCCCCACCATCACCGCTTCGGCGAACCGGTAAAACGGGTTGTCTTTGTACAGAAACGAAAAGATCGACAGCGTCAGAAAGGCGGCGAACCAGATTCCCAGAGTCCGTGGCAGACTCAAGGCCGCCTGGGGATCGTCGGGCCGGGCGCGCACGTAACTGGGTGGAGCATCCGCAACGGCGGCGGCGGCCGGTTTCAGGTACACCTTTCCCATTCCGTCCCGCGTCAGCATGGCTCGGTACAGCAGAAAGCACCCCGCTAGAACAAACAGGATCCCCCAGATTCGTTTTTCACGGTTCATGGGCGGGGCCTTTCAAAACGTTCGGAAAAGGCGGCGATGTTCCCCAGCACAATCAGGCCGATGATCAGCAGGTGGGCCCACAACTGCGGAGCCATGCGGCGGACACCGTCCTGCATCTTCGGCTCAGAGTATTTGGGATAAACCTCTCCCAACGCCACCTCATACTCGGCGGCCCCTTTGATCGCCGCCAGAATCCCCAGCAGTTGCCCCGGAATGTACGGGTACGCCTGCGGAGCCTGCACCGCCGTCGCCCCGACCGCCAACGGGATCTTCAAGGGACTCGAGGCGTATTGCACCCATTCTTTCAGTCCGGGAAATCCCGCACTGATGGAAACCAACAGGTCCATGTCCGCCAGGCTGGTGAGGTCGGCCGTCAGGGGGAGATCGTCGAGTTTTCGATCGCCGTCGTCGGTCGGAAATTCGGTCCGGAAACTGTTGGCAATCGTCTTGATCACCACCTCTTTGCCCGGCTTGTAACCCAGGTTGACGTAGTCGACTCCGTACTTGAAGCCAAAGTCGGCGAACTCGTCGACAAGGACCTGATTGATCGCCCGCTCAACCAGCGGTTTTCCGTCGGGCCACAGGGTCATCAGCACCAATTTGTGTCGTTTCAGGCAGCAGTGCCGCATCAGTGCGGTCGCCATGGGAGCCAATTCCCCCTGGGCGCTGGGGCCGTAATCGAAGGAAATCAACACCAGCGAACCATCGGGCAGCGATTCGATTTTGTCGAACACAGCCATCACCAGCGGCGTTGGTTTTTCGGGAACCCGCGCCTGCGTCAGTTGGGGGATGGCGACCGCCAACAGCATGCTCAAAAAGATCCACCGGCGATCGAGACGTCGCAACCAGCCCATGTTTCACCCGTCTCCCGAACCGAGGTAGGAACGGTTGATTCCCAGCAGCACTTTTAGCGACGTGGCGGCGACCCCCAGGGCGATGCCGATCATGATCGCCCGTTGGCCTGCGGTGTTGAAGACTCCCATGATGATCGTCGTCAGACCAGGAATCGAAAACGCGGAGTACTCGTCGGGAACCTGCGCCGTCAGCACCGTCCCCGCGTAGGTTCTCCCCAGCAGCACAACGAACGCGGTCAGCAACAGCAACGTCGCTTCGGCGTTTTTCAATCGGAACGCCCGAAATGCCGCCGACGCGACGTAAAACGCGAGTAATGCGAACATCGTCGCCACCAGCGGATTGTAGGCGTATTCGAACAGCCACCACTCGGCACTCCCTTCGGCCTGGTAAGAACCCGCCCAGGGATGCTGGGGGTCTTCAACCGGCACCCCGATCTTCAGCAACCCGACTCCGAGCGTCACCACAAAACTGACGAGAGTGACGGCCGCGTATCCCCAACCCGCTTGGCGGGCGGAAATCTTTTGCAGGTTTTGCAGGCAGAGGTTGGCCCCTCCCAGAATGAACGCGACGGCGGCCAGCACTTCGAACCACTGCCCGATGGCATCCTGCCACGATTGGGCCGCTGGTATGAAGTAGGCGGCGATCACCACACTTCCCGCGACGGCGGCGATGAGCCAGGGAATGGTACTTTTCATGCGGTCTCAGTCCCCCCCCAGGCATGTGGACATCAGAAACTTCAACCACTCACCCGGGCCGGCCGAGTCGGGTCGCAAGACAACCGCCGTCTTCAGCAGGCACCCCACAACCAGCACCGCCGCCGCCAGCACTTTTCCCGCGTCTTGTCCTTTGAGACTCCCGAGTTGTTGCGGCTCGCGCGTGAGATAGGCCGAAGCGGCGAACAGTTCCTCACCGATCAGGGTGTAGTCGCAGCCTGCGACGAAAAAGGGCAGTTGCGTTGCTTCGGAGGTTCCCGCGATTTGAATCGCCCCCACCGAATTTCCCGTTTCGGCCAGAATCAAAGATTCGGCGTAGAATATCCCCGCGTAGAAGCAGGCGGCGGGGCGTTCGCGCACCATGTAACCGGTGATGTGGGCGACAAACGCGAACTGCTCATCGGTGACGTAATAGATGTTGTTCGGGTTGTAGGCGTCGGACCGGTCGGCGGCGAGATACGCAGCCGCCACCGCCTCCTGAGCCGCCGTCATCACGAGCGACCGGGTCGTCGGCACGACAATCTCGGCATCGTAGTCGGCGGCCGTCTCGGCGACATGCGACAGAATCGCCACACCCGCGACAGTCGCGATCTCGTTCATGTCTTCAATCCCGGTGATGAATAGGCAGGGACGCCCCATCTCCGTCGCCCGACCAACCGCTTCCCGCATGGCGGTCAAGGCGGCGATCTCGCGGACGTGCAACGATTTTCCCGCTTTCGTCCGCTCGGTGTAGAAAATCACCAGGCCGCATACGATCACCAGAATGACGGCGAAACTCGTACGACTGCTGTCAAACCACTGGCGGATGGCTCGTGTTTCGCCAGAGGTCGCCACGGGAGGGCTGACGGAACCATCGACGGCGATCGCGACCGCCGAATAACGATAGGCGGCCGACGGCCGGCAGCGTCGGTCGGTGTATTGCGCGACGCCGTAGGGAACTTCGAACGATTCGAGAACGGCGTCATCAGACAGCGGTTCGTCGATCAGTGTTCGATCGATGCGGTAAGCGCGAATCCGGCGGGGTTTGAAATCGGGGTGATCATCCCCGGATAAAGTCCACTTCAAATCGATCGCGTTACCGTTGTCACCCGGGTGATCAGCGGCGACCAGATCGTGCGGGGGGGCCGGCCCCACTCCAGCGGGCTGAGCGACCGCGCGTGCAGTAGTCCAGATCAGGCAGAAGCTGCCAGCGAGGATCCACAGGGCGTAACGGCAGGTCACGTGGCGATTACTCTTCGATGAGTTCAACATTCGCCCGGGGAACCAGCACAAGGTCTCCCGCGGCCGTGCGCACTTCCAACACCCGAGCCCGGGAACCCGACGCGAGAACGGTCGGTTCGGGGGGGAGTCGGGCGACGGTGCCGATCGTACCAAAGTACGGATCGCGAATGATACGGACGAATGCTCCCAGCGACAGAGGCCGACCGACCGGGGGCTCCGACGCGACGTGGCTGGTTTCGCTGGCACTCCAGGGGATGACGATTTCGGGGCGGAGGACGCCCGCCCGAATCTGAGTCGCGCCGTTACAGGCGGCCTCCGCTCCCGCACGGGAGTTGAGCAGCGTCCAAGTTCGGTCCGCCATCGCGACGTCGCCAAAGCCTTCGGTAATGATCAGGGTGAGGCCGACCCGTTCGGAACCGGTCGTGGCGACTCCCAGGTCGTACCCCAGGAAATCGCGGAGATCTTGATCATCAATGCCACCGGTGATGATTGCCGAGCATCCCAGCGCACGCGCCCGAGCCAGCGCCAGGGCCGTGACTCTCCCGCCACCAACGACAATCGCGCCCGCACAATCGGGGGACAATTTCGACTCGGTCAATTCTTCGCGCGGGGATGCGCAGACCGACTGAATCGGGCCGTACGCTTCGCCACCGATCCCAAAAATCCCCTGGATGAACGTCGCCTCGGCTTCCATGACCGCCCCTTCCTGGGGCAGGACTTCGACAACCGTGCCAGCGAGAAACGCGGCGACGCGGACCGGGCGGGAAGGGCCGCGCAGCATCACCTGGCCGGTCACCCGCGAAATCGCCTCGACCGTGCCGTTCACCGGTGAGAGGCAATGGCGTTTGAACCAACCGAAGATGCCGGCGGATTCCGCGAGCTTCTCGCCAATGTTGACCGACGTTCCGACCGGATGCCGGGCCATAACCCGGGCCACTTCGTCTCCCGAAATGCCGAGCAGATGCGCCACATTGACGGGAGTGATCACCCCGGGGAGATCGGTCTGGGCGACGGCGGACTGAGCCGCGACTGTGTCCCCCACCTGCACCAGGACCGTCCCGGCGATCGGGAGTGCCCGTCGGCAACGATGCCGGCAGCGGTGCAGAACCTTGAGTCCAGGGGCGTACGCGTTCATGGTGTCTATATACCCCCGGCGATTGATAGTGACAAACGACACCGGCGAGAGAATCCGCACTCGCTCTGAAATTCCCCGAACGGCCGACTGTCGCTGACCGTTGGGGCGCGGTAAAATGAAGAAAGTGCTTCACAGATGTTCTCGCCTGTCGGACTTGGGGGATTCGTTCCCGAGTCGTCGCGAGTTCCCCGCCTCCGATCGGATTTCGGGACACGAGCCGTGCCAAGCCGCACATTCCCAACAGGTTTTGGGTGTTTTTCCGGGTCGGTCACTGATCGGCAGACGGTTTTTCCTGGGCAGGATCAACGGTGCCAATCCAGGGCACTGCATGGTGTTGCGGTGATTCTGGCGGTCCTACTGGGAGCGATTCTGGGAGGCCCCGGAGTTCTCGCCGCCGCCGACCTGCGACCACTCGAAAAGCTGTTTAAAGCGGGGCGCTATGCCGAATGCGCGGAACAGACGGCGGCCGCGATAGCCGACAAGGAACCGAGTGAGCGCTGCCGGATTTTGCAGATTCGGACTGAGCTGGAATTAGGCCGGTATGCCGAGGCGGCCAAGTCGCTGGCGGCGGCGCAGCAGGTGTTCCCACAGAGCATTGAACTCCGCTGGCTGGGACGGGATGTCTGGCGATTCAACAATCAACCCGATCGGGTCGGCCAACTCGAAGATGAGATGGTGCTGCTCTTGCGTCAGGCCGCCTGGCGATACAGCGACCCGTCCAGTCGGATCGTGTTGGGAAAACTGCTGCTGACACAGGGATTGGAACCGAAGCGAATCCTGGAGGGGACGTACAACGTCGTCAAAAAACAGCAACCCGAATTCGCCGGTGCCTGGCTGGCGGCGGGGGATCTGGCGCTCGACAAGACCGACTACGCGCTGGCCGCCGAGAATTTTGACCGGGCGACAAAACTCGACACGACCGATCCGGACGCCCTTTACGGACTGGCCCGGGCTTTCGCCCCCAGCGAATCTGAAAAAGCGGATGAGGCGCTGAAACAGGCGCTCGAACTCAATCCCAACCACGTTCCCAGCCTGTTGATGCTGGCCGAGAGCGAAATCGATTCGGAACATTACGTGGAAGCGGAGAAGCTGCTCGATCTTGTCGAGTCGGTCAACCCGCACCAGCCACGGTCGCTCGCCTATCGCGCGGTGCTGGCTCATTTGCGAAATCAGCCCGAGCGAGAGAGTGCGTTCCGCGCGGCCGCTTTGCAATTCTGGAAATCGAACCCGGAAGTGGATTTTGTTCTGGGTAAGAAACTGTCGCAGAAATACCGATTCGCCGAGGGGGCGGCAGCACAACGCCGGGCTCTGGAGTTTGATTCCAAATACCTGCCCGCCCAAACACAACTTTCCCAGGATCTGTTGCGGTTGGGGCAGGAAGACGAAGGGTGGAAACTGGCCGACGCCGTTTACAAGGCCGACGGGTACAATATCTTCGCGCACAATCTGGTGACGCTTCAGGAGACGATCGCGAAGTTTCGCACGTTGGAGGCGGACGGCATCACCTTGCGGATGGATGCCCGGGAAGCCGGAATTTACGGGTCACGGGTGCTTTCGCTGTTGAAGCGAGCCAAGGCGAAACTCGGAGCGAAATATCAGGTCCAACTCCCCGCTCCCATCGTGGTCGAGATGTTCCCCCGGCAACAGGACTTTGCCATCCGCACGTTTGGAATGCCAGGAGGAGATGGTTTTCTGGGAGTCTGTTTCGGGACAGTCATCACCGCGAACAGCCCGGCGTCTCAAGCCGATCATCCCACCTGCTGGGAGGCGACGTTGTGGCATGAGTTCTGTCACGTCGTCACCTTGAACAAAACCCGCAACCGCATGCCGCGCTGGTTGAGCGAGGGGATTTCGGTCTACGAAGAGCGGCTGGCCAGTCCCGCTTGGGGACAGTCGATCAATCCCCGTTACCGAAAGATGCTCCTGGGAGACGACCTGACTCCTGTCTCGCGACTGAGTGGAGCGTTCCTGCGTCCAAAAACGCCGTTGCATTTGCAATTCGCATACTACGAAGCGTCGCTGGTCGTGGAGTACCTGGTGGCGACGCATGGCTTCGACGCGCTGCTCAAGGTTCTCGATGATCTGGGGGCGGGGGTCGAGATTCACGAGGCACTGGGCCGGCAATCGGGATCGGCCGAGGAGCTCGATCACGCGTTCGCCGACTATGCACGGAAAGTCGCCGAATCGCTCGCTCCCGACGCCGACTGGACAGAACCCGAAGTGCCCCTGAAGGCGGAACTCTCACTCCTATCCGACTGGGTGCGCGAACATCCACAGAATTACCTGGGACTGCTTCGACTGGCGAAACAGCTCGTCGCCGATAAGCAGTGGGAGCAGGCGAAAGAGCCGCTCGAAGCGATGCGGCGGCTCTATCCCGACGATCCCGGGGAAGAGAGTCTGTACGGACTCCTGGCGCGCGTCCATCGCGCGTTGAACGATCCGCAGGCTGAGCGGGCCGCATTGGCGAAACTGGTGGCATTGTCGCCCAATCAAGTGGCGGCACTGGACCGTCTTTCGGAACTGGCGACGACCGCCGAGGATTGGGGGGAGGTGCGGGTCCAGTTATTGCGGTGGCTGGCGGTCAATCCCTTGCAGCCCGCTCCGTATCGCCGGGCCATTCTGGCGGCGGAAAGGTTGGGCGACGATGTGTTGGCGGCCGAGAGTCTCGAAGCGCTGCTGCAACTTGATCCACTCGATCCCTCGGATTTGCGCGTGCGGTTGGGGCGGGTTCGATTACGCTCCGGGGATTGGGAATCGGCCCGCCGCGAGGCACTTCTGGCGCTCGAACGGACTCCCCGGTTTCGAGCGGCTCACAAATTGCTGCTGGATGTGATGTCGGGGCGAGATCAACGACCCGACCCACCCCCCCTAGCCGAGGGATCGCCATGAATCGAACCTGGATCGTTCGCGGGGTCATTCTCCTGGTCTTGCTGGGATGTGCCGGCGGCGCGATCGCCCAATGGGGACGGAGAGGTCGGCGCGATATCCGGCCGGAAACCGCCGACCGGAAAGGCCTCCCCGTTTGGGAGAACAACTCCCAATTCACCGCCGACCTGTTCACGTTCGTTCGTGTCCGGTATTCGTCGTATGGTGGACGGGGCTGGCAGAAATGGGCGACCGACTGGCCGGATAGCGATTTGAACTTCTCCTTTCGCCTCCAGCAGCTCACCGCACTCAAAGTCGACCCGCAAGGCAAAATTCTCGAACTGACCGACGAGGCGATTTTCGATTTTCCGTTCCTTTACCTGATTGAACCGGGACAACTGTTCTTCAGCGACGAAGAAGTTGTGGCGTTGCGCCGTTATCTGACGAACGGCGGCTTTCTCATGGTCGATGATTTCTGGGGGGAAGAGGAATGGGAAAACTTCCGCCGCGAGATCAAACGGGTTTTTCCCAACCAGGAACCGCAGGAACTCCCGCTGGAACACGAGATCTTTCACTGCGTTTACGACCTGAAGAGCAAGCCGATGATTCCCAGCATTCACGCCTGGGAAGCGGGACATGCCACGGAGAGATGGGACGCCCGCGAAGCGCATTTCAAAGCGCTGTTCGACGACAAACAGCGGATGGTGGTGCTGATCTGCCACAACACCGACATGGGAGATGGCTGGGAACAGGAAGGGGTGAATCCAAACTACTTCCGGGATTACTCCGAGAAGTGGGCCTATCCCTTGGGGATTAACATCGTGACCTACGCCATGACGCATTAAACGAATCTCGAGTTTCAGCACTACCACGTTCCCCAGTTTCCCCTCCACTTCCACCTGTGACAATCATGTTGCTGCCCAGAACCGCACAGAAGATCACGGTCGCGGAGTATCACGAGCTGATCGACCGGGGAGTTCTCACAGAGAATGACCGGTGTGAGCTGATTCGCGGGGAGCTGGTTGAAAAAAAGACGATTGGAGATTGAAGTCTCCGAAATCTTCCCGATTCCCAACGTTAACGAAGACGACTGAATTGCGAATTGCCGCATGCTGCTGCCGCGAACCAAACAAAAACTTTCGGTCGAAGAGTACGAAGCGCTGATTGACAGCGGCGTGCTGACGGAGAACGACCGGGTCGAGCTGATTGACGGGGAGATAGTCGACAAAATGACGATTGGCAAAGCGCACGCTTCGTGCGTCGCCAGACTCCATCGGATTTTTGTCCAGAGACTTGGAGCGCAGAAACTGGTGTTTTCGCAAAGCCCCGTGGAGTTGTCAGGCAGCCTCCCCGAGCCGGATCTCCTCGTGTTGAGAAACGACCCCGGCGAGTATGCGACCGCACGCCCGCAACCGGAAGACGTATTGCTGTTGATTGAGGTCGCCGACACGTCGCTGGAGTTTGATCGTGACGAGAAGTTGTCCTTGTACGCCGCCGATGGGATCCGCGAATACTGGATTGTGAACCTGCGAGACAACCAGCTTGAGGTCTTTTGGGATCCCGATCGAAAAGTCGGACGCTACCGCAATTCCTGTGTGATGCGTCCGTGCGACCGGGTCGTGCCCACATGTCTACCCGAATTGGAATGGGATGTGGCGGAAATGTTTCTCGTTCGCAACTAAGATACACCCGTCAAACGTCACCCCAGCCAGGAGTTCGCGTGGACCAGCAGCCAGACCCGTTTGTCCGGGAACAAGAAACCGTCGAGCAGATTCGTGGCGGTCGTCGGCGGATTGACGCCGAGCTTTCCAAGGTGATTGTCGGGCAGTCCGATGTGGTTGAGCAGATGCTCATCACCCTGTTCGCGGGGGGGCATTGTCTGGTGACGGGGGCTCCGGGGCTCGCGAAGACGCTGCTGGTCCGCTCGATCGCCCAGATTTTCGACCTGAAGTTTCAGCGGATTCAGTTCACTCCCGATCTGATGCCCGCCGACATCACCGGGACCGAAATCCTCGATCAATCCTCCGACGGACACCGCCGACTCCAGTTCGTGAAGGGGCCGATCTTCGGGAACGTCATTCTCGCCGACGAAATCAACCGCACTCCGCCCAAAACCCAGTCGGCTCTGCTCGAAGCGATGCAGGAACATCAGGTGACGGTCGCCGGCACGCGCTATCAGCTCGATGAACCGTTCTTCGTTCTGGCGACCCAAAACCCGATCGAGATGGAAGGGACCTATCCCCTTCCCGAAGCGCAGCTCGACCGGTTCATGTTCAACGTGCTGATCGATTACCTCCCCGAAAACGACGAGGTCGCCGTCGTCACCCAGACAACCTCCCGCCGGCCCGAACCGATCCAGCCCCTCTTCACCGGGGACGATGTCCGTCGGTTTCACGACGTGGTCCAGCGGGTGCCGATTGCCGAGGAAGTGGTGCGGTACGCCGTCCGACTGTCGGCGGCGACCCGTCCCGGGCGCGAGGGAACCCCCGCGTTCATCAACGACTGGGTCGCCTGGGGGGCCGGAACGCGGGCTGCGCAGCATCTGGTGTTGGGGGCGAAAGCCCGGGCGCTGCTCGCCGGTCGCACTCTGGCGGCCGCCGACGATATTCGGGCATTGGTCCATCCCGCCCTGCGACACCGGGTTTTGCTCGGCTACCGGGCCGAAGCCGAAGGAATCTCGGTCGAACAAGTCGTCGATCGCCTGCTGGCGACCGTTCCTCCGCCGGTCGCCAGGTAAGCATGCCCGAATCGCAACCCGATCTCGCAGAGAGCCCTCCCCGCGGAACCGTGGGGCAGACGACCACCGGGTCGTTCATCGACCCGGCGGCGTTGATGCGCATCAAGAACCTGCAATTGCGGGCGAAGGTGGTGGTCCAGGGGTTTTTGAGCGGGTTGCACAAGAGTCCGTACCATGGCTTCTCGGTCGAGTTCACCGAATACCGCCAGTACACCCCGGGGGACGATCTGCGGTACCTCGACTGGAAGCTGTTCGCCCGCTCTGACCGTTACTACCTAAAACGGTTTGAAGACGAAACGAATCTCCGCTGCTGGCTGTTGGTCGACCTGAGCCGCTCGATGGGATTTGGATCGGTTGGTTACACCAAAGCCGACTATGCCCGAACGACGGCGGCGACGATCGCGTATTTTCTCTCGATGCAGCGCGACGCGGTCGGGCTGATCACGTTTGACCAGGCCGTTCGCGAGTTTCTACCCGCGCGGTTTCGCGCCGGCCATCTGCGCCGCCTGATGATGTTGTTGGAACATTCCCCCAGTGGGGCGGCGACCGATCTGGCGGCCCCGCTGGAACAAGTCGCGCGGCTCGCCCGTCGCCGGGGATTGGTGGTCTTGCTCTCGGACCTCCTCGCGCCGGTCGAAACCATCGCCAGTCGACTCGGCTGGCTGAGGGCCCGAGGTCACGAGGTGCTGCTGATTCGCGTTCTCGACCCAGCCGAAGTGAGCTTCCAATTCAAAGAAGAGTCGCTGTTCTTCGACCTGGAATCGGGACGCGAACTGTATGTTGATCCCGAGGCGGCCCGCCGAGGATACTCCGAACGGTTCGCGGAACACCGTCAGGCGCTGGTCCGCGTCTGTACCGACCTGGGGATCGACCTGCACGAACTCACGACCGACGGTCCACTGGAACGGGCGCTGTTCGACCTGTTGAATTCGCGAGTTCGTCGCGGTCGTCAAGTCGCCCGACGACGCGGTCCCCAAGGAGGTGGTGGCGCGGGCGGTCGCGGTGCCGCTGGTGGTGGAACCGGTGCTGCGGGAACGGGGGGCCACCCATGAGTTTACTCTTTCCGCTGTTTCTCGCCGGGTTGGGCGCGCTCGGATTGCCGCTGCTGTTTCACCTGGTGCGTCGGACGCCGCGCGGCCGGCAGGAATTCAGTTCGCTGATGTTCCTCGCGCCGACGCCCCCCCGTCTGACCCGTCGCAGTCGGCTGGATCAGATTCTACTTCTGGTGCTGCGGTTGGCCGCCCTGGCGCTGTTGACGCTGGCGTTCGCGCGCCCGTTCCTGCGCGAGTCGGCTTCTCTGGCGCTGACCGATCTGCCAGGAAGGCGCGTGGCGATTCTGATCGACACCAGCGCCAGCATGCACCGTGCCGGCCTCTGGCAACAGGCGGTTCAAGCCGCGGGGCGGGAACTCGACAGCCTGAATCCGCAGGACGATGTCGCCCTGTACACGTTCGACGATCGCCTGCGGACCGTTCTTGGTTTCGAGGAGAATGGTCCCGTCCCGGAGAAGCCAGACCTCATTCGACAACGTCTGAAGGAACTCTCCCCCACGTGGGGCGGGACTGATCTGGGGGGTGCGCTGACGTCCGTCGCCGCCGACCTCGACGCGAGTGGTGATGTCCAGCAGACCCCGCTCGAACCGCAGATTGTTCTCATCGGCGATCTGCAAAAGGGGAGCCGACTCGAATCGCTCGAGAGTTTTGAGTGGCCCCAGCGCGTCAAAGTCGTGTTGCGTCAGCTCCAGCCGGCGGCAACCACCAACGCCTACGCGCACATTCTGGTCGACGAGACGGCGGCCCCCGCCGAGGCGGTCCGTGTGCGTGTGGTGAATTCCGCCAATGCGAAAACCGAACAGTTCACCATTGGCTGGACGCTGCCGGACAAATCGAAGGAAGCAGCGACCGCCGTCCCGGTCTATGTCCCCGCCGGTCAAAGCCGCGTTCTGCGTCTCCCCCGCACCCTGGAGCAGGCGTCCGCCGACCGGATTGAACTCCGTGGCGATGACGACGACTTCGACAATCTCTTTCATGTCGTCCCCCCCACCCGACGCAAGGTCTCGGTCTTGTACTGGGGCGATGACTCGGAAGACGAGTCTCAGGGACTGCGCTACTACCTGAAGCTCGCGACCGCCAACGACATCCTGCGCGAGATCGACATCACAACGTTCGACCCCGAGCGACTGCAATCGAAGTCGGACGATTCCCCCGTTCCTTTGGTCTTACTTTCTCGTTCTCCCACCCCGGAACAACGGGCGACACTTCTGAAATTCGTGGAGAACGGCGGAGTCTTGCTGTTGGCACCTGTCGACGCTTCCGGGGCCAACGCGCTCCCCGATTTCTTGGACTCGGTCGATTCTGTCACCGCCGCCAAACAGGCCGACGGGGGCTACTTGCTGTTGGGGGAAATCGACTTCTCGCATCCGCTGTTCGCCCCCTTCGCCGTGCCTCCCTACAGCGACTTCACCAAGATTCACTTTTGGCGAAGCTGGAAACTCCAGTGGAAAGATCCTCTGCCAGGCGGTTCGGGAACCGATGGTGCCGGCTCGTCTGGTACAACAGTCATCGCGCGATTCGACAATGGCGATCCCGCGTTGGTGGAACGTCGCTTGGGATCGGGCCGGGTCTTCGCGCTGGCCAGCAGTTGGCGGCCGGTCGACAGCCAGTTCGCCTTGTCGAGCAAATTTGTCGCGTTTGTGGGTAGCCTGGTCGACTTGGCCGTGGGAGACGTGGAAGTCTCCCCGACGCTCGCCGTCCATCAGCCGGCCCCTCTTCCCACAGTGTACTTGAATCAACCCGGGATCGTAAAAACTCCCGGCGGGACCGAGGTCGATGTCGCGGCCGGTTCGACCCTGTTTCTGGCGACCGACTCGCCCGGAATCTACGAATCACGAATCGCGGGGGAAACGTCCCGGTTCGCGGTCAATCTCGCCGGGAGTGAAAGCAACACCGCGCCGCTCGAAGTCGAGCAGTTGGAACAGCGTGGCGTTCGCCTGGGGACCGCGCTCACACGTGCCGAACGGATCGACCGGGTGCGCCAGCAGCGCGACACCGAACTCGAAGGCCGGCAGAAACTGTGGCGCTGGTTGCTGGTGGGCGTGTTGGGGCTGGTGATTGTGGAAACGCTGTGGGCCTCACGGGCCGAGCGGCTGGTTGAGCAGGCGAGGGTTTCCTCGTGACAGAATTCCCAGGTGGAGAACCGAGACCATGACGGCATCCCAAGGCCCCCAGCTCCGTTCGGTCGCGCGCGTTCACGACGGAATGCGGATGCAACAGGTTCAGCGGACGTTGCGGACGGAACTGCACAAAGTCGCCAGCCGATTCCGCCAATTGCGGTTGTGGAAGGCGCTGGCAATCGCCTGGTTCCTGGCGGCGGTTGTTGGATTCTGCATCTGGGCGTCGGCGAACCCCGTGGGACGGCCGCAGGTGGTCGTCCCACTGCTGGGCGGATTGGCAGCGACTCTGGCGATGGCGGGAGTCTGGCTCTCCAAGTCGGGCGATCCCGATCCGGTGAAAGTCGCCCAGGAGATTGAGCGCACGTACCCGGAATTGAAGAGCTGTCTGTTGGCCGCCATCGAGCAACGTCCCGATCTGCCGGACGGACGGTTTGGCTTCCTGCAATCGTCGGTCATTCTGCAGGCGGTGAGTCATTCCGCATTGAACGACTGGCGCAAGGTTGTCCCCAGTCGCAAGCTGACCGCGGCGATCGTCGCCCAATTCGTCGCGCTGGCCCTGTTCGTCGGCACGCTGGTGGGGGTCTCGCTGAAGCCGGGGCCCAGCGTGGCTGCTGCCGCCGCGAACCAGGCAGCGAGCGCTCTCGCGGTACAGGCGACGGGCGAGTTCACGTTCACGGTCGAGCCGGGGGATTCCGAGATTGAAAAGGGGACGAGTCTCCTGGTCTTGGCTCGCGTGACCGGTCCGATTCCCGCCGACGCGTCCTTGTCGATTCAGGAGAACACCGACTCCGACCACGCGCAGATCCCCATGGTTCGCAGTCTCAACGACCCGGTCTTTGGCGGCAGAATTCCCATCGTCACCACCCCGCTCGCGTACCATGTGGAAGTTGGCGGGCACGTCTCCCCCACGTATCGCGTCTCGGTCTTTGAGTATCCACGACTCGAACGGGCCGACGCGAAGTTGCAGTACCCGGCGTATACCGGACTCGAAGAACGCGTGATTCAAGACGTGCGTTCGATGTCAGTCGTCGAGGGAACGACGGTCACGTTGCAGTGCTATCTCAACAAACCGGTCACGTCGGCGACTTTGACGGAAACGGGACATGACCCGATCGCCCTTCATTCCGTCCCGGGGGATAAGCCGCTGTATGCAGCGTCGATTCTGTGCGATCGCACCCGCAAGCTGACCGTCGCGCTGGTCGACGAGGCGGGACGTCAGAACGTCCAACCGGCGGAGATCAAGATCCAGGTCGTCCCGAATCTTCCGCCCACAGTGAAGCCGACGTTTCCCGCTCGCGATGTCGAAGTCTCGGCCATCGAGGAACTCGATGTGAAGGCGACGGTGTGGGATGATTTCGGTGTCCCGCGCGCGGGGGTCACTTACTCGCTCGCCGGTCGTGTTCCCACCGAGGCGATTCTGGGGGAACAGATCGCCGGGAAAGACCGCAAAGAGGTCAATCACTCCATTCGACTCGAGGATTTGAAAGCCGAGCCGGATGAACTGGTCGCGTACTACTTCTGGGCCGAGGATATCGGTCCGGACGGACTGGTTCGGCGGACGCTGGGCGACATGTACTTCGCCGAGGTTCGACACTTCGAAGAGATCTTCCGTCAGGGGGAAGCCGAGACACGCAACCAGCAGCAGGCCCGGCAACGTCAACAGCAGCAGCAACAGCAGGGAGGAGGCAGTCCCAATGCCAACGCGGCGCAGCAGTTGGGCGAACTGCAGAAGCAGATTGTCGGCGCGTCCTGGAAGTTGATACGCCGGGAGATTGGGAGCCAGCTCACCGAATCGTTCCTGGAAGATGCGAAGCAAGTCGCGCAGTCGCAGAACGAAGCGCTGGAACAGGCCAAGCAGTTGGCCGACAAGGTGAATGACGCCAAGGCCCGCGAGCATGTCTCGCGGGTGGTGACCGCGATGGAACAGGCCGCCACGCTGCTGGACGAAGCACAAGCGACGCCTGCCCGCGAGCCGTTGCCACTCGCTTTGGTCGCGGAACAGGCCGCCTACCAGGCGCTGTTGAAACTGCGGGCGCGAGAACACGAGATCGTCCGCCAGCAGCAGCAACAGCAACAGCAGCAGGGACAGCCGAACGCGCAGGGAAGGTCGGCTCAACAGCGCCAGCAGATGGAGCAGTTGGAACTCAAAGACGATGAGAACCGTTACGAGACCCAGCGACTGGCGCAATCGCAGAACGAATCGACCGAACAGCGCGAAAGTCGGCAGGTATTGAATCGCTTGCGGGAACTCGCCCGCCGACAGCACGACCTCAACGATCAGCTCAAAGACCTGCAGTCGGCACTCGAAGAAGCCAAGTCGGCGGAAAAGAAGGAAGAGATCCGCCAGCAGCTCAAGCGGTTGCAGGAGGAGCAGGAGCAGATTCTGCGTGACACCGACGAACTGAAAACGCGGATGGAAAGTCCAGAGAACCAGGAACGGATGTCCGCCGAGCGGGAACAGTTGGAGCAGGCCCGCGACCAGGCGCAGCGCGCTTCCGAGGCGCTGGAGAAAGAGCAGGCGACCAAAGCGGCCGCCGCCGGGGCTCGCGCCGAGCGGGGATTCGACGACCTGCGCGAGGAGTTCCGCCGTCAGACGTCGGGACAGTTCCGCGACGAAATGCGCGATCTGCTCGACCAGGCCCGTCAACTGGAGCGGGCCGAGCAGGAATTGGGACGGAAGATCACCCAGGCGATCGAGCCGGACGCGGAAAACCGGTCGCTGCGAACCGAGACGGGGCGTGAGAAGATCGCCGAGGGATTGGAGCAGCAACGCAAACAACTCTCAACGATCGTCGACAAGATGCAGCAGACGATTCAAGAGGCGGAACAGTCGGAACCGTTGCTGTCGGAGAAGCTCTACGACGCCGCCCGCGAAGTGCAGAGCAAGAACGTCTCGCGAGCGCTCGAAGCGGCCCGACAATCGGTCGCGCAGGGACTTCTCGAAGACGCCCGTCAACTGGAACAGGCGGCGGGCAAGGGAATTGAAGAGTTCCGCGAAAAGATCGAAAGCGCCGCCGAGTCGGTGCTGGGTGACGAATCGGAATCGTTACGACGGGCTCGCGAAGAATTGCGAAATCTGTCGCGCGAAGTCAACGACGAGATCGAACGCAAAGATCCGAGTGGAAATCGACCCCGAGATCCCAACGCGCGGGAAGAGCGAACCCGGGGCCAGGCGGATCGCAATGGGAATCCCGACGAGAACGAGGGGGCCGAAGGAGAAGATTCCCAAAGTCAAAATGGCACCGGTCGACGTCGCGGACAGCGCGGGTCCGCGACGGAATCGGAAGAGAATGCCACCGGGGAAACCCCCGAGGGAGAGACTGATCCCGCCGACCCGGACGGGCAAGCAGGTGGTCGGCAACAACGTCGCCGCCGACGGCCCGGCGAACAGGGAGAGAACGGCGAAGCTGGCGAGCCGGACGAAAACGGCGACCAATCACCTGGCGACCGAGCCAATTCCAACGGTCAGCGCCAGCGTCGACAGCAAGGCCGACCGGGTGACGCGAATCCTGAAGGGGACGCGGAACCGTCGGAGCAACCCGGCCAAGCGGGGGAACGCGGCCAACAGGGGGAACGAGGACGTTCCGGCCAGCCTAACCCACGCGGTCAACAAGCAGCCGGCGAACCCGGTAGCCCCAATGACGACGAGGCCACGAACCAGCCAGTAGAGGGGGATCCGATGGAAGAGAACGCCAACGAAGCGACAGATCCTCAGCAGCGTCCCGGTCAGTCCGGTCAGCAGAGACGCGATGGTCAACGAGGACGCGGCGCGCGGAATGGTTCGCCGAACGGGGAACGGACTGGCGAACCCAACGATGAGCCAGCCGATGGTCAACAGGCCGAAACACAACCGGGTCGGGAACGGAATCCGAACCAGCAAGCCAACCCGCGCGGCGCGGGGAGCGACGCGACCGGACAACGGGACAATGCGGCGGGTCCGTTCGACCCGACCCGCGCCACCGACCCCGGAGGATTCGCTCCCTTCACCGGTCGCGACTTCCGCGAATGGTCCGATCGGCTGCGCGATGTGGAGGAAATGGTGAATGAGCCGGACCTCCGCGCCGAGGCGGCCCGAATTCGCGACCGCGCCCGAAACATTCGAGCCGAGGCGCGACGCCACTCGGCTGAACCGAACTGGGACATGGTGCGAATGCAGATCGCCGAGCCGTTGGCCGAGTTGACCAATCGGGTCAACGAAGAACTCCTGCGGCGGAATTCCCGACAGAATGTGGTTCCGCTCGATCGCGATCCGGTTCCTCCAAAGTATTCCGAGAAGACCCGCCGGTACTACGAACAATTGGGGAGCGGCCAGTGATTCTCGCCGAGATCACACTGGGTGCGCGACAATTCGTCTGGCCCGCCGTCGCGCTCGCCAGCATCGCTCTGGCGGCACTCACCTGGTCGTATGGCCGGTCGCGACACCGTTCCTCCGTCTCTGTGCTGGCGGCGCTATTGAAAGCCCTGGGGGTGGCGGCGCTGGCGGTCTGCCTTGTCGAACCGCTGTTCACGGGAACCCGGCCGCGTCCCGGCAGCAACCTGTTCCTCGTCGTCGCCGACAACAGCCGCAGTCTGCAGATCGCCGACGCGGGTTCAACCCAAACTCGCGGCCAGATTCTCAGAGAACAACTGGGTGATGACGCCCCCTGGCTCACCCGACTGGGTCAAGATTTTGACCTGCGACGCTATGTGATTGACGAGAGTCTGCATCCCGTCAAATCGTTCAACGAATTGACCCAAGAGGGGGACTCGTCGTCACTGGCGGCGGGATTGCAGGGATTGGCCGCGCGGTATCGCGACCGACCCGTGGCGGGGATTCTGCTGCTGACCGATGGCAATGCCACGGATGCCGAGAGCTGGAGAGTGGGGGACGAATCAGGGCCACCCATCTTCCCAGTCGCCGTGGGGGCCGACGCCGGCCTTGTCGATCTGTCGGTCGCTCGGGTTGAAGTCAGCCAGACGAACTTTGAGGCGGCTCCGGTCACGCTGACCGCCACCCTGGTCGGCCGCGGACTCGCCCGGCGGGAAGTCGCCGTGCGTGTGCTGGATGAATCGGGGCAGGAGATCGAACGGCGAAAGGTCGGCGTGATTTCCGACACCGAACCGCGCGTTGAGCGATTCCTGTTGCGCCCCGAAAAGACCGGCATCAGTTTTTACACGGTTCACGCGTTTCTCAAGGACGAAGAGACGCTCGTTGGGAAGCCCGGCCCGAGCGTGGAGGCGACTCGCGAGAACAACCAGCGGTCGGCGACGGTCGACCGGGGCGGGGGACCGTATCGCGTTTTGTACGTGGGGGGCCGGCCAAGCTGGGAATTCAAATTCCTGAGACGCGCGATTGACGAAGACGACGAAGTCCATCTGGTGGGACTGGTGCGGATCGCTCGCAAAGAGCCGAAATTCGCGTTCCTGGGGCATGGTGGAGAGCGCACCAATCCGTTGTTTCGCGGATTCGGTAATCAGGAGGACGAACAGGCCGAGCAGTACGATCAGCCAGTGCTGGTCCGGTTGGGCACCATCGACGACGTCGAATTGCGCGGCGGATTCCCCAAGGGGACCGAGGAACTGTTCCCCTATCATGCGGTGATCTTCGACGACGTCGAGTCGGCCTTTTTCACGCAGGACCAACTGTCGCTGGTGCAGCAGTTCGTCAGCAAACGCGGGGGCGGTTTTTTGATGCTCGGAGGTGTCGAATCGTTTGTGGAAGGGGGCTACCAGCGGGGACCGATCGCCGAGATGCTGCCGGTGTATCTCGACAAACCGAAAGACGGAGCCAGCCCCTCCGGATTCCGCCTGCAATTGACGCGCGAAGGGTGGCTGCAACCGTGGGTCCGTTTACGCACGACCGAGCCGGATGAAGAGTCGCGATTGGAAGGGATGCCCGAGTTCCTGACCCTCAACCGAATCGACTCGGTCAAGCCCGGGGCCTCGGTTCTGGCGCAGGTGAAGTCGGCGGATGACAAAGTTCGCCCGGCTCTGGTCGTCCAGCAATTCGGGAGAGGTCGGACGGCGGCTCTGATGGTGGGGGATCTCTGGCGCTGGAACATGCGGCGGACTGACCCGACCAAGAGTGATCTCGACAAAGCGTGGCGGCAAATGCTGCGGTGGCTGGTTTCCGATGTCCCCGCGCGGGTCGATGTGGAAACCGTGCGCGATGTCTCCAGCGGTCCCATGGGGCGACAGATTCGTGTGCGGGCGCGGGACCCGCAGTTTGAACCACTGGACAACGCAACGGTGCTGGTCCGTGTGGAGACTCCCGACAAGAAACAGATCGAATTGGCGGTCGAAGCGAGCGGCCGCACGCCAGGCCAATACGAAACAACGTTTATTCCCAAGGCACCCGGCAATTACCGGGTGCTCGCGACGGTCACCGGGGCCGACGGTAGCGAGGTCGGACGTCGCGAGGCGGGCTGGGTCGTAGAACCGCAAACCGAGGAGTTTCGCTCTCTGACCGTGAATCGGGAGTTTTTGGATCGACTGGCCCGAGACACCCAGGGGGAGATTGTCGCGATCTCGAAGCTCGACGACTTCGTGGCGAGTCTGCCCAATCGAAAGGTGCCGATTGTGGAGACCTGGACCTATCCCCTCTGGGATCGCTGGCCGGTGTTTGCACTGGCGGTCTGTTGCCTGGTGGGGGAATGGGGACTGCGTCGCTGGAAGGGATTGCCATGAACATCGTCTCGTTCACACTCGGCCTCAGCTTGTTGTTCGCTCCCGAGCCACCGGCGCACGTGGTGGTTGTCGTGGGGGCGGCGGGGGCGACGGAATACAGTGTGCCATTCGCGCAATGGGCCGACCGCTGGCGTCAGGCTGCCGAGCGGGGCCAGGCGCAGTTCACCGCGATCGGGCTGGAGGGGAAGGGAGAGGGAGCCGCCGACCGGGAGGCGCTGCGCGCGAAACTAACCGAACTCGCCGGCGAGGGGACCGCGCCCCTGTGGCTGGTGCTGATTGGCCACGGCACGTTCGACAGCAAAACCCCCCGGTTCAACCTGCGGGGTGAGGATGTGAGCGCGAACGACGTGGCAAATTGGCTCAGGCCTCTCGATCGGCCGGTCGCGGTCGTCAACTGCGCCAGTTGCAGCGGGCCTTTCGTGAATGCGCTGTCGGGACCAAACCGGATTGTCGTGACGGCGACCCGCAGTGGCAGTGAACACAACTACGCCCGGTTTGGTGACTACGTTTCCGCCGCGCTGCTCGATACTCAGGCCGACCTGGACAAAGACGAACAGACTTCGCTCCTGGAAGCGTTTCTGTTCGCCGCCGCCCGGGTTCGCGAGTTCTATGAGGGGGAAGGTCGCTTGACGACCGAACACGCATTGCTCGACGACAACGGCGACAGGCTTGGAACCCCCCCGGACTGGTTTGAGGGAGTGGTCGCGGTCAAGACGGCGAAAAACGGGGTGACTCCCGACGGGCTGTGGGCCAATCAGTGGCACCTGATTCGCAGTGCGTCGGAACAGCAACTGCCGGCCGAGCGGCGCGCGCGACGGGATCAGCTCGAACGACAACTCGCAAAACTCCGCAGCCGTAAAGACAAATTGGAGGAGTCCGACTATCTGAATCAGATCGAGCCGTTGTTGCTGGAACTGGCGAGACTGTATGACGGCGAGTCAGCGGAAGGACAACCGGCGGAATGAGTGAGGCGAACGACGAGCAGGAGGTCGTGCTGGTCAAGCTGACGTGCGCGATCTGCCATGAGTTGATGGAACTGGAGGCGCACGACACACCTCGGCAGGTCGCCTGCCCGTATTGCGAGCGAAGCGTGACCGTTCCATCGCGAACGCAGGTTCAAGTTCTCGCACCGCGTGTGCGACACCGTTCCCCCGACGAGATTGGCGACTACGGTGTCTCGGCCCCGCCGGAACCGCCCCCGGTCCCCCGGCCGACGGTTGCCCCACCCGTCGGAGAACGACTCCCCGCCCGGTTTGCGACGAAAATCCCGTGTCCGCAGTGCAAGAAACCGGTCGGTACCCGGTTGGAAGAGCGTCCCAAGCGAATCAATTGTCCGGAGTGTGGCGCGTTCGTCCAGGTGCCCGCACGGGATGCGGCCGATCCTCCCGTAACCCGGGTCGACACCAAACCGCGTCGCCCGTCACAGTCGTCGCCGGAGTCGGCACCAAAACCGACGCCACGTCCCCCCGCTCCGGTTGAGGACGAACCGCGCAGTCGGGCGACCGTGTTCGATCAGTTGAGCGCGGTTCGGGTCGAAGCGGTCCCCCTGCCGCCTCGGTACACGTTTCTCACCGGCGTGTTTGAATTCCCCTGGCGGCGGAATTCGGTGGTGCGGTGGCTGTACCAGAGTTTCGGCTGGCTCGTGCTGCTTTGCGTTCTGGCGACCATGCAGACGGTCGCCAGCCAATATGCGCAGTCGATGTTCGGCCTGGTGCTGGCGTTTTTCGCGCTCCCCCTCATCTGGATCGGTTTCTGGAGCTGTTCGTACGCCGCTTCCAATTTTCTGTGCGTGGTCGAAGCGACGGCGGCGGGGCAAGACAAGATCGTTGAATGGCCCGACCCGAACTGGCGGGAGTGGATGGTCCAACTGATCTACCTGCTGTGGATCGGAGCGATTCCCGCAGTTCTGGGATTCTGCCTGGTGGAGTTGCTTCCCGAGATGAACGTTCCGAAATTCCTCGTCGGTCTGGGGATCACGTGCGCCGTCTACCCGATTTGTCTGATGTCGGCGCTGGAGACAAACTCCCCCTGGACACCGTTCTCGGGAGTCATCTTCCTCAGCCTGTTGCGGAATTTCAGGACCTGGATCGGGTTCTATGTCGCGACAGGACTCACGTGGCTTCCACTGGTCGGGGTGTCGTTTCTGGTCGATCGATGGAACCCCTACCTGGTCTCCGCGCTGGCGGCTCCCCTCGCCGCCGCGATCGTCCTCATTCTGGGCCGGCTGTTCGGCCGTCTGGCGTGGAAGATCTCGGGGATCGAAAGAAAGTGGGCCAAAGTCCGCCGGCAGATAGATGTGTGACGAGAGGCTTCACGCTCGAGACCCCTGCCTCCTTGAGGGGCAGGTGAATGAAACTGGAGGCTATACTCCGCGCGGTTTGCGCTGAGACATTGGCCCAGGGGCGCGTTTTTTCGCATCGGGCGCACATCGGGGCAGGCACTCAGAAAGTGCCGCCTACGTAGCCCGCATTTTCTAAATGCGCGGCCCGCTGTGCGTGCGGCGGTCGAGAGACGTACTGGGGGCGGCCAACGACGTTGACCGAACTGTTTGACGAGTCGCCGACGTTAAACGTGTTGCCGAAGCGGCAGCGCCCGGGGTCGTTCGCATGGCCCAGGGGCGCGTTTTTTCGCATCGGGCGCACATCGGGGCAGGCACTCAGAGTGTGCCGCCTACGTAGCCCGCATTTTCTAAATGCGCGGCCCGCTGTGCGCGCGGCGGTCGAGAGACGTACTGGGGGCGGCCCACGACGTTGACCGAAACGTTGGGCGAGTGGCCGACGTTATACTCCGCACAGTGTCAAATCAAACGTTTCGTGGCCCCAGACCCCATCCGGCTCGCCCGGATGGTGAATGAGATCGGCAGCTAGAAAAGAGTCCCCCCCCATCCTTGATCAAGACCCCATCCACCTCGTGTGGATTGGTGAATGAGATCCTCGCTCTGTCTGACAGAATCGGCATCAAACGAAACCCGTCCGTATCGCGAAGCGATTGGTGGCCAATCGTCGCAGGGAACGCCGGACGCATTCATGTCTCGCAAAATAGCACGACATCGCCAGTGGCACCCGTTGCTTTGGTTACCGACGTCGTGCGTGGCAGACAGAGCGAAGATCTGATTCACCATCCACACGAGGTGGATGGGGTCTGGACCGCGCAATGTGGTTTTGGACTAGCCATCGATCTTTCTCCCCATCCGCTCAAGGCGGATGGGGCCGTCGCCTATACCTGCCGCCAACCGGCTCTCGCATGACCCCATCCGGCTCAATTGCAATGTCGCGTTTTCGGACGCGTGGAGTATAATCGTGTTGCCGAAGCGGCAGCGCCTGGGGTCGTTCGCATGGCCCAGGGACGCGTTTTTTCGCATCGGGCGCACATCGGGGCAGGCACTCAGAGAGTGCCGCCTACGTTGCCCGCATTTTCTCAATGCGCGGCCCGCTGTGCGTGCGGCGGTCGAGTGACGTACTGGGGGCGGCGCACGACGTTGTCCGAACTGTTTGGCGAGTCGCCGAGGTTATCCCGCTCGTGGAATATTCAAATTAACTTCCACCCAGAACGAGGTTCACGCGACAAATGCTGGTCGGCATCGGCGTCATTGATGAACAATTCCCGGGCCGGATTCCACTGCAGCGTACGCCGCAGGTGATAGCCAATGTTCGCGAGATGACAGATCGTCGCCGACCGATGACCAACCTCGGCGGAACAGATCGGGACCAGCCCGCCCCGAATCGCTTCGAGCCAGTTCTGGTGGTGACTCGTGGAAGGAATGACCCGGCGGTCATTTTCCGCCAGAGGCTTGGTGAGGATCGTATCGGGTCGGCTGCTGATGCCGCCCCGACTGACCAGGATCATCCCTTCCGTCCCTTCGAAAACGCAATCGGCCTGGATGTCCCCTTCGAATTCATTGTGGATCATTTCGACCCCATTCGCGTACAGGAACCGCAGACCCGACTCCTGTTTCGGATCTTCCGGAGGCGTGATCTGCACCGGGCCGCTGCCATCCATTCCCAGCGCCCATTGCGCGATGTCGAAATGGTGGGCTCCCATGTCGGCGATCGCCCCGCCCGCGTATTCCTGATAATTCCGCCACGCCGGATAGTGCCCGTGGACCCCCTTGGGACACAGCACTTCGTTGTACGCCCGCGCGGGAGCGGGGCCGAGCCAGCGATCCCAGTCGGTCCCCGCCGGTGCTTCCTGAGCCGGGAGATCGCACGGCTTCGAGGGGCCACCCACACCAATCCGCACACGTTTCACGTTTCCAATCCGTCCGTTCCAGACGTACTCGACCGCTTTTCGAAAGTGTCCGCCGAATTCACTTCGTTGCTGGCTGCCGGTTTGGAACGCGATCTTCGCCTTCGCGACCTCCGTTACCAACTGTCGCCCCTCCGCCACATTGTGCGTCAGCGGCTTTTCGCAATAGACGTGCTTCCCCGCACGGGCGGCGAGAATCGCGGGCATCACATGCCAGTGGTCGGGAGTCGCGATGACGACGGCGTCGAGTTCCGTAATCGCCAGCAGCTCGCGAAAATCGACGAACGACTTCACACCGCGGAACTCGCCACTCTTTTTCCGGTCGGCGTATTTCCCTTCGACCATCTCCACCGCGCTCTGCGTTCTCTCGTTCACCACATCGCAGATGCCGATCACCTCCACGTCATTTCGGCCAAGCAGCGCGCTCAAGTGATAACGCCCCATGGTTCCCACACCGATAAAGCCCAGTATCAACCGCTCATTCGCCGACACGGCACGGGCCGAACGGGTGAAGAGCGCGGGAATCGCGGTGACGGCCGCGGCCGATTGCAGGAACGAGCGACGGGTCGACATGGGCGAGCCTTGGGAAGAAATCGGGGGTGAAGGATCCGGGTGGAATTCCTGGGGACTTTCTTGCGGACAGAAAGGGTCACCGAGCGGAATGACTGGGTATCGCGTGCGATCGGGGAAAAGTGCGGCAGCCGTAACGATCCAGCTCAGCAGCCGGCGGGGCACACTGAGCCGTGAACTCGCAGAAACCGATCATACCCCGCCGTCTTCTGCAGCGCAAGGTTCGGCGTCATGGCCGCCGGACGAAGTGAATAAGCGGCTGGGGCCATCCGCAAAACCTCACGTGGTGCGAAACCGAGATGGCGGCCCCAATCAAGTGCAAGGGTTGGTTCGCGGCTACTCCAATTCCCAAAACGAATCGTCGTCGGCCCATTCCAGAAGCAACGCCGCTCGCGATTCGAGCAAAGGGCCCAGTTCCTTGTGAACACTCGGATCGCCGATTCGCGTGTTCTCGATTTCGCGACCGTCCTTCCATGCCTGGACCACTTCAAGCCAGTTTCTGGCAAAGACGTGCATCGCCTTTCTTGGATGCTGGGGCGGTTCCACATCGGCTGCCGAAATGTAATCTGTTGGCAAATCGCCGCAGATCACCCACCAACCGATCCATTCGGGGTGAGCGACGCTTTCGATAGCCCAGATCGACGCAAAAGGGGCTACATGCCATGCCGGCCATTCGCCAATTCGACCGTGCTCAACCTTTTGAGAACGAAGGTAGCTGGCAACAATCTTGCGTTGCTCGTCGCACCACCGTTCCTCGACGTCAGGATTATCGTAATCAGGTTTGGGCATCGCACGTAGGATTCTTGAGGACCGGTGAAGTATCAGTTGGCAAGCGGCGAACGACCAAAGTACCCGGACGGCGCTCACCGGCGTGGACTACAGAAAACGCGCCAACCGCCGCTCTGGTTGACCGCCTTGGTGGGCGACCGAGTTTCAGGACGGCTTGAATTTAAGGGACGGTATGTATTGCTTTTGAAGTGCTTCGAATTCTTGACTTGTGTAGGACAACGGAGTGACCTTCAATTCCTTGGCAACCAGTTGCATTACTTTCTTTTTGGACTCATCGACACCAAATCCTACGCTGTAATGTGCCTGCTCAGTCGGCTGCCATTCCGCCGATGAATACGCCTTTATTGTCAGGTCTCGCTGGTAGACCAACTGCTCCATTGCGAAATAGCCCCGAAGCAGACCGAACCGGAGAAAACTGATGAGTGAGCTGCCAACAATTGCGTTGGCGTCTCGTGGCTCACCGAAGTTTGCCGGGACAGTCATGACGACCGGAGATTCTTCCGTGACCGCACCGTTGATTGGGACCAGACTGAAGTGTACGCCGTCTCCACCCGTGCCGCCGAACGACAATGAGTTTTCTGGCGAACACCAATAGCCGCCATTTCTTAGCTTCCGAGACAAAAGTAACCCGAGCTGTCCCATGCCACGGTCGTACTCTGCCGGATACTTGGACTCGATAAGATCGCCGATTTCATGAAGGCGGCGAAGCAAAGCTATCGGCAAGTCGATCGGCTCTGGCATTTCAGCGATTTCATCGGATGAGTTCGAAGATTCTGGCAGCGTCCGATCGCAGCCGAATATCGGGGCGAGCGACGCAACCGCGATCGCCTTCATCGCAACTCGACGTGTGTTGACCGGGTGCTGCTTCATTGTGTCGCCGAACAGGTATCCGACTGCGAAGTGCGGTAGATTCTTGCCACACTTCGGCGGAGTAGTGTGGGCAAGTCAGTGCCGATACGTCAAGCCCCGAAATTGGTTGCGACGGAAAGCAGGAATCGCGGTGACCGCCACGGCCGATTTCAGAAACGCGCGACGGGTCAACATGGGCGAGTCTTGGGAAGAAATCGGGGCCCCAGGGCCCGAGGGAAACTCGAGAGTACGTATCGCCGGAGTCAATACTCCACGCAGCCTGAATTCATATGTTCGAGACTGGCCGCCGTAGTGCGGGTCTCTGACCGGTCCGCAGAGGGTGGTATTCGAATTCGCTGAAATATGCGGATTGGCTTGCAGTTAGCGCGGGACGGACGGAAAGAATTTGACAGGATGAAGAGGATGAAAGGGATGAACAGGATGAAGTCACTCGCAACACGAAGCGTTCCGGATGCCCCGGGGAGTTCTCACGCCCGTTTCTACTTCCCCTGTTGATGACCAAACAACCGTCCCGTTTTCAGCCGCGTCGGTTTTATCGTCTCCCCCGGTTGACCGCACGCCGCGACGTGCGGAAAATGCCAGCGTGACCGACTCGGGGCGAGACCTCTTGTGAAACGTTGTGAAGCATGCTGATTCAACCTGCGCTCGGTTTGTTTCTGGCGGTCCTGGCGGCCGAGCCCGTCAATGGAACAACTGTCGGAAAGTTCGTGGTCGAACACCCCACATTGCACCATCTCGGCTTCGAGTGGCGCATTGAAGGGGACGCCAACCGCAATGCGACCGTCACCACCCGCTTTCGCAAAGTGGGCAACTCCCACTGGCGCCCCGCGTTGCCTCTCGCGCGAATCGGTGGCGAAAACATCTACCGGCGTCGGGAAAATCTCGACTACACCGTACCCCAGGGTTTCGCCGGTAGCATTCTCAACCTCGAGCCGGGAACCGAATACGAATGCTCCTTTCAGTTGGTCGATCCCGACGGGACGACCGGAGCGACGGAGCAGGTGGTGACGGTGAAGACCCGGGTGGAACCGAAGGCGTTTCCCGGTGGTCGCAAACTGCATGTTTATCCGGTCGATCATCAGGGACCGAAAGAAGAACCGAGTTTCACCAGCCTGATGCAGGCTTATTACGGTGCCGGGCTGGGAGACTGGAACGTCGTCTGGGAACGGCGGGTTCAACCGGGCGATACGATTCTGATGCACGCGGGCCTCTACAAATCCGAACGGCTCAACTACGTCGATCCCCAGATGACCCCGTTCGACGGCGCGATGTCGCTGACCGGCAAAGGGACTCTCGAAAAGCCAATCACCATCCAGTCGGCTGGTGACGGAGAGGTGGTGTTTGACGGAGCGGGAGGCCACCGCCTGTTTGACGTGATGGCGACGAAACACCACATCTTTGACGGAATCACCATTCGCAATACCGACGTCGCGATCTTCGCCGGCCAGAAGGAGGTGCTGGGGGCCGTCGCGCTCACGGTCAAGAATTGCCGGTTTGAGAACGTCGGCTTCGGCGTCTGGACCGAATACGCCGGCTCCAGTGACTTCTACATCGCCGACAATCTCTTTCTGGGACGGGACGACCGCTTTCGACTCATCGGATGGACCGGGCCGTTGTGGGCGAGCGCGGGGCCGTACGGTTCGCATCTGCTCACCAGCTATTACGCCGTCAAGGTGTATGGTCCCGGGCATGTCATCGCCCACAACGCCATCGCGTACTTTCACGACGGAATCGGAATCTCCACCTATGGCACCCCTCCCGAAGACCCCGACCAGCGCGCCTCGTCGATCGACATCTACAACAACGATCTCCATCTGTTCAACGACGACTTCATCGAAACGGACGGCGGAGTTCACAACATACGCGTGATGAACAATCGGGGCGTCAACGCCGCCCACGGCGGCTACACCGCGCAGCCGATTTTTGGCGGGCCGGCCTATTTCATCGGGAATCTGCTGTACCACGTTCCCAGCGGGGTCGCGTTCAAATTCTCGGCGAAGCCCGCCGGGCTGTACGTCTACCATAACACCATCATCGGCGAGCAGGTGATCCGCGATCCGTCGTCGAACATGCACTTCCGCAACAACCTGTTTCTGGGACGGGACACCCCTGATCGCGGCATCATGACCTGGGCGAACGCGACGGAGGCGTACAGTTCCGACTACAACGGATTCCGTCCCAACAAGAACGTCGCCGACCAGTTTTCGTGGCTGGCCCCTCAGCCAGGAAAGACGACCTATGAACCGACCGCCGACGACTGGAGACACTTCGCGACACTGGCCGACTTCCGCGCGCAAACGAAACTGGAGACGCATGGAATTCAGGTCGATTTCGACGATTTTGAATCGCTGGTGCCACCCAACCCGACCCAGCGTCACGCCGTCTACCACGCGATGGATCTGAACTTTCGGCTGAAACCGACGAGCAAAGCGGTCGACGCGGGAGAGATCATTCCGACTGTCAACGACGGCTTCGTCGGTAAAGCCCCCGACCTCGGGGCGCTCGAAGTCGGCAAGCCGGAACCGAAGTACGGACCCAGGTGGCTGAAGTGGGAGCCGTTCTATCGCTAGAGTTCGCTTTCCGCGCCGTGAAGACGAACAGTACGCCACCTTTCAAGTACCTGTCCAAAATCAATTTCGTGGTTTGAGAAAATGTGGTTGTGCAGCGATGGGAGTGCGTACGACGGACGGAAAGAATTAGACAGGATGAAAGGGATGAACAGGATGGAGTTGCTCGCCATTCCTGCTCTCTGGTGAAGTGGCTGAAGTCGAAAAACTCCGGGTAAAACGCCATCGATTCGCTGCGGGACGTTACGGCGACGGCCGCAACAATTCGGGAAATTCCGTGATCGCAATCGGACGCGTTTGGAGTGTGGGAGCTTGTTCCGGCCGTTATTTCATCCTCCCTCGACGTGCGGCGGACTGTCATGAACTTTTGATTTTGGACAGGTACTCAGCGATCAACGACCTCCGCTTCCCGACGGGCGCGGCTCTGCTCCAACACTTCTTTTTCGACCAAGCGGAGCAAGGCCACCGTAGAGCGCGATCCGCTACCGTTTCAAGCTCAACACCAAAACCCCGGCTCCGACGAGCGCGATTCCCGACCACTCGCGCAGGCTGGGACGTTCTCCCAGAAACACCACCGCGAACCATGCCACCAGCAGCAGGCTGAGCTTATCGACCGGCGCGACCTGCGACGCCTCGCCCAGTTTGAGGGCGCGAAAGTAGCAGACCCACGAGGCACCGGTGGCCAGTCCCGAGAGCAACAGGAACAGCAGAGTTTTGGGATTCAGTGAAAGTGGATTCGTCCATTTCCCCATCCACACCACAAACCCGGACAGCACAACCAGGATCACAACGGTGCGGAGCAGCGTCGCGAGATCGGAGTCGACCCTTTCGAGCCCGATTTTCGCGAAGATCGCCGTCAGGGCGGCGAAGATCGCGGAGAGAAGAGCCCAGTAGAACCAGGGAGCGGGTGGAGACATGCGTGTTGCTGCGAATCAGGAAAGAGGGCGCCGGCTACAAATAGTTCCATCCAATGACGACGAAGGCGATCGCGACCAGCCTGCCTCCCGCCTTCGCTACCATGCGGCATTCACCGCCACTTGGATCATTCCGTATCGCCGCCGCTGGAATTCCGTGCCGTTGCCAACCAAACCTGAAAAACCGTTCCCTGCCCCAACCGGCTCGAAACCGTGACCTCTCCACCCAACGACTGCGTGAGATGTTTGACGATCGAAAGGCCCAATCCGGTCCCCCCCACCTCCCGCGATCGCGCCTTATCCACCCGGTAAAACCGTTCAAAAATCCGCGTCAAATGATGTTGCGGTATGCCGATCCCTGTGTCTTCCACCTCCAAAACACACTGTTCACGTTCCTCCCGCCAGCGAATCGTGACGGTCCCGCCCGCATTGGTGTATTTGATCGCGTTGTCGATCAGGTTTTCCAGAATATGCTCGAGCGCCTCATCCTCCGCCAGCGGTGAAACCTCGACGGCGGGGGGTTCGACAAGCAGCCGCATCGACTTGCGCTCGGCGTTTTGCCGTTGTCGGGCGACGCACTGTGTGACCACAGTCGCCAGTCTCACCGGGACAAGTTCCGATTTCCGTCCCTCCGATTCGATGCGTGTCAGTGACAGCAGGTCGCGGACAAGATTGTCGAGTCGCTCGGCCTGCTCACCCACCATGGTCAGAAACCGGTCCCGCACTTCCAGATCGTCGATGGCTCCACCGTCGATCAGTGTCTCGACGCATGCCTTGATCGATGCCAACGGCGTCTTCAATTCGTGGGATGCGTTGGCGACGAATTCCTGGCGAACCCGTTCCAACTTTCGCAACTGCGATACGTCGGTGGCGACAATCATCGCCTCTCCTCCCGTACTGCCGGCGGGCAAGCCCTGCACTCGGACATTGAGCGTCTTTTGCACTGGCGACAGGATCTCCAGCTCCCCCGCACAGGTCTCGCGTTTCGCCAATGTCCTCCCGACCCAGTGCTGCAACTGCGGATTCCGCACCAGCTCGAACAAGAGTCGCTTCTCAGCCCCCCGCGGCAGGCGGAACAGTCGATACGCCGACTCGTTCAGCAAGACCACCCGTTGTTGGGAATCGACGACGATCACCCCCTCCACCATCGTATTGAGAACCGTACTCAACTGGTCGCGGTGCGATCGCAGTTCGGCATAGTGGTTCTTGAGGAATTCCTGCAATCGATCGACGGCGGAGGCAATCGATTCGATGTAACTTCTCTGGCTGAAAGGAATTCTGTCGGCCACCTGGCCCTTCGAAATCAGGTCGAGCACACTCTCGATCGATCCCAGATTTTCCGCGTACTGCCGAGTGATGGAATAGTTGGCCCACCAGGCGGCGGCCATTCCAATCAATGCCAGTGCGAAAAACCCCATTGCCACCCACCAACTGCGGATTTCAAGGTACCAACCCGCCCACAACCCGGTCGCGAAGATCGCCGGCAGAAAGACCGTCGAAAACGCCAGGAGAAACGACCAGGTCGTGTTGGGCTTCATGCGCATGGGGGGAACCTTGAATCCTTCGTCGCGATGAGATTACGTCCACCGTTGTGCCGAAAGCAACCTCGCTGGCATTGTTCGCGTTCGGTTTTGGCAACAACCCCCGACATCGGGATCCCCGCGTGGTCCGCAAAATCGGCACAGCGCTGGCGACCAACCGCCTGGGATTCGGAAATCGCGGTTGCATGCGGTGAGGCGGGAGAACTAGCTTGGAACCTGTCGCGATGGAGGTTCCCGAGGTGGGTGTCGTGGCGACGTGAGAACTCGCAGGAGTAGTTGTAGGCAACGGATCGCCATGTCTTGAATCGATGGCGATCCCCACATGGCGCGCAGTGAACAGGCCAAACGTCTCGGCACGGTGAAAACGCCGGTGGCGATTTACATCGTCCACCATCCGGAGTGCAAAGAGGCGGAAGAACTTTCGGCAACCTTGTATGACTGGTTTCGCCTGGGTTACTTGTCTGGTGATTCGAGCGGTGCCGGGTTGCCGGTCTATTTTCGCCGACAAATCTGCGATGGCCGAACTCCGGAAGAACGGGGTGCCGGCGCGACTCCCCAATGGGCCGAGTTTCCCACGATTCAGGCAGACAAAGCCGAGTTGACGGTGATCATCGTTCTGGTGGATCATCGAATGGTGGTCGATCCGACCTGGCGGGCGGCGATTGTCGCTCTCTCGCAACGGGTGGCGGCGGGCCAACTCCGGCACGACGACCGCACAGCCTCGGTCGAGTTGTTGCCCGCCGCCTTGCATGACAGTTTCTACCGCACCGGACCGCTCTACGGTTGTTTCAATCCGGTTCGGCTGATGGGCCTCTCGAAACCGGCCCAGGTGGCGACACTGAGGCGGGCCGCCACAGAGATGACCGCGAGGCTGCTGCGGAATTCGTCGGGAAACAGTTTTCGGCCGCTCGATGTCTTCCTGAGTCACGCAAAAAAAGACGGGACCGCGATCGCCGAATTCCTGCGCGACGGCATCCGCCGATTCGGGCAATTGCAGGCCTGGTACGACACCAACGACCTGCCGTTCGGAAAGGCTTGGGAAAAGCGGATGCGAGCGTCGGCGACCGAGGTGACTGCGTCGATGGTCTCGGTTGTGACGGATGCGTATCCGACCCGTCCCTGGTGCCGTCAGGAGACGAGATTGGCGCGAACGCCAAGGCGACTCAAGGCCCCGAAAAACACCCGCGTTTGGCGGTTGCAGCCGATGGTCGCGGTTCATCACCCGCAATTGAGCTGGGTGCGGGCGATTCCGATGCTGGAAGGGGTTCCGCGGATCGGGTGGGATCCGTACAACCCGATCGACCACACCGAACTTGTGGTCGATCGCCTGGTGCTGGAAATGATGCTCAGCTACGTTCACCAACGCGTGGCGAAAGATCTCGACCGGCGGGACGGACGGGACGAGGAAACCTGCTTCATCACCTGGGTTCCCGATTCCTGGACACTGGCGAAGTTGCGGCATTTGCTCGAGGAGGAAGGGGACGCCCGCAAAGTGAAGACAATTGTCTATCCCGGATACGGACTGACACCCGCAGAAATCGACGATCTCGAACCGGCGATCAAAGGGTTCACGCCAGAAACCGAACTCAAGAGTTTTGAGGACTATCTCTAGCCAGGAGGAAGACCATGCCACCGAAACAACGTCCATTGCTGATCGGCCTGTCGGCGGGAGGAGATAAAATTGAGCTGGCGGAACAAGGACTGGGACTGGAACACATCGAAGAGCTGATGGTTCGGCTGGCGATGCGGTTGCTGCAACTGGAGTTTCGTCTGGCATTTGGAGGGAATCTCGTGGACGAGGAAGCCCCCTTGACCGAACATCTAATCAATGCCGCTCTGAACTGGCAGTCCAGCCGACCGATCCCATCCAAGCAAGACTCGCGGGGTGAGACTGTGGAAGTCAACAACCCCTCCACCTGGCCCCTGCTCAACTATTCGGCGTGGCCCCACAGTTTGAAGACCGATCCCCAGCGTCAGGCCCGGCTGGTGGGAGTCTGTGAGTTTCAAGCGGTCCGCCCCAAGGATACTTCAGAAGCCGAACTGGCGCGTTTCTCGACGGATTTGGACAATGACCCGGCGGCGCGGCGGCGGAATGCCGACGCGTTGACGGAAATGCGGGTCCAGTCGACCGAGGCGTGTGATCTGAGAATTGTCTGGGGAGGTCGGATTCGCAAGTCAAAAGGATGGCTGCCGGGCATTCTTGAGGAAGTCTACCTGACACTGCAAAAGAAGAAGCCGGTGTTGATTCTGGGAGGATTTGGCGGATGTGCGGGGAAACTGGCCAAATACCTACGAACCCCTCCCTGCGACAAACCAAACGACAAACCGAACGAGAAGCCGGTCGACGACTGGCCGAACGAGTTGTCGTTGGATGCGAGCGCCGACAACTTGCGGGACTCGCTGCTGACCGAGGCGGAACGTGCGTACCTGCACTCCCGATTTGATGCGTGCAAGACGGCGATCCGGGAGTACCGGGCAAATTTGCACCGCGCGAACCCGACCACGCTCGACCGCAAACCATCCGGACGGGCGAAGTTGGTGGAGGACTCAAAAGACCCCGTGACGCGCCACCGACGCATCCACGGACTTAGGGTTTCGACGATCCTCGACGCATTGTTGATCGAGAATCCGCGGGACGCGATTCGCAAAGCGGTGGAGGCGGCGGTGGACTTGAGATGACCGTCAGTAAATGTGGACATTGGCGAGAAACGCGGCCGTCGAGTGTGTTGGCGACAAGACTGCCATCGAGCTTGGAGAACGCTGCGAGGCGACCAGTCGATGCCGAATTCGTGAATTGGCGGGCGGTCCTGGCACTGTAACACACTGAGGGAAAGCATGTTACGTCAGGTATCGAACATCCGCCGCAGTTCTCGGCTCAGTTGCGAACTGACCTTGACTCGACTAAACTACGCATTCGGAAATGCTTGACTTGTCCTCAAACTCGACGCAGGCCTCCCAGGCCGACTTTTCCAAAAATCCGTTGCCTGTCACGTCCACTCGGGGGTGACTCAACTGCGAACGGGTGGATTGTCGGCGGTGACTTGAACGGGCGCGACGATAACTCTCGATGTCAACATCCTCCGGTCCACGCTGAAGTTGCAGGCACAAGCGGGACGGGGCGGAGGTTGAACTGATGGATTGCGGTGCACCCCCGAAGCGCCCGCGAACTGCACCCCAGGAGTGGTCTCTCATGTACGCTGGACGTTCGATGCTCTCTATGCCGCACTCCCTCTCCCGCTTGGGATGGGTCGGGTTACTGTCGTTGGTGTTTGTGGGAGGTGCCTGGATGGCCCGCGCCGCAGACGAAGCGGCGGCCCCCAAAGGTCTGACGGGAATCCTCCCCGCCGCCGCGCCCGCGGATCTCGAAGCGACTCTCGCCTCTCTGCCAGAAAACTGGCAACCTTGGGGGGCGGCGGTCACCGCCGAACTGGGCAAGTTGTACGCCGAGCCGACGGCGGAAATTGCCGACCAGAAAGCGGTTCTCGCGCAACTGCGGAAACGCGAAGCGACCGCGGCCCAATACCTGGCGAATCCCGCCTACCGCAACATCGCCAGCCAACTCTCTTCGTTGCGGGGCAGCCTGAAGCGCCGTCTCGATGTCGCCGAGGCGATTCTGACCACGCTCGAAATCGGCCCCGAAGTGGTCGCCCAGCGCAAGGCGCAAGCGGCCCGCGAATTGAACGCGGCCGCGGTGAATCTGTCGAACAACCTGAACGCGATTTCGAGCGGTGCGGGCTGGCGGAAATACCTGAAGACCGCCGAGATCCAGGAAGCGGTCAAGACCAACAACCCGGAACAGATACTGGCGATTGCCGGCACCGTCAAGGCGCAATTCGAAAAGGCCCCGACTGACGATGTCACCCAACAGTTTTTGAAGCGAGCGGACATTGTCGCTTTGCGAACTGCCACTGGAACTGCTCTGGCCGCAGGTCAGGCCGTTCTGCCTGGAGCCGAACTGCGACAGGCCTGCACCGAGTTGGTCGCCGCGATTGAACTGTCGGAATCGGAAGCCACCAGCGCGGCCGCCAAGGGGGTTCGCGACGCCTACACCAAAATCGCGGCGGTTTCTCCCGATGGCGGAGTGCGAATCACCACCGCGTTGCGGACGAATTACTTCAACCACAACGTGCGGCTGTACGCTCCCGAAAAATTCATCAATCGGTTTGTCAGCGAATCGCGTCGCGACAACTCGGGAATCAACGAATTCGTTTCGGAAGCGCAGGTGACCGGTTCGCAGTCGACGCTCTCCAACGTCGGCATCGACGTGCAGCCCAGCAACAACGGAGCGCTGTTGTATCTGGTCATCAACGGCACCGTGAATACCAGCACTCTCGCGTCGACGAGTGAAGCGAACGTTTCGATCTTCGGCAATGCGAATTTCAACGCCTACAAACCGCTGGTCTTCGATGGCGAGAAGTTCAAGATCGGCCAGACGGCGGTCGGGGCGCAGGCGAGCAGTTCGCTGGGAAATATCGACACCAAGTACGACGGCATGCCGCTGATCGGGCGAATCGCCCAGGGTCAGGCGCAGTCGATCGCGTCGAGCCGGCTGGGTGAGGGGGAAGCGATGATGGCGAACCGCATCCGCGGCACCGTCGCATCGCAACTCGACACCGAAATCAACCGGGAGTTTGGCCCCAATGGGGAACTTCCCAAGAAGTTGAATGAGCGGGTCGCCGCCCTCAAGAACCTGAAGCTGTTCCCGGCCCCTTTGAGTTGGTCCTCGACTCACGATGAAGTCCGGATGGCGGGACGGATTATGGAAGCGGGCGAACTCGGGGGAAGCGCTCCCGACGCCACCCAGATGAATCCCCGCGGCATCACGATTCTGTTGCACCAGTCGGCGCTCAACAACGGCATCGACCGGCTCGGATTCGCCGGCCAGACAATGTCTGATGATGAGTTGCGTGACAAACTTCAGAAGCACATGGAAGACCTGCTTGGCCAGAAGGTCGACATGGGAACGAAGACCAAACCCGCCAGCGAAGAAAGCGCCGCCCGTCTGCTGTCGTTCGACGCCAACGACCCGATCCGTTTCGAAGCGCTCGACGACACGCTGGTTCTGAATATCCGCGCCGGACTGAAGCAGGAAGGGAAGGAAGAGATTCCCGTCCACCTGATTCGCGTCCCGATGTCGATCAAGGCGGTGACCGAGGGGATTCAGATCACCCCCGGCAAAGTCTCGGTCGAGACGATTGACAAGAGCGAAAGCCAGGCGGTCCGCGCCGGCGTCATCAAGAAGAAAATCGAAGAAGCGATCACCGAACAACTGGTCAAGCGATCGGCCTCGGTGAAACGCGGCAACCGGCAGTTCACACTGGCGGTCACCCGCATCCGCACGAACGACGGCTGGCTCAACATTTGGGTTGAGTAGTCAAGGCATCGCCGGCTGAGATCGTCGGCGTCGCCCCATGCTCCTGAAACCCCCTTGGTCGAATCCGGTTGACCAAGGGGGTTTCGCTTTTGTAACGAAGCGGATCAGCTCGATTTTCCTTGCAAAAACTGGGGCTGACCTACCCCCGGGTCATGGTCTAGAATCGGGCGTCCTGCGTGTCATCAGAAGGAGTTGATTGCCATGCGCCCTGTCGCGTTGAATGTCCGTTTCGTCGCCGCTTTGCTGTTCGTCGTGTTCAGTCTGCCAGTCTCCCCGGCGCAGGCGCAGAAACGCGAGGTCACGGTCGATTACATCCTGTCGACCTTCAAGCCGCAGCACGCCGATGTCGACATCGACACGCCCGAGAAGAAGGAATGGGCGAAGTGCAAGGTCGAGATTTTGGATGACAACCGGGGCTATCTCGTCCTGGGGCCTGCCGGTCAACCATTGCGGAAATTCCTTGACACCACGGGGAAGGGAAAGACCGACCAGTGGGGGTATTACAATGGCGGGCTAGAGGTCTATCGCGAGATCGACACCAATGGCAACAACAAGATCGACCAGATTCGCTGGCTGAACTTGGGGGGGACTCGCTGGGGCATTGACGCCGACGAAGACGGCAAGATTGAAGAATGGAAGATGATCTCGGCCGAGGAGGTGAGCCGGATGGCGGTGCGGGCGCTGGTGGCTCAGGACGCCGACCTGCTGACTCCCCTGTTAATCAATGCCGACGATCTGAAAGTGCTGGGACTCAAGGGGAGCCTTGGGGAGCGGTTGCTGGCATCCGTGGAAAACGCGGCGACGAAGCTGAAGAAGCAGCCTCGGGCTTCAAAAGTCATCACCCCCAAAACCGTCTGGCGGAGATTTGATTCGTCGGGACCGGGAGTGATCCCTGCCGAAACGCACAAAACCAAGGCCGATCTGTTCGTCACGGAAAACGCCATGGCGTTTGTCGATTACGGAGACGCGCAAAAGCAGGGAATCGTGGTGCTGGGGGAAATGCTGCGGGTGGGGAATGTCTGGAAACTGACATTAATTCCCTCGGCAAGCGACCCGGAAGGAAACGTGGAACTTCCCAGCGGCATCGTGATGTTTGAATCGGCCCGGGGCGCGGTCGGACCGACCGCCGCCGCGACGGCGGGGGATGACATTCCCGCCGAGACCAAAGCGCTGTTTGAGCAACTCACCAAGTTGCAGAACAGTCCTCCGGCCCCCAACGCGGCCAAGGCCGAGTGGGAGAAGTACTATAAAGACCTCGACTTTGTGCTGGTGAAACTCTTCAACGCCGCGACGACCGACGCCGATCACGAACAATGGTTGCGTCAACTGCTCGACTCGATCAACGCCGGGGTTCAGGCGGGGCACTATTCCAAGGGGATGGACCGTCTGCGGCAACTCGAAAAGGAGATCAAGAAAGAGTATCCAAGGCTGGCGGCGTTCGTGGAATATCGGCGAACGTGGGCAGAATACACCCTGGCGATGCGAGCGAGCGAAGACGACGACGCGCGGGGGAAAATCCACTCGCAGTGGCTTAAGGATCTCGAAGTGTTCCTGGAAAAGTATCCCAAGTCCGATGATTCCGCCGAGGCGGCGCTGCAGTTGGGATTTGAATACGAATATGCCATCAAGGTCGAAAAGGCCCGGGGCTGGTACCAGAAGGTCACCACGCAGTTTCCCAAAACCGAAGCGGCGAGCCGCGCCGGTGGAGCGTTGTTGCGGCTGGGGATGAACGGAAAGTTATTGGCGCTTTCCGGAGCGAGTCTGGCGGGCGGGACGCTGGACACCAAGCAGTTCAAAGGGAATACATTGCTGGTGGTGTTCTGGGACACGCGGAGCAAGCCGGCGGCCGAAGACTTGCCAGCACTCAAGGAACTCTACGATCAACACCGCTCCAAAGGGTTTGAAATCCTTGGGGTGAACCTCGATCCAGAGGCGGACGTGGTAACCAGCTTTATCAAACAACGGGGGATTTCCTGGCCGCAGATTCACGAAGAGGGGGGACTGGAAAGCGCCCCTGCGCGGAAATTCGGGATCATCACGCTGCCGACGATGTTTCTGGTGGATCCCGATGGCAAAGTGATCAGCCGGAGCGCGTCCGTGGAGGATGTGCGCAGCCAATTGAACGGTGAGAAGCCTGTCGAGAAGGGGAAGTAGTGGATCGTCCCTGTCGCGACGACGCTCCTGATGTCGCGGCGACGCTCCTGCGGCGTCGCGCCCGACGGCGCAGCCGGCGGCCAGGTCGGTAAACGTCACCCGTTGTTTGACTCCACAGTCGAGCGAGCAGTTGTTTCCGATACGGCGTTTCAATCTGTCTCCACTCCACTCTGCCGAAGATGTCCAGACCGCGGCGTCGTAGGAACGCCGTCCGCCACATGTCGCGACGACGCTCCTTCGGCGTCGCGCCCGACGGCGCAGCCGGCGGTTGGGTCGGCAAGCGTCACCCGGTGTTTGACTTCAACCCCGCGCGACCAGCGTTTCCGATGCGAGATTTTACTGGGCTCGCCCCGGATCTGCTTGATTTCCACATTCGACAGGATTCATGGCATGGACCAATGGAAGTCAATCTGGGAAGAATCGCACACATTGAGAACCCCATTCGAGCGGCGTTGGTCGCTGAACCGGTTGCTCAAGGCACCATGGCCCGAGGTGCTTCGGCTGGCGAGAAAGGGGCGGAAACGGATGTCGCGCTCCGCGCGGCTGCCGGATCGTGAATGTTCCAAACGATTCTACTACGCTGGCTCGTGGCGGAAGAACGTGATGACTGACGTCGTCAGTCTGTATGTCACCCAAACGAGACGCAGGCTCCGGATCGACCAAATTCTGATCTGCCCAACCGTGCGGGTTGGATTGGTGCCCAATTATTATCTGATTCGCGAGGAGGTGCGGGCGGCGGCGGGAACGATTGGGGGAGGGAAAGTCGTCCATTTCGACGAGTTTCTTTGTGGACGCACCCTGGATGAACTGTTGTTTGTCGACGAATTCGAAGCGGGACTTCCGCAGTTCAAAGAGTTCCGGTATCGCGGCACACTCGTGAAGTGCCACTGGACGTCGCGCGGTTTGAGTTTGAAGTCTTGGCAAAGACGGTTGCGAGTCCAAACTGTCGAGGATCTACGCGAGGCATTGCGTGGCCTGAGTGACCAACTGTCTTTCGTTCGATTGACGGAGGAGGTGCGGGAGGAGGTCCGAAACGCGTTTCGGGATCGCTGGACCGAACTCAGCGAACACTCCGATGAAATCGTCCGGCTAATGGCTGTGCGATTGTGCAATATGTACCGGTAATTCTTAGACTTTGGCGACCGTTCCCAGTTTCCTTCGTGACCTGGTTATCGATGTCGTGCGGGCAGACAGAGCGAAGATCTGATTCACCAATCCACACAAGGTGGATGGGGTCTGGACCGCGTAGTGTGGCTTGGGGCTAGCCATCGATCTTTCTCCCCATCCGCTCAAGGCGGATGGGGCCGTCGCCAACACCCGCCGCCATCCAGCTTGCCCAAGACTGCATCCACCCGCAGCAGACGCCATCCCGCTCGGGTTCAATGTCGCGATATCGGCCGCGCTGGGCATAGGTCGGTAAACGTCACTCGTCGTTTGCCTTCACCGTCGAGCGAGCAGTCGTTTCCGATACGGGGATTCAATCTGTCTCCACTCAACTCTGCCGAAGATGTCCAGACCGCGGCGTCGTAGGAACGCCGTCCGCCACATGTCGCGACGACGCTCCGCGGCGTCGCGCCCGACGGCGCAGCCGGCGGCCAGGTCGGTAAACGTCACCTATCGTTTGACTGCATCGTCGAGCGAGCAGTCGTTTCCGATACGGCGATTCAATCTGTCTCCACTCAACTCTGCCGAAGATGTCCAGACCGCGGCGTCGTAGGAACGCCGTCCGCCACATCTCGCGACGACGCGCCTGCGGCGTCGCGCCCGACGCCGCAGGCGGCGGTTGGGTCGGTAAACGTGACCCGTTGTTTGGTTTCACCGTCGAGCGAGCAGTCGTTTCCGATGCGGCGTTTCAATCTGTCTCCACTTGACTCTGCCGAAGATGTCGAGACCGCGGCGTCGTAGGAACGCCGTCCGCCACATGTCACGACGACGATCCTGCGGGGTTCCGCTCGACGCCCACAGGCCAATGCCACTTATTTTGGTACCGAGTACGGAAGCTCGCTGTCGTTTTTCTTCTTAGGAGTTCTCAGAGATTTTGTCGACTTCTGTCTCTGGGGATGCGCCATTCTCTGGTACCCGCGGGGTTGTCCCGCGGGGAGTGTGTCTTCTTGGCGGATGGGCCGGGGGCTTCGTCATGGTATGTCAAACATGCCGCGAGACTGCGCGGCGGCTTCAGGAGCAGCACGCATTTCAGCGTCGTCGACAGAACTTTGACTTTCAAGCAACGCAGCTTGACTCCCGAGGCAGGCGTTTGCGAGCCTGGAAATTGGCTCCGGAATTCTCCGCTCGTGCCACGCTACTCGACATCAGCCCAGCGATAGACCGTCATCGCTTTTCGTTCCCGGATGAAAACCTCGTCGCCGCAGATGGCCAGATGGGCCCACGTGTCCTGCTCGCTGATCTGCCGGGTGTCGAGCTGTTCGAATTTTTCGGGATTCGCCCGGAACAGGACCAGGATTCCGCGTTCATCGAGCGCCAGGATCTTGTCGCCATTTGCCACCAGGCTCATGTATTTGCCGAACGGCGTGGTGGTCCAAGTCGACTTGCCTGTAGTCATGTCAATGCAGGTCAAACGCTGGTTCCGCAGGTGCAGATAGACGTGGTTCCCGACCACCACGGGGGATGACATGTAGCCCTCGACTTTGTTCGTCCAAGTGGTCTCAACCTTCGGCTTGGCACCGACGGTTGTGGGGGTGTATAGGAAACTCTTGCCACCATAAGTGCTGGTGAAGACTGAGTCTCGGAACACCGTAGGCGTCAGAATATTCATGCCACGGAATGCCGGAACCTCTTGTTCCCATCGAACCGAGCCAGTCTCGGGGTCGACTCCCGCCAGCTTCGTTCGGGTCTGAACCAGCAGTTGTTCAGCACCACCGAGCTGGGCGAGATAGGGTGAGGAGAAAGCGCTCCCATTCATTCCCCCTTCGTCGGTCAATGTCCTCCAAATCGACTCGCCAGTCCGTTTGTCGAGTTTGAAGAGCGAACTGCCGGCTTGAACGTAGAGTGCATCTCCCACCGCCAGTGGAGAACAGACAAATCCAAACGCGGGGAGCGAACTCTTATACCGACTGGGAAAGTCCACTCGCCACCGCTCGGCCCCGGTCTTGGCATCCAGGCAGACCAGGAGGTCGCGGATGCCGGCGACATAAAGCGATTCTCCGTCATATGCCGGGGTGGAGCGAATCCAGTCGCCATTCGACTTGGCGAAGAACGGCATGCTCATCGCACCGGGCCAGGAGACCTCCCAGATGACGTTCCCGGTTCGTCTGTCCAGCGCCTTAACGACCTCTTCCTTAGCATTTCGAGTCTCGGTGACGAAGACGCGGTCGACGGCCACGATCGGCCCCGAATAACTCGGTCCCAGCGGAAGCCGCCAGAGCGTCTGGAGGTTATTTCCCGCGAGTTTCGCCGGCCAGATCGTGCCGACAGGAATCTGGCCGTCTCGGGTTGGGCCGCGCCATTGAGGCCAGGTCGCCACCGGTGTCCCCTGGCCCTCGGCACGAACGGTGGACTCGACCACGGAAAACACCATTCCCAGCAGCACCGCGACCCGCAGGACATTTCGCATCGAGAGACTCTCCAATTCCAGGCGAACGATTCACTGTTTTATAGTAATCCGGTCAAGTCTCGATTTCCTGTCACGATTCGCTACATTGCGAGTCGAGCGCTGGTGAACCGCGCGGCGAGGGAGTGTGTCTGCATACTCCCTCGCCGAGTTTGTGCCCGGCGGGTCGACCACACAGAATTTGCGTCTCCCTACAAAGTCTGCCATGAATACCTCTCAACTCCGCAAGCTGGGCGTCCCCGACGCCTGTCTAACCAGCGCCATCCAGGGAATTCAATCCGCGGCGCAAACGGGGGAATTTCGAGGCTCGGAAGTGAAGCGGCTGATTGTGTCGGTCATCGAGGCTCCTGCCGACCACGTTGCACATCCGCATTTCGCGGGATTCGCCAAGGCGTTGATCGCCGAGTCGGCGTTCATTCCGCACAAACGGGCACCGTACAAGACCTGGGGAACCGATATCGACCCGGCGGCGCATGCCCAGATGGAGCAGTCGTGCGACGTGCCGGTTTCCCGGCGGGGGGCGTTGATGCCCGATGCGCATGTGGGATATGGCCTGCCGATCGGTGGAGTTCTGGCGTGCGAGAACGCGGTGATCCCCTACGCGGTGGGTGTGGACATCGCCTGCCGGATGAAGCTGTCGGTGTTCGACCTCCCTCCGTCCGATCTGGACGACCGTTTGAGTCACTTCCAGACCGCGCTGGAAAAGGGAACGTTGTTCGGCGTGGGAGGAGTCCACGAGCGTCGACAGGATCACGCGGTGATGGACCAGGACTGGTCTGTGACGCGGATCACGCGGGAGCAAAAGGACAAGGCGTGGAGACAACTGGGAACGTCGGGGTCAGGGAACCACTTCGTCGAGTTTGGCGCGCTGACCCTGACCGAGCCGGCGGACGACCTGGGGCTGCCCGCGGGTGAATACATCGCGCTTTTGAGCCACTCGGGAAGCCGGGGGGCCGGGACTTCGGTATGCAGCACCTATTCCTCCATCGCCCAGTCCCGACTGCCCAAGCGGTACACTGATCTTGGCCGACTGGCCTGGCTCGACCTCGACACCGAGGCGGGTCAGGAGTACTGGGCGGCCATGAACCTGATGGGAGACTACGCGGCGGCGAACCACGACGTGATCCATCGACTGGTCTCGAAATTGGTGGGTGCCCCCATTCGCACCGGCGTGGAAAACCATCACAACTTCGCCTGGAAGGAAGTCCATGACGGCCAGGAATTGATCGTTCACCGCAAGGGGGCGACACCGGCGGGCAAGGGGGTTCTGGGAGTGATCCCCGGCTCCATGGCCGACCCGGCGTTCATCGTCCGCGGAAAAGGGAACGCCGAGAGTCTGAATTCGGCCTCCCACGGTGCGGGGCGTTGCATGTCGCGCACCAAAGCCAACGACATGTACACCTGGCGGGCGGTACAGAACGACCTGAAAAAGAAGGGAATCACAGTGATCTCCGCCGGTGCCGACGAAGTCCCGTACGCCTATAAGCGCATCTTAGAGGTGATGGCCCAGCAGCAGGATCTGGTGGAAACCGTCGCGCGGTTTGATCCGAAGATCGTGAAGATGTGCGGAGACGGTAGCAAGGCCGAGGATTGACAATGTCGGTGTGACTCGGCGAGAGGATTCGCCGGGTCACATCGAGCCTTCCTCACATGTCGTCGCTGACGTCCAGCACCGACAGGAACGCCTTCTGGGGGATTTCGACCTCGCCAAACTGCTTGAGGCGTTTCTTACCCTCGCGCTGCTTGGCCCACAGCTTTCGTTTGCGGGTGATGTCCCCCCCGTAGCACTTCGCGGTGACGTTTTTCCGCAGGGCGGCGATTGTCTCACGGGCGATGATGCGGGTGCCGATCGCCGCCTGGATGGGAATCTCGAACTGATGTTTCGAGATTTCCTCTTTGAGCCGCTTGCACAGACCGCGTCCGCGGCGTTCCGCGTTGTCGCGGTGCATGATCGACGCCAGCGCGTCGACCCGCACCCCTTTCACCAGGATGTCGACCTTGACCAGATCGGCGGGACGGAAGCCGATGATCTCGTAATCGAATGTGCCATACCCGCGCGTAATGCTCTTCAGCCGGTCGTGCATGTCGTAAATCACCTCGGCCAGTGGCAATTCATAGACGAGTTGCGCACGGGTTGTCCCGAGATACTCGGTGCTCTTGTAGATCCCACGGCGGTCGGCGCACAACTGCATGATCGGGCCGATCCCGTCGACCGGAAGAATGAAATTCACCTTCACGATTGGTTCGCGGAATTCTTTGATCCCCCCGGTGTTGGGGACGTCTTGCGGATTGTCGATCTTTTGGATTTCGCCATCCATCATCAGCAGTTCGTACGTCACGTTGGGCGCGGTCTGGATGAGGTCGATGTTCGCCTCTTTTTCCAGCCGTTGCTGAATGATCTCCATATGCAGCATCCCCAGGAAGCCGCAGCGGAATCCAAAGCCCAACGCGTCGCTCGTTTCGGGAACGAACGTGAAACTGGCGTCGTTGAGACTCATTTTCGAGAGTTCGTCGCGCAGTTTTTCGAAATCGGTCTTTTCAATCGGGTACATCCCGCAGAACACCATCTGCTGCGGCTGCTTATACCCGGGGAAAGGATCGGACGCGGGGCGGTTCGCTTCTGTGACGGTGTCACCCACGTGGACCCCCCCCAGTTCCTTGATGCCGGCGATAAAGTAACCGACCTGACCCGGGCCAAGTTCATCACAAGGAGCCATGTTCGGACGGAACTGCCCGACTTCCAGAACTTCGTGCGACGTTCCCTTGCGCATCAAGGCGATTTTCATCCCCTTGCGCAAGCGTCCCTCACGCATTCTCACGTAGGTGACAACGCCGCGGTAGTTGTCGTATTTGCCGTCGAAGATCATCGCCTTGAGCGGAGCGGTGGAGTCGCCGCTGGGGGCGGGAATCCGTTCGACGATGGCGCGGAACACGTCGGTAATTCCAATTCCCGACTTTCCACTGACCATCAGCACCTCTTCGGGGCGAATCCCCAGTACCGAATTCATTTCGTCCAGCACCTCCGCGGTGCGGACGACGGGCAGGTCGATTTTGTTGATGCAGGGAATGATCACCAGGTCCGATTCGATCGCCGCGTAGGCGTTCGCCACGGTTTGAGCCTGCACACCCTGGAAGGCGTCGACCAGCAGCAGCGCTCCTTCACAGGCGGCCAGGCTGCGCGAGACCTCGTAGTGGAAGTCGACGTGCCCCGGCGTATCAACGAGGTTCAGTTCGTAGACCTGTCCATCCTGCTCATAATTGATCGCGACCGCCCGGGCCTTGACGGTGATCCCCCGTTCGCGTTCAACGTCGAGATCGTCGAGGATCTGATCGCGAAATTCCCGCTGCGTGATGGTGCCGGTTTGCAGCAGCAACTGGTCGGCCAACGTGCTTTTGCCGTGGTCGATGTGAGCGACGATCGAGAAATTCCGAATGAAGCGGGGGTCCATCGACAACTACCAACAGAGAACCGCCTGCCATCCTGTCGGGCGGCGGGGAGACTGAATCGAACCGAACTTGCTATTCTAGCGAAAATCGCCCGCAGGGGGAGACCATGTACGGAAGTCGACGAAAAATCAGGGTGGATCAGGCGTTTTGGCGGTTGAATTCAGCCGGCGCGTGATCCGTTCTCGCACCCAAGCGAGCAGCCGTTTCGCCCAAAAAAACTCGGTCGCCAGAATCGCGATCCCCGCCGGTATCACCACAATCGCTGGCCCGGGAGTGACAATCATCACCACCCCCACGGCGACCACGGAACATCCCAGAATCAGCACCACCAGTTTCCGCAGCCACACCGCCAGCCAGATCGCCCGCGGCAGCGAATGCACCCAGACCCGGGGAGGTGGTTGCTGCGATTCAGGCGATGACGAATGGTCGGTGGGATTCATGACAATCGACGCACGGCCAATGCCGACTAGGACACGTCGCGGTGTACTCCGCAAGTCTCGGGATGTGTCCCCATGATACCACATCTTCCGCCGATTTCGTGGCGGGGGAGCTTGTCCGGCGTCAGGGGGACTTGGTCATCCGTCCGGTTTCGCTCTTCAAGATCTGATATTCCATCCACTCGGTTGGTGCGATGTTCCCCGACATCACTTCGTCGCGACTGACCTGGGTCCACGCGGAGTCGGCGCGGGCGATTAGGTCGAGCGCGGTTTCGTAATCCCCTTCCAGTTGAGAAATCAGAGCCAATCCGTACTGGTTGATCGAATTCCCCCAGGAACTCCAGCCCATTGCCAGAGACCCCTCCAAAGTCGCCCGCGCCGCGACCAGATCGCCGCTGCGGAATTGAGCCATTCCCAGAGTGTGAATGGTCCAGGGGTATGCGGAGTCCTCCACTCCGGCACGAGCCCATTCGACCACCTGGTCCGGCTTGACCACGTCGTTGGGGACCGAACTGAATGTCCGTGCCAGAAAGAACCCGTATTGACGCGCGTCGAATTTGGAGGCTCGACTCTCGAGAACCCGCAAAATCCGGTCACGGTCCCCCGTCCGGCCCGCAACGTTCAAAACCACGACACATTCAAACCACTCTTCGGAAACGGGACAGTCTTCGATCACATCCAAAAACGCGTCGGCCGCTCTGTCCCATTCGCCCCGCTGCGCCAGGGACCGGGCCAGACCGGTCCGAAGCAACGTGTCCTGAGGCCGTTGTCGCTTCAATTCGTCCAGAAACGGGGAGGCCTGCCAACCCCAGTAGCGGATCCAGTCACTCCGCTGACTCGACCATAGTCTTTCGTCCGGAAGACTGTCGAGAATCGCCCCCGCCGACTCCGCCGCCGCCGACAAATTTCCAATCGCCGACGCACAGAGCATGCGTCCGAAGTGTGACGCGAACAAATCTTCCGGCCGGTCGGGGTTTTCGATCGCCTGCAACAACCGGCCGCTGGCGATTGAGTAAGCGGTGGCCGCCTCGACCGGAGGTTCGTCGCAACAGACGACGCGAAATGTCGCCGGCATGTCACAGGGGATGGTGAAACCCGAAGTCGCTGGCAGAAAGAGGTTTCCCAGGTTCATCAGACCGGCGCGAATCGCGGTCACTTGTCCGACGTCACCCACCGGGTCGATCCACACGCCATCTAAAGGCAAAGGGGGGGCGTCCCAACTCATCTGAGGCGACGATCCGGCGGTATCGAACAAGCCCCACGGATTCGGCAGATAGCTCCGCCCCACCACGATCCGATCGGAGAACATGTTGCCATAGCCCGCCAGAGTCTCGGCATTACCGCCCGTGAAAAACCGCGTTCGGGTGCCACACCGATAAAAGTGTTCCTGTTCAGCGGATGTCGCCAGCCGGTAGCCGTTTTTCGAGAGGTCGAGGGTCACGTCGCGCCCGCCCGGCTGACTCGATTTGTAACACGGCTCGCGACCATCCCGTTCGCTCAGCCAGTTACAGAACTCGACTGCGGACCTCCAGCGAACTCCCGCCAACGGCAGAAGTCCACGGTCCAGTGGATCGGGGAGCCAGCCCTTTCCCCGGTTTTCCAACTCATATTTTAACTGGAACTCGGTATACAACTTGGCCGTGACCACCTGGTCCTGTACGAAGAGCTTTCGCGGGATAATCACCATCCGCTTCAATTGTGGGGTCCGGCCGGTGACAGGCTCATAGTCCCCGGGAAAGTAATAACCGGCGGGAACCTCAACCAGCGTCATTCCTAAACTGTTGACAAACCATTTCTTTCCGCTGGTCGCCCGGGATGGCTGGGGGAGTTTGGAAACCTTGGTGCCACGAAATGCCAGCGCCTGGAATGGTTGGAGGAGTTTGGGAACCTCGGTGCCACGAAACGCCAGCGCCCGGAAGGCGGCGCTGTGCGAGCCGCTGTCCGGCGCGATCGCGTAGACCCTGGCCAGCGCGGCGTCAATGCGACGATTCATTACCGGGCTGATGGTCGTTTTGGGAATCAGCGCCAGCGCCAGACAGACTCCCGATCGCAAGTCGTCATTCGTGGTATTTTCCAGTAACCCGGGAACGAATTCCAGATCCGCATGCCAGTCGAACAGGGTTCGAATCATCATGTTGCGGAGGGACAGATCGGTCCCCAGCGCCAGCATCCGACCCGCAGGTCCAAATTCCCCCAGTTCCAACAAAGCGCTCGCGATGTGCGCGCGCCGCTCGTCATCGGGTTCGGTTTCGAACTGCCGCAGCAGTTGCGGCACGACTGTCGCCTGATCGATGCGTAGTACCGGAAGGACAATTTGCGCTTCGGAGTGCGGCAGGGACGGTGTCAGTTGGCAGAGTTCTTGCGCGTGAGACGTCCCCAGCGCGGTGAGCGCCGCGAGCAACCGCAATTTCTGCGCCGGATCAGAAATGCTTGCGAGTCGTTCGACGAGAATCTCTTGAACATCGACCTTCGCCCGCTTAAGGGATGAGATCAACTCGGGGACCGTCGCGGGACTGGCGACCATCAGCCGCTCAACCTGTTCGCTGTAACCTTTCCGTTCGGCGAGGTCGGCACGTTTACGCTCGGCGATCAACTGTGCCGTCCGCGTCGCCAGCCGATAGTTCATCACCGACGTCACCACTGAAAACGTCAACAGCAACACGGCGACCGTCGCCACCGCCAGCGCCACAGTCCGGTGTCGTTTCGCCCAGCGCCAGAGCAGTTCGACGGGCGCGATCCGTCGGGCGAGTATCGGTTCGTCATTGAGAAACCGTTGCAGATCTTCCCCGAGCTCGCCTGCGGTCTGGTATCGCCGCGAAGGCTCGGCGTCGACCGCTTTTTGCACAATCGTCGCCAGATCGCGGGGAATCGCCGGGTTGATCCGTTCGATACGCGGGACGGTGACCGAAGTCGACTCGCTGTAGTTTCCGCGTCGCTCGCGGGCGGGGAATGCGGGTTTCAGCACCAGCATTTCAAACAGCGTCAACCCCAGTGAATAGACGTCGCTTTTGGCGTCGGAACGTCCCGCCAGAGCTTCGGGAGCCATATAGCGGTACGTCCCCAAGACGTCCCCCGCCACGGTCAAATCCCCCTGGTCGGTCGCCTTAGCCAAACCGAAATCGGTGATCCAGATGTTTCCATCGGAATCAACCATCAGGTTCGCGGGCTTGATGTCGCGGTGCAAAACGTTGTGCGAGTGCGCGTAATGCAATGCCGACGCGAGCTGCACGCCAATGCGTGCCACCCCGGGGAAATACACGGCCGGCATTCCTCCCGCCAACGACGGAATCCGCCATGCCGCCACGTCGTTGGGATCACTATCCGCGAGGGTGGGGGGCGGTTCGGGATACGTTGGTTCATCCGTCGCCCCCGCCCCGATCATGGTCTGTGCCGCCGCGACTTCCGTCGGCAAACTTCGGCGAAACTCGACCGGTGGATTTTTGGGGGGCTGTCGTCCGGCTTCCGCGGGTGGCTGTTTCAACGGTGCCGGCCCGGTGACTTCCGTCCGGGGCTTCCCGGCACCCGCGGGTTTCGCACGGGGCTGGCCTGGTACGCAGATCGTCGGTGCCGACGGTTTCACGGGCGAAGTTTCCACCCTTCCCGCAGGCGGGCCGCAGGCGGGTACTCCACTGGCAAGCCGACCTTCGGCGAGGGCAAGTGCCAAGGCGGCGACCTGCCAGCCCGATTCTCCAGCCAACGGCGGGGTCGCAGCTCCGGGCGACTCGCCGACCGGCTTTTCGAGTTGCCTGCGGAGTTCGTGCAGCAACTGATCGAGTCCCACCCCGGTGATGAACTGCATCGCGTAGTACAGCACCCCCTGGTGTTCCCCGACACTAAAGATGGGAACGATGTTCGAATGATGCAGCTTCCCCGCGATCCGCGCCTCGCGCTCGAAGCGTTTGCGGAGTGGATCATTCGCCTGTACGGCCCCCGGCAGCACCTTGAGCGCGACGTGTCGCCCTAACGAAATCTGTTCGGCCTCGTAGACCACTCCCATCCCGCCATGGCCGACCTCACGCAGAATCCGGAAATCCCCGACTTGAGTGGGAAACCAACCCCGCGGTGCCCCAGTGCCTGGACCATCTGCGGACGCCCCCTCGTTGATTTTCGAATCCGCCATGACCCCGGCCACTGATTGACTAATGTGCGCTCGTGTTTACAGCCTCGCCTGTCCAGTATCCCGACTGAGCGATCGCAACGCAAGGTGTGACGCCCAACGATGGAGAATCCCAGTGTCGGCTGCTATTCTGACCGGAAATCGGATGAATTCATCCGCTGATTGAACCGCGAGGGGCTGCCGCGCTCGCCCCCGGTTGTTTCGTTAACCCGAATCGATCGACACTCTCCTCACGTCCAGCCCGCCATTCCTGAATGCAGACTTTTCGGAAGTTGCTCGTCGCCAATCGCGGCGAGATCGCCATCCGCGTGTTTCGAACCGCCCACGAACTGGGAATTCGCACCGTAGCGATTTACTCGAACGAAGATCGCTACGCCCTGCACCGTTTCAAGGCGGATGAAGCGTACCTCGTCGGCAAAGCGGGAGAACCGCTGCGGTCGTATCTGGATCCCGAGGCAATCGTCACGCTGGCGAAGAAGTACGGTGTCGACGCGATTCATCCCGGGTACGGATTTCTGTCGGAAAACCCGGCGCTGGCCCGCGCCTGCGCCGCGGCAGGGATCGCGTTTGTTGGCCCCTCGGCCGAAGTTCTCGAGCAACTCGGCGACAAAACCGCCGCCCGCGACCTGGCCAAACTGGCCAATGTGCAAATCCTCGCGGGAACCGCGCGTTCCGTAAAACACCTCGACGACGCCCGCAAAGCGATCGAAAAGCTGGGCTATCCGATCATCCTGAAAGCGGCCAAGGGAGGAGGGGGACGCGGGATGCGCGTCGTCACCGAGCCGGCCGCCCTTGCCGGCGCGCTCGAACAGGCGCAGCGCGAATCGCTGACCGCGTTCGGTTCCAACGAAGTGTTCGTGGAAAAGTACATACAACGCGCCCGCCACATCGAAGTGCAGTTGCTGGGCGACAAGCATGGCAACCTCGTTCACCTGTATGAACGCGACTGCTCGCTTCAACGGCGGCATCAAAAGGTTGTCGAGATCGCCCCCTCCCCCAGTCTTCCCTCTGAGCTGCGCGACAAGATCTGCTCGGCGGCGATTCAAATCGGCAGAGCGGCGAATTACGAAAACGCCGGCACGGTCGAATTCCTGGTCGACGCCGACTCCGGTGAGTTCTACTTCATCGAAGTCAATCCCCGCATCCAGGTCGAACATACCGTGACCGAAGAGGTCACCGGATACGACATCGTCAAGTGCCAGATCCTCATTGCCCAGGGGGCGAAACTCACGGACGACGAGATCGGCCTGGTTCAGGAAAACATTGAGACACGCGGCTACGCGATTCAGTGTCGCGTCACCACGGAAGACCCCGCCAACAACTTCATGCCCGATTACGGGCGGATCACGCACTACCGCTCGGCGAGCGGAATGGGAATCCGACTCGATGCGGGGACCGCGTTTTCCGGCGCGGTCGTCACCCCGTTCTACGATTCGCTGATGGTCAAGGTGATTTCCAAAGGAATTCGCTTCCCGGACGCCGCCCGGCGGATGGAGCGCTGTCTCCAGGAATTCCGGGTTCGCGGGGTGAAGACGAACATCCCGTTCCTGGTCAATCTGGTCACGCACCAAACCTTTCTCGAAGGGGGATGCACAACCCGCTTCCTGGACGAAACCCCCGCCCTCTTCCAGTTCCCCGCGCGAAAAGACCGGGCCACCAAGCTGCTCACCTTCATGAGCGAAGTGATTGTCAACGGCAATCCCCTGGTGAAAGTGAAGCCGGCGACAATTCGCACAAAGCCCGCGCCGTTGCCAGAGTACGACCCCACTCAGGCACCCCCTCCCGGCGTGCGCGACAAGTTGCTGGAACTTGGTCCGCAGAAATTCTCGAAGTGGATCCGTGAACAGAAACGCCTGTTGCTGACCGATACCACATTTCGTGACGCGCATCAGTCGTTGCTGGCGACCCGCATGCGGACCTACGACATGGTCCGTGTCGCCGACGCCTACGCCCGGCTTTGCCCGCAGTTGTTCTCGCTCGAAATGTGGGGTGGTGCGACTTTCGACACCTCCATGCGTTTCCTGAAAGAGTGCCCATGGCAACGACTGGTCGACATGCGGACCAAGGTGCCCAACATTCTGTTTCAGATGTTGCTGCGCGCGTCGAACGCCGTCGGGTACACCAATTATCCCGACAATGTCGTGAAGGCGTTCGTTCACGAGGCAGCTCAGGCCGGGATTGATGTCTTTCGCATCTTCGATTCGCTCAACTGGGTTCCCAACATGCGGGTCGCGATGGACGCGGTCCAGAACTCCGGAGGACTGTGCGAGGCGGCGATCTGCTACACCGGCGATCTGCTTGATCCGGCGCGCGACAAGTACACTCTCGACTACTACGTCAATCTGGCGAAAGAACTGGAGAAAATGGGGGCGCACATTCTGGCCATCAAGGATATGGCCGGCCTGTGTAAACCGTATGCCGCCGAGAAACTGATCAAGACGCTGAAAGGCGAAATCGGCATCCCGATCCACTTCCACACCCACGACGTCAGCGGTATGCAGGCCGCGTCGATCCTCAAGGGGGCCGAAGTCGGACTCGATATCGCCGACGGGGCGATTGCCACAATGGCCGGGGGAACCTCCCAGCCCAACCTCAATTCTCTCGTGGAAGGGTTGCGCTTCCAGCCTCGCGAAACCGGACTCGATCCCGAGATTCTTCGGCGGATGGCTTACTATTGGGAAGCGGTCCGCGAGTTCTACACCCCGTTCGAAACCGGCATGAAGTCGGGCGACCCCGATATCTACCTGCACGAAATGCCCGGGGGACAATCGACCAACCTGTTCCAGCAAGCCAAAGCGTTGGGACTTTCTGATCGCTGGAACGACGTCTGCCACACTTATGCCGCCGTCAATCGGCTATTCGGCGACATTGTCAAAGTGACTCCCTCGTCCAAGTCGGTTGGCGACATGGCGCTGTTCCTGCTAGCCAATAACATGACGGCGGAGGATGTTCTCGACCCAGCGAAAGAAGTTGTCTACCCCGAGTCGGTGATCGACCTCATTGCGGGACGCATGGGACAACCCCCCGGCGGCTTCCCCGCGAAGGTGAAAAAACGGATTCTGCGCGACGTCAAGCCGTTCAAGGGACGTCCCGGTGCCAGTCTGCCCCCCGCCGACTTCGCCGCTGCCGAAAAGAAAACCGAGAAGATCCTCGGTCGCAAGCCGTTGCCACGCGAAGTGGTTTCGTACCTGCTCTATTCGCGGGTTTACGAAGAGTTCGCCGCTCATGAACGGACCTATTCCGATGTCAGTGTTCTGCCGACGAATACGTTTCTGTACGGTCACATTTCCGGCGACGAAGTGGCGGTCGACATTGAGGCCGGGAAGACGCTGATCATCAAGTTCCTGACCGTTTCGGAACCGCATCCCGACGGGCAGCGGACGGTGTTCTATGAACTCAACGGCCAGCCTCGGGATGTGAACGTCCTCGACCGCTCGCTGGAGCCTCAGGAAGCGGCCCGCACGAAAGCCGATCCTGCCGATCCGTTGCAAGTCGCCGCTCCCATGCCCGGTCTTGTCGTCAATGTGGCGATTCAGGCGGGGGACCGTGTCGCCCGTGGGCAAAAGCTGCTCACGATGGAAGCGATGAAGATGGAGACGACACTGTACGCCGAACTCGATGGACGTGTGGCGGAACTGTTCGTGAAGCCCGGGACGCAGGTGCAAACGGGTGAACTTGTGCTGCGATTGGAGTTGTTGCCCGAAACACCAGCGTAAGGTCAGCGGTCACCTGCGGGGATCGCGCCGGACGCGGAGCTTGCGCCGATGCATCCGTACGTCTTCAGGTTTCTTGCGGTCGGTTTCGCGTTCGCGATTGTCTCAACGACGCACGGGGCCGAACGCCCGTTGCCACGGGTTGACCCGGGTGATGTCGGCATGCGGGCCGAGGTGCTGGCGGAAATCGGTTCCAAGGTTGCTGCGGCGATCGAGCACCAACAGCTTCCCGGTTGTGTCGTCTTGATCGGGAGACACGGTCAGATCGCGTATTGGGAGTCATTCGGCGACCGTCAGATCGAACCGCATCGGATACCGATGGACCGGGACGCCGTGTTCGATCTCGCGTCGCTCACGAAGCCAATCGCCACCGCGACGAGCGTGATGATCCTCGCGGACCGCGGTGTGTTAAACGTCGATGAGCCGGTGGCGCGCTACTGGCCCGAGTTCGCCGCCAGCGAAAAACAGGAGATCACCGTTCGGCACCTTCTGATCCACACCAGCGGCCTGATTCCCGACAACGCGCTGGATGACTACCAGCATGGTATCGAGGAGGCGTGGCGACGGATTGCCAACCTCGCGCCTCGGGTACCGCTGGGTGAGAAATTCCAATACAGCGATGTCGGGTTTTTGGTTCTGGGGAAAGTTGTCGAACGGGTCTCGGGCAAGTCACTGGATGAATTCACGCGGGACGAGATCTTTCGGACACTGGGGATGAACGAAACCGGCTATCTGCCCGGACCGACACTGCGTGAACGAGCCGCTCCAGCGACGCAACGCGATGGTGCCTGGATCCAGGGAGAGGTCCACGATCCCCGCGCCCATCTTTTGGGAGGAGTCGCCGGTCACGCCGGGCTGTTTTCAACCGCTCAGGATCTGGCGGTTTACGCCTCGGCACTCACCGGCCGGGGCAAGTCCGGGAGTGACGCGTTGTTTTCGGCCAAGACCTGGGCGCTCATGACGGAATCGAACACGGTCCCCAACGGAATCCGGGCACTGGGCTGGGATCGCGCCACCGGCTACTCGATCAATCGCGGGTCAAAAATGTCTGCGCAAGCGTTCGGACACGGAGGGTTCACGGGAACGTCCCTCTGGCTTGATCCCGACCACGATCTGTTTGTCCTCTTCCTGAGCAATCGACTGCATCCCCACGGAAAGGGATCAGTCAATCGGCTCGCGGGAGAGATTGGCGACCTGGCCGTCGAGAGTCTGCGCGACCAGTGACCCCTGAGTTTCTTTCATCGACGACTTGGTTTCGAGGATTCGCACATGGCTGACGTTCGCAGTTTCGGAGCCGCCGGCGACGGCATGCAGGATGACACCGATGCCCTCCTGCATGCCGTCCGAGATGGCGATGGTATTCTCGAACTGGCACCACAGGGAGTCTACCGGATCTCGCGTCCCCTTGTGATTCCGCTGGAGAAATCGGGGCGGTTCGCGCTCCGCGGCGCGGGGGGGACGGCCAAGTTGATCATGGCGGGCCCCGGGCCGGCGATTCACTTGGTGGGAACCCACGCGAAGACCGCCGACCCGGCCGACTTTCAGCCGATCGTCTGGAGCCAAGAACGGATGCCGACGATCGCCGACGTGGAAATCGAAGGGGCGCATCCCGAAGCCGACGGTGTCAGAATCGAAGCGGTGATGCAGGCGACGCTTTCGGGCGTGCTGATTCGCAAGGTGCGGACCGCGGTCCATGTCACGGGTCGGGCCCGCAATCTGCTCATCGGGCAGTGCCACTTCTACAACAACACCGGCGTCGGCGTGCATTTCGATCGCGTCAATCTGCACCAGGCGATCATCACCGGGTCGCATATCAGCTACTGTCGACTCGGGGGAGTGCGGATTGAAGACAGCGAAGTGCGTAATCTGCAGATCACCGGCAACGACATTGAATACAACAATAACAAGGCGCACAAAGTCCCTGGTGCCGACGCCGAACCAACCGCCGAAATCTTCATCGACTGCCGGGCTGGCTCAATTCGCGAAGGAACGATCGCCAGCAACACCCTGCAGGCGACCTACAGCCCGGGTGGCTCGAATATCCGCATGATTGGTGCCGGCCCCGACAAAAATCACAAGGTGGGACTGTTCACAATCTCGGGAAATCTCATCGGAAGTCAGGAGAACAACATCCACCTGACGTCGGTGCGCGGCGTCGCGATTTCGGGCAACGTGATCTACAGCGGGCACTCTCGCAATCTGTTGCTGGAACATTGCCGGAATGTCGTTGTGGGGAGCAATGTGTTCGATCACAATCCCGACTACGAACCGAACGAGCTGTGTACCGGAATCCGACTGGTCGACAGTGCCGACTGTTCGCTGTCGGGGCTGGTGATTCAAGATTGCCAGGCGGGTCGCCACACCGTGAAAGACGCGGGACCGCAGGAACGTCAGGCGCTGTTGGAGCTGGAACGCTGCCGTCGCATCAGTGTCACCGGGTCGCAAATTCTGGAAGGGGCACCGGTCGGCATCGCGCTCAACGAATGTGCCGACGTCGTGATTCAAGGCTGCACGATTCTCGACGGTCGCGCCATGCCTCTCATGCAGCATGCCATCCGCTGGACAGGTGAGGGGTCTGGAAACCTGATTTCGCAGTGCCGGCTGGGGGGAACAACCTCGGCGATCGATGCGCCGAAGCATGTCCGCCGTTGGCATATTCTGGAGGGGGCGTAGGACTGGAGCTTGTGACGATTCAGAGGCCCGTCCTACGGCGACCTGTACCCAACTTCTGAATGCAGGCCGCCTGGAGTATTCACGCACTGCCGGTGCCGCCAGGAAGCGTCGGCGGACAGCCAGTTCCTCGTCATTGTCTCGATCAGTGACAATAGCAGTTGGAAATCGGATTGATTTTTCGGAATTGCGCCAAGAATCCGCTTGTTCGGCAGTCTAACTTACCAACCACAACCGTCGGGCGGAATGATGCCTCGCATTTGAACATGCGTCGGGGTGTTTCCGATAAACCGCGTTCGTCAAAAAGCGGACACCGTCCACTGCGACCTGACAGCCGCGGCCCAGTCGCAATGTCGCCGGATCGACCACTTCGCGCATCCTTCCCCATCGGCGACCTTTCTCGCTGTTCCTTTCGCGTACCAACCCTTGACCGAAGCCGACTCTGAACTGTTGAAGGCGATTCAGGCGACCCGGTCGCGTGAAGCGCTCAATCAACTGGTGGCCCGCCACATCGATCGGGTGCGACGGGTCATTCGCGGCATGGTCGCCTCCGACTCCACGGTTGATGACCTCGTTCAAGAGACGTTTTTACGCGCGACACGGGGGATTTCCGACTTTCTCGGCGATTCTTCTGTCGCCACCTGGCTGACACGCATCGCAATCCATGTCGCCCTCGATCACTGTGACCGACAAAAACGCGACCGGCTGAGTTTTCACAACGAATTGCTCGCGTCGGCACCGGCCCGTCCCAGTTCCGACCCCCTGGAACGAGCCGTCAGTGCCGAGGCGGAGTCCACCATCCAACGAGCACTCCTCGCGCTTCCCGCGACCCTCCGAGCGGCCATCGTTCTCACCGCATTCGAGCGCTTGTCGCCTTCTGAGGCCGCAGAGATCGAACAATGCCCGCTCGGAACCATGTACTGGCGAATTCATGAAGCCCGCAATCAATTGCGCGTCCAACTCGCGGAGTACTTCGAATGACTGACGAATTTCCCCCGCCTGCCGATCCCCAACTCGACACATTGCTGTCGGAGTGGTTCTTCCATGGCGAACCGACCCCGAGTCAGTCTCGCGAACTTTGCGAGCAAATTGTCGACCGTTGTGTCACCGCGCTGCGGGAGACGGAGTCCACCGCTGATGCCGAATCGACGGTCACGTTTCCCGTCTCTTCACCTCGACCGGCCGCGACGATGCGGGCCGAATTGACACCAGATCCTGCGAACCGCGGAACCAGGCGACGGACCACCCTCCGCCCACGGTTTGCCGAATTTGCGGTCTGCGCGACACTGCTGCTCACCGTGGTGGGGCTGTGGTGGTCTCCGTTGCCGGAAGTTTCGAGACCGGCACTGGAAACGAGCCTGGAATCTCTGCACGACACCGCCGAGGGACAGGCCCGCTTGCTGCATGCCTGCCAGGACCTGTTCGCAGACCAACTCGCCTGGGTCGCCGACTCCCAGTCTCAAACGGAAGTCGGGTTGAGAGAATCGCCTAGTTCCGACGCAGTCGATCCTCTGGGAATTCGAGTCGCACTCGCGCGGCGGAAGCGAGGATCACGCAACTGGAATCTTGTCTGGACAACCGACATCGTCACCACAAGCAGCCAGCCAGTTCGGCCCGAAAAGGCAGTGGCGGACGCCCGTTTAGGCGACGTGAATCCCATCAGTGAACTGTGGGCCTATCGCCTTCCCGATGGTCTCGTCTACGTCGAGTCTCGCGTTCGATTCGATCCCCCCCGATCGAACCCGGAACAATCGATCGGCCTGCTGGAACCCGATCAGCCCACGCTCGTCGCCAGGGTGAACGCCAATGGAGATGAATATCGACTCTACCATACTGTCGCCGATCTGGCGGCGAAGGATCTTTCACGATGACCGACCACTTCGCAGGCTCCGTGTCACGGCGATCATTCGTTGTCGGAGTCGCCAGCACGGGTTTCGCCACGGCGATCCAGGCGGGTGAAGTCCAGGATCCAAGCAGCGACGCCGCCAATGTTCCAGGCCGAAATCGGACCGAGCCGGTCAGGGAGGGCCAATGGATTTGGCGAGAACCCTCCACCGCGATCTTTTCCGATACCCCGACAGCATTCCACTGCACCATTGCCGACCCGTTACCAAAAACCGCGACGTTATCCTGGCGGTGGAGTATTGGCCCGGCGACGGCGCAAGCGGGGGAGACGGTGTTCGATGTCGAGCGGGGAGCGACAGTTCAGCTCGCTGCCCAGGGACTGAAGCCTGGACTGGTCCACGAGACGCAACTCGATCTCGAAATCACCCCGACAGTAATAGGGGGGACAGCGAAACGAACGGTCTGGCTCTGTTCGCCCGACGTCTTCCATGACCGTCAGCAGTGGCTGAAGTCGTTGGATATTCATCTGTTTGACTTGGCAGGTACACTCGCAACGCGATTGAAGACTGCGAGAGTTCCATTCCAACGGGATCTCGAACTCAAAGCGCTCGACCGACTGACCACCGGCCTGTTGATCGTGGCCGAAAACAACAAGGTCACCGACGACACACTGGCGAAGATTGCCTGGAATCTTGTGCAACGCGGTGTGTCGGTCTTGTGGATCGCGCCGACGGCTCTGGAACTCCCCGATCCCACATCGGACAACGGTGCGACACCCCCGCGGGAATTTCATTTGCGTCGCGAGGAGTTCGTCACGGAACTCGACAAGCGATTCTCGGCAGCCCCCTGGAGTGACCCGGCGACCATTCGCCGCTGGAGCCCGGCGTGTGGGCGATCACGGGTTGTCTGGCGAGAGAGTAGTAGCCCGGTCGGCTGGTCTTGGATTGAAGGGATCTGGCCGAATCGAGCGCGACTGGTTGTCTGTGGGTTGCCGCTTGTGCCGTTGTGGGATCTCGACCCGACGCCCCGCTATTTGTTGCTGAAACTGCTGGAGCGATTTCAAACTTGATCGGCAGAGCGAAGATCTGATTCACCATCCACCCGAGGTGGATGGGGTCTTGCGCGAATTCCACCGATTTTTCTAGCCGCCGATCTCGTTCACCATCCGGGCAAGCCGGATGGGGTCTCCAGGCGCGTGTCGCGTGAATCCTCCATTGAATCGCACCGCTTTCTCTTCCCTCTTCCGTCCTGAGGAGCCCCGACCCATGATTCGTCGCACATTTCTCTCGTTGACCGTACTGGCCGTAACGCTTGCATTTCCAGAATGGGCGTTGTCCCAGGATCCCCCGAAGGCCGATCCTCCGCCGACGCTGCACACCGTCGCCATCCTGCCGTTTCAGGAGCGTGGCCGGGAAGTGGAAGAGCTGGGGGGAAAGATCTCTGACCTGCTCCTCAAAGACCTGCTGCTGGATCCCGAACTGTATGTAGTCGAACGGCAGGATTTGAAGAAGATTCTCGAGGAACAGGAGCTGGGGGTAGCGGGACTGGCCGATCCGCAGTCTGCCGCCGCCGTCGGCCGTTTGACCGGAGCCAAAGTGCTGATCAATGGATCGGTGTTTCAGTTGACCGACACGTTGTATGTGGTGGTCAAACTCGTGGGGACCGAGAACGGACGCGTTCTGGCCGCTTCAGTCAAAGGGAACGCGACCGGGGATCTCGACGCACTCGTGGAACAGCTTTCGCGCAAGGTGATCGCCGAGTTGCGTAAAGAGGGGAGCGACCTGATTCCCGCCCCGATACTCCAGGCAGACCGCATCGCGGCCATCCGCAAGAAACTCGGGGACACACCGCGCCCCACAGTCTGGATCGACGTCACGGAACGGCACGTGGGACAGCCGGCGATCGACCCGGCGGCGGCGACGGAACTGGCCTACTACTGCACAGAACTCGGTTTCCAGGTGATCGATCGTCAACAGGGGTCGAAGAACGACGCGACGATTTTGTTGGTGGGAGAGGGGTTCAGCCAGTTCGCGTCGAAACACGGAAATCTGGTCTCGGTGAAAGCTCGCCTTGAGTTGAAAGCGGTCGACCGGGTAACTGGCCGGGTACTGGCGGTTGATCGACAATCCACCGTCGTCGCCGACGCGGCCGAATTGATCGCCTCGAAGTCAGCACTCCAGGAAGCCACCGCCCGGATCGCCACCCGACTACTCCCAGCGATGCTGAAGCCACAGGCGAAGTAGATGATTAGTGTCAAATTCGAAAACACCGGCAGTCGCCAGCCACCAGCTATACTCCACACGGCCGAAAACGCGACATTGCACTTGAGCTGGATGGGGTCGTAGGCGAGCCGGTTTGCGGCTGGTTTTGGTGACGGCCCCATCCGCCTTGAGCGGATGGGGAGAAAGATCGATGGCTAGCCACAAACCCCATTGCGCGGTCCAGACCCCATCCACCTTGTGTGGATTGGTGAATCAGATCTTCGCTCTGTCTGCCACCCACGACGTCGGTAACCAAGTCAACGGGTGCCACCGGCGATGTCATGCTTTATGCGCGACACGACTGCTTTTCGCTTTCTCTGCGACAATTGATGACCAATCGACTTGCGATCCGGACCGGTTTTGCTTGACACCGATCTTATCTGACAGAGCGAGGATCTCATTCACCAATCCACACGAGGTGGATGGGGTCTTGCTCGAGAGTGGGGGGATTTTCTAGCTGCCGATCTCATTCACCATCCGGGCGAGCCGGATGGGGTCTGGGGACGCGAATCGAATGATCTGACGCCGTGCGGAGTATTCCACATACACCATTGGACACTGGACCCATGCCTCAAAAATTCCCAGGGGGGGTCTGTGGGGGACAGAGTCCCCCACAGCTTCCGCAGACCGGCTTCATCCATTGTGTAGCGGGAGTCCAAAACGTGCATCACAAACCGTCCATGCGAATCCTGGTCTTCCTCGGGTGTGTACTGGCGCAGACTGCATTGGTCGCTGCACAACCTCCGTCCAGTCCCCAGGATTCACCGGCCGACAAGCCAGAATCCAAACCAACCGTTGCCGTCGTGTTGTGGCCCACGGATGCCAACAACGGTACGGCGCAGGTACTGGCCGAGCCGATGTACGCGCTGTTGGAACAACAACTCGCCGCGACAAACACGCTTCGGCTGGTGGAACGCCGCGAACTCGCACCGATTCTCAAGGAACTGAACCTCGGACTCGCGCTCGCCGACCCCCAGACCTCCGCCAAGGTCGGCCAGTTGGCGTCGGCCGAATTTGTCGCGACACTTCAGTTGCGGCAATCGAATGACAAACGCGACACCGCCACCGCACTGTTACGCGTCACCGAAGTTCGATCAACGGCGATCATCGGCGCGACCGCGATGACGGTCGACGCGGCCCGTATCGAAGAGTTCGTCGACGAACTCGCCCGATTCACCACGGAACGTGTCCACCATCCAACACGCTCAACCATCTCGATCGCCGTCGCCCCGTTCGACAGCCAGGGACGATTCGATCGATTGCGTCCCTTGGAAACCGGCATCCGTGATCTCATTTCCAGCCGGCTGTCGGAAATCTCGTCCAACCGCTGGCAGGTTCTGCAACGATCCCAACTGGCGGATCTCGTCGCGGAACTGGAGTTGGCCCGTTCCGGTCTGGTCGATAACGCGACTCTCGATGTACAAGCGAAATCGCATGCCGCCTACATGATTCGCGGCACGCTCGACGAACGTCCTGCGGGGAACAGCTTCAACGTGCTGGTCGCGGGTGAACTGGTCGACGTGTTCACCGGCGATCGCATTGGTCAATTCCAAATGGAATCGCCACCGGAACAGGTGGATCGTCGGCTGGCAGAGGAAATAGATCGTCTGGCGAAGCAACTTCAAGAGACCGGGCAAATTCCCGCCTCTCCGCGCGCGGCGGCTCGACGGGAACTGGAATTTCTGAAACAGAAGGCACTCGCCGATCTGCGGAGGTTTCGCAAGATCAATCCGCTCGACTTCACCCACCGCCCGTTTCGACTGCCAGAGGATCCCGCGACAAACGCCGTTCCTCGCCTGGTTCAAATCGACACTCCGCTGGGTCGCCACCTGCTGACAACCTGTGTCGATCGGCTCGAATCGGTATTGCTGCTCTCTCCCGACGATCTCGACGCAGCCTTTGGTCTGGCGTTTTGCGCTGCGATTCACTTGCCGGAACTCTACCGTCCCGATCGTGCCGACGAACTCTATCGCCGAATTCTGGGTGGCACTGCGGACGAAGCGGCCCAGGTGCTGGCGCTCGAATGGCTCCCGGAAATCGCCTATCACCACGAGACTGGGAAACTCGACAGTCGGCAACGTGAGGAGACAGTCTCTCGGATCTGGAAATCTTACGACGAGATGCCGGAACGTGGGCGGGGCGATCTGTGGGAACGGAAGTTTCATCTGCTGGCAGCGGCCCTCCGCGGGGCGAACGACGGTCCCGCATTGGCCAAGGCAATACGCCGGGGGGCCGAAATCGCGGAACATCTCCCTCCGCGGCATCGGCGGGCGATCGCATGGAGCGTGCAGTTCGCCTATGGGATGTACGACACTTTGCCGCCAACGCAACGGACCGAAACGGATACACTCCGCGAGCTGTTGGGCCGTTGGTCGATGTCAGTGGATAAGGCACTCCGCGTGGCCGGGACACAGGGACTGGCGACCGCGAATGAACGGGCGGGCGATTTTCTGGCCGCCGCCCGGGGACTCGAAGCGTCGGCAGCCGATCTTGTGGATGACAACGCACCGCAGAGTCGCCATGACCGGGAACTGCACCTGATCAATGCGGCGAAGAATTACATTCTGGGAAAAGACCCGACTAGGGGATTGGAGGTGTTGCAGTCGTTTGAACCGCCGGCGAACGACGGGACTCTTCGCTTCGGAATGCATCGCCTGCAGCGGGGGATCGCGTGCGAGGCACTCGATCAACCGACCCGGGCGGTCGCCGCCTATCTTGAAGGGGTCGAGCTATGTCCGAATCTCGTCTGGAACAGCGATGTTTCGGAACGGATCGAGAAACTGGGAGGGATCCCGCTGGCGGAGTCGCGCGCGATTGACGTTCAGTACATTCACCTGCCCGAGTTGAAACGTCAGGCGGTTCGCGCCCTCACGACCGACGGAACGCACCTGTACTTCGCGACGCTGCTCCCGGGCCTATGGCACTACGACCCGCAATCAGAACAGTGCGAACGGGTCACGCAGGCCGCGACGTTTCATACCGTGCGACATGCGAACGGCGCGATTTGGGGCGCGACGGCGAACGCGGGACTGTGGCGGGTGGAGTTGAGTTCCGGAGTTTCAACACACTTTGGAGCCGCGCAGGGTTTGCCCGACGAACGAATCGTGTCGATCGCGGTGGGCGACCGCGATATTTTCGCTGGTGTCGGGACCAACGCCTCCGGGGGAATTGTTCGGATTGGTGCGGAGGGAGACATTGAGATTCTCAATTCTCCCGATGCACCCCAACAGGCACCAACACATCTGGTGGTCACTCCCGCGCGACTGCTGGCCCGGACCACGCGGAACACTCATGAACTCAATCGGGAAACCGGGCTGTGGAAAACGCATCCGCTCGAAGCGACACAACCTCCCACCGCCGCCCCGTTTCTGTTTCAGGACGGCGACCGGATCTGGAGTTCGCGGTATGGTCGGGAACTGGCACTCTGGGATCGCAGCGCGGACGAGAATGCGACGTTTCGACCCGCGTGGCATGTACCGGACACCAAGGCGGGATATCAAGTGCGGTTCGCCTTGCAGCGTGGTGACGAGGTCTGGTTTGGTGGACAACCGCGTGCGCCTTTACTCACGTCGGGGCTGTATCGCTTCAATCGACGGACGGGCGAATACGTCGCCTTCGGACCGCGCGACGGGTTTCGGATGAACCGGCAGTATGAAGTGAAAGACGGCGTCTGGGTACAAGACCGGTTGTGGCTGGTGGCCGGGGGCGAGTTGTGCAGTGTGGTTTCGCGTCGGGAGTAGTGGTCTTTTTGGGATTCCGTGGAGGGACTCTGAGGGTGGGCGAGACACTGTTTTTTATTGACGGCGATGACGGCAAGGGGCTGACGCCGCCCCGCTCGCCGTTGCTGGTGGACCCACAAATTTGTTATCCTTGATGCGTTGTGGTCCGCCGTTTCACCATCGACCTTGGGGATACCTGATGTTCGCTTTCCCTGGATTCAATTCGTCGGGATTGACGCTGTCGGCGGGGCCGCGCTTTCAATTGTGTGATGGATTAAATCGTCGGTCGTTCCTGCAGATCGGCGGATTGGCACTCGGTGGGCTGACGTTGCCGCAGGTACTGCGAGCGGACGCCGCCAGTGGCAAACCGAACTCGAAAAAATCGGTCATCATGGTTTTCCTGTCGGGCGGGCCACCGCACCAGGACATGTTCGACCTCAAGCCCGAGGCACCCGTTGAAGTGCGGGGAGAATTTTCCCCCATCGACACCATTGTTCCGGGCATGCAATTCTGTGAGTTGTTGCCGGAACTCGCGCAGCGGGCCGATCGTCTCGCGGTGATTCGTTCGCTGGTCGGTTCCGAAGGCCGTCATGCCGCGTTTCAATGTCTGACGGGAAACGACGTCGAACGTCAACCCCCCGGCGGCTGGCCCGCGCTGGGAGCGGTCGCGTCCAAACTGCTGGGGCCGACAGCAGTCGGCGTTCCGCCGTTTATGAGCCTGGCACCGCGGATGAAATCACCCGGGTGGGCCGATCCCGGTCCGCCGGGATTCTGTGGCCAGGCCCACGCGGCGTTCGCCCCCTATGCGGACAAGGCGAGCCTCGAATTGAAGGGGGTCACCCGACAGGCATTGGCCGCCCGCCAGACGCTGCTTGATCAAATCGACGGTTTGAAACGCCAAGCCGACGCCGGCGCGCTCGCGGGGACGTCTGCCTACTACGAACAAGCGTTCGGCATCCTTACCTCCAGCGCACTCGTGGACGCGCTCGAACTCGACCGCGAGGATCCGTCCATCCGCGCCCGGTATGCGGGCGGTTCCACGGAACCGGCAGGTTACGGCGACGCGGGACCACTCTTGAACGACTATTTCCTGGCCGCTCGTCGGCTTGTCGAAGTCGGTGTGCGTGTCGTAACCGTCGCATACGGTCGCTGGGATTGGCACGGCCGTCCCCATGGAACAAATTTTGAAAACGCCCGCGATCACCTCCCCCTATTCGACCAGGGGTTGAGTGCCCTGCTCGATGATTTGCGGGAACGGGGCCTCGACCGCGATTGCAGTGTGATTGTGTGGGGTGAATTTGGGCGCACTCCGCGAGTCAACAAGAACGGCGGCCGTGACCACTGGCCTCAGGTCGCCTGCGCCCTGCTGGCGGGTGGTGGCATGCGGACCGGCCAATTCATCGGAGCCACCAACCGATTCGCCGAAGTTCCCAAAGAACGTCCGGTTCATTTTCAGGAAGTCTTCGCGACGCTCTATCATCAACTGGGGATCGCCACCGATCACCAGACCGTCAACGATCTCACCGGCCGGCCCCAATATCTGGTCGACCATACGCGTTATCAACCGCTGCCGGAATTGGTTTGATTTCGTTGTCGAAACAGGGCTTCCTCTTTCCAAGAGCATTTGCTACTTTTCGGCTCGTCCCTTCGTACACGTCCCTTCCGCCATTTCATACGATCGGCACATCAGGCGACCCGGGAGGATCGGCGATTCGATCCGCGTTCCCACCGCCTGCCGGCAAGGAGGCCTCATGAGCTCCGGTCAGTTTCAAAAACAGGCCCTCAGTGTTCAGATTCGCTGGATGATCCGTCGTGATATGGCGGAGGTCCTAGACATCGAACGCGACAGTTTCGAATTCAACTGGACCGAGGAGGACTTTTTGTCCTGCCTTCGTCAGCGAAACTGCATTGGCATGGTTGCCGAGTACGACAACCGCGTCGTCGGTTTCATGATTTACGAGCTGCACAAGACGCGTCTGCACATCCTCAATTTCGCGGTCGAACCGGCCCGCCGAAAGTTGGGGATCGGGTCGCAGATGATCGAAAAGCTGGTGAACAAACTCTCTCAGCAGCGACGGCAGGAGATTGTGCTGGAGGTTCGAGAGACCAACTTGGCGGCACAACTCTTCTTCCATGCCCAGGGTTTTCGCGCCACTCAGGTTTTGAGAAACCACTACCACGATTCGGCGGAAGACGCGTACGTCATGAGTTTCCGCCTCGATTCGGACTCGGCCGAAGAGTCGTCCGGCCCCGTGAATCGCATCGCAAGCTACTAACCAAGGCGAGCGGGGAGCGTTAGCTCCCTGCCTCCGTCAATCCTGGCGAGCTCATCGCACAGTAAAAAAACGGCCGGCATTTCATGCCGGCCGTTTTCCATTGGAATCGTCGTCAAACACTACTTGAAGATATCCAACAGCGCGCTCGCCATCGGATTGCGCGTATTGACGTCGGTATGCCACAGGTTTCGCAGCATGTCGAACATCAGAATCCCGCACACGACCATCGCCGCGGTCGACAACCCCAAACCGACCAGAGTTCCGGTCCCCCAATCCTGTTCGACGGCGGCTGCGATTTTTGGCGTCGCAAACTCCGCGGAGCTCTCGCCCGTCGTCATCCCGTCGTCGAAGTCGTCGTCCTCGGCACCAAACACATCCTCGGCGATTTCGTCGTCTTCACCGATCAGATCCTCAACGACTTCCTCGTCATCGTCGGCGGCGATCACATCGTCCATTGCCGACTGAGACGCGCCCGACGCCGTATACTCGTCTTCGTCGTCATCCAGTGTGATCACACTGGTTTCGGTCCCCGAACCGGCCTCAATGTCCCCCGAGCTGGGGTCGAGCAACGGCATCGCGTCGTCGGTCTCCAGCAGGTCTTCATTTTCCAGCAGAGGAATCGTGCCGGTCAAATCGTCGTCGGACAGGCCTTTCGACTTGCCTGCCTTGGGAGGCGCGGCGGCGGCAGGCCCTTTGGCCCGTGGTTTGGATTTTACGGGCGCGACATCGGCCAATGAAATCCCTTCGTCGTCATCCAGGGCGAGCGAGATTCCACTGTCGCCCGAAATAATAATCGAGCTTTCGTCAGACAGGGAAATTCCGCTGTCATTGGGGCGTTCCAGCGAGATGCCGCTATCGCCACCCAGGGGCGCGGCGCTGTCACCCGCGAGAGAGATTCCGTCGTCATCATCGAGAACCGACGACGATGAACCCCCCGAAACCGAGGGGAGATCGTCACTGGAACCCATGCGGGGGATCTTGATTTCGCTCGACGATTCGCTCGACACCAACCGAACGTCGCTGTCGCTCCCGGTCTTCCGCCGGGGCGGCTCGTCGGTCACCAGCCGCACATCGCTGTCCGAACCGGTGCTGATATCCCCAGAGGATCCCGCCCCCGCGAGTTTCACATCGCTGTCCGAATCCTCGGTCCGTTTGAAATTGCCCGACGACGGTGCGTCGTCGAATATCAAACGAACATCACTGTCGGAGCTATCGTCTTCCGCCGGCTTGCCTTTGGTAATGATCGTTGGCTGTTGCCCGAGAATGTCGTCGTCACTGAAAATCAGATCGCCGCTTGAGTCGCCCGTCGCAAGTTCAACGCGCGAGTCGTCATCGGAATCCGCAGTCAACGACAGGTCCGGATCGGAATCAAACTGCCGGTTGCGCGCCAGATTCTCAACATCTTCTTCCTTGAACTTCCAGTTTCCGCGGTCGGCGAAGGCGCGGATCAACCCCTTCTCGCGCATGCGGTTGAGTTCCGCCTTGTCGATGCCAACTTTGGCTGCGGCTTCTTCGAGGCTCAGGTACTTTTTCGACATGCCTGCGATTCCCGGTCGTTCTCATTCCCGCTCACGGCCGACCGGCAATCACCGGCCTCCGCTACGGTTGTGCAACTCGCCTGTGCGCTCTCCCGTTCCCCGTGAACGGGCCAAAGCGCCCAGCCGACTCAATCCACTCTGGCCATTCTCGCCACGTCCAGATGACGATGCAAGATCGTCTATTCCATCGGGTACGGAATCTTGAGGAATTCACCCGCCTGAAATCAATTGCGCTCATGCCGGTCGTGGCGGTCACGACGCATCTTTTTTCTCGACGTCCACAAAATGAACCGGCAGTACGCTGCGGAGATTCGTAATTTCCAGAACTTCCTGCACATCCGCTGAGGGGTTGTACAAATGCACCTCAACGTTCATCCGCCGCAACGACGCCAGCAATCCTAACATCCCGCTGGGAATCAATTTGACCCCCGCCAGGTCGAACGCCAGGATTTTCGCCTGGTAGGTCGCGATCAACTTTAGCAATTGATCGCGACACAGCGACAGATCGATCTGGTCGAGGATCTCACGACCGCCGAAGCCGACCACCGTGAGTTCACCAGTCTGGTAAACGTCGAGTGTTTCCTGTTTTCCCGCCATGCCTTGCTTCCCGTCGAGTCTGGAACCGTGTCGCCGCACAATCCTGCGTGCCTACGCAGTCTACCCCAACGGTTAAGGGTTGACCACCTCGGTCATTCGGCACTTTCCGCAAGAATCTCGCGGTGCCGGTCCTGGCCACGGGCATGCCGTTGGACGACTACTTCGCGTCCTTTGCGCTCTTGTCCTTCAATTGCGCCAGCCAGCGTTCGGGATCCTCATTGAACGCCGCCGAACAGCCGGTACAACAGACGGGATAGGTCTTTCCCTGGTAGCTGACGGACATCGTCCCGAGGCCTCCCGAGACGATGCACTTTGGTCCTGGATTATCGCTCTCGGCTACCGCGAACGAAGTTCCTTCCCGCTGCTGGCGAACCGTATCGAGCTGTTGCAGCGAACTTCCGGTGGATCCGCGTTTCTTCAGCTCCATCAGATATTGGTCATTGTCAAGCAAATTCAATGTCATCTGCCATTGCTGGCCGTCCATCGGATCGATTTGCGCCAGTTGCAATTTAAACGTGCGCTGCAGAATTTTCCCGTCGGGGGTTTCCTTCGGTTCGTGTCCTTCCTGCCAGCCTCCCCGCAGAATCCGGGGGGGACCGTCCGGCGTGGAAACCTGCAATTCAAATTCGTCGTTGTCGCTGGTCGTCAGTCGCAGTTCCCGGTAGTACGGACTGGTCTGGCTCCGCGCCTGTAGCGCCGGCTGTCCCGCCTTGGTACGGAAATCCCAGATCCATTGGACATCTTCACCCGTTTTGGGGAAGTCACCAAACTTTTTCTGCGTCACCCAGCGCCAACGACCGAGCAGCACCTGGAACGGCTGCAAACGGGCGACCGTCTCATCGGGACTCCGCGCCGCAATTCCCCCAACCGCTGCCGGGGCGGCCGCGCCTCCTCCCAGTTGCAACGGCTTCGCCCGGCGCTTGGCGGGACGTTTTTCGCCTGGCTCGGCGTCGGTCGCATTGTCCGTTTCCGAATCCGCCACAGGAGCGGGGGCGACGGAACGCTTCGGTTTCGCGCCGGTTTCGGACGCCGGCTTCGCGTCACCGGTTGGTGGACCGCCGCACCCCGAGAGAACCATCCCCATGAGTGCCGCCAGTCCGAGAGCGAGTAATCCGTGTCGTACGGCCATGTTCCGTTCTCCAGAATTCCCAGTGTCCTGAATCGCATCCGGGAAGAAACTACTTGGCAGTTGGCCGTTCGGCCTTCACGCCGTAGACGGCCAGATTGTCGACGTTTCCGGTGTCGTCAAACGTACCAAAGCCGACCTGACCCCACGCAAAGGTCTTATCGACCGCAGTCATCACGGGGGTCTCCAGGTCATCAAAATAGACCTCAATCGAACCCGACTCCACCCGGCGGATCACCCGCGCGTGGTGCCAGTTGTCTGTCCAATTCGTCCCGGCGGTCGACTTGGTGGAGATCTTTTTCCGGGGAGCGCCGTCGACAATGAAAATCTGGTTGGCGTGATCGTCGGCTTTCTTCCCGAAATGGACGTAGTACATGTGTGAAGGATCCTGGAATCCAAAAAACAGGCACATGTCGCGGTGATCGTAGTCTTTGATCGTTGACTGCAGGTCGATATCGATCACCACATCCCCCAGAACCAGCCCCTTGACCAAACCCCGGTTGAACGGGGATCGAACCGGGTTTTCCACCTTGCTCGCCTGAAACTGACTGAGGACCGTCCGTTCCCCGGCTTTGGTCCATTTCCAGGCCTTCGGGTCTGCGAACTCGTAGCGATCCGGGTTCTCAACGTCGAAGTTGTCGGAGAACACCAGCGGCATCCGCGCCAGGGTCTTCTGATCCCCTTCGCTGGACAAAACCGCACTGGCGAGAAACTGCCATGCCAAACAGGCGATCAGACCCGCCGAGGCGATCGAAAGCCATGTCAAACGGGCACGGCGGTTTGTCAGATGGGGAACGGACACTCGAACGCTCCTGGGAACGAACCTTGGGAATCGCACCAACGAACCAACTTCGGTTCTGGGGTGTCGACTGGTTTCTCTGCGGTTATGCTATCGCCAGCCGCCGCATTTCGCGACTCTTCCCCTCCTCGCTGCCACCATGCTCGTCGTCTCCGCGTCCATCCAGATTCCCGATGACGAACTGCGATTCACCTATGCCCGCAGTTCGGGCCCGGGGGGGCAGAATGTCAACAAGGTCTCCAGCAAGGCGATCCTGCATTGGTCTCCCGTCACAAGTGGCGGGGTTCCCGCCGACGTGCGCGAGCGGCTGCTGGCGCTGTTCCCGACGCGATTGACGGTCGCGGGGGATTTTGTGATCACCAGCGAACGGTCCCGAGATCAGAAGCAAAACGCCGACGACTGTCTGGAAAAACTCCGCGAGATGCTTCAGGCGGCGGCTCACCCGCCAAAACGCCGCCGGGCGACCAAGGCGTCCAAAGGTTCACATCGCCGTCGACTTGCCGCCAAGAAAGAAAACTCGGAAAAGAAACAAGGCCGCCGGTCGCCACCGACGTCTCATGACTGAGCGGGCAATTCACCCCACATCCCTTCACGAGTCCGATTCATGTCCATTGAAAAGCCGCTGGTCGACAAAAAGCTGCTGATGTTCGTCGACGACATCTATGAAGATCTCGAACTCTGGTATCCCAAGCTCCGCATGCTGGAAGCCGGCGCGACGGTTGTTGTCGCCGGCCCCGAGAGCGGCGTCAAGTACCAGGGAAAGCACGGCTATCCCTGTGTTTCCGACGCCCGCATCGACTCCATTGTCGCGCAGGAATTCGAAGGCCTGATCATTCCCGGCGGGTTTTCGCCCGACAAACTTCGCCGGGATCCACGAGTCAAAGAACTCACCCGTTATTTCGCCGAGAACGACAAGCTGGTCGCCGCGATATGCCACGGTGGCTGGATTCCCATCTCGGCGGGAGTCTATCGCGGGGTCCGCGTGACGGGTTCGCCCGGAATCAAGGATGACCTGATCAACGCGGGAGCGGTCTGGGAAGACGCCGCTGTCGTGGTCGACAACCATTTCGTTTCGAGCCGCAAGCCCGATGATCTTCCCGCGTTCTGCGAAGGGATCTTGCAGGTTCTGTTGCGGTGGGAAGTCCCGTATTAACGTGCAACATAGCCCGCACTCTCCGAAAGCGCGTCCCGCTGGTTGATCTCCGGTTTGCGGCGCGCCTCGTGAGGACGAAATCGCACGAGCGGGCCATCCGTCGTGAAATGCGGTTGACCGCACACGGTTCCGCTGACGGAGAGTGCACTGCGACTCCCGCACAAGTCAGCGTGCGAACCGCGCACTGCGGATGTGGGACGACATCGGCGCTGTGACAGCGCCGCGGGGCTCTTTCGCTTAACGTCAAGCGACAGCCCCGAGTGCGTTTCCATGACGTAGTCGCCACATCGGGCCAGTCTTTCAGAGAAAGACGGCTACGTTGTTTGAGCCTCCGGCATTTCCTGGCAGGTGCTACTTTTTGTCCGCCTCAAGGAAGATCTTCACGCCGAATCCCTTGAGGGCTTCGACCTGGGCCGATTTCGCGGCGTCACTCAGCGGATTCCCAATGAGATACAACCGCAGGAAGGGAGCGAACCGCTTTTCCCCTTCCGAGTCCTTCTTGCAGGCTTCCACCAGCGGTGCCAAGTCGGTGATCTTGTTGTTTTCCAAGAGCAGCAACATCCGCGGAGCGGCCGCGGCGAACGGGCCAAGGTCGGCGATCTGATTGCCGGAGAGCTTGAACGTCATCAGATTGGGAACCAACCCACTCAGATCCTTCACGTCGGTGATCTGATTTCGGGCCAAGTCCAGTGAGGAGAGTTTTGTCAGTTTTCCGAGCGGCGAGGGATTGGCGATCTTGTTCCCAGCGATGTACAGGGCCGACAGTTTGGGGAGATCGGCAAGCGCTTCGACCGCCACGATCTGATTGTCCGAAAGTTCGACAAACTGCAGCGCCTTGATGTTGGCGAGCGGAGCGATGTCCACGATTTTGTTCTTCGAAAGATCCAGCGACTGCAGGTTCCTGAGATCCTTGAGCGCGTCGACCTTTTCGATCTCGTTCCCGGCGAGATTGATCAACGCCAGATTCGGGCACTTTTCCAGGCCGGTCAGGTCCTTGATCCCTTTGTTTTTCCCTTCCAGGATGAAGACCTTTTTCAGATCCTCTTCGGTCAACTCGTCGGTCTTGTCCCGCTTTTCGAAGACCTGTTGCCGGACGGCCGCTTCCAGCCCCTTGTCGGGAATCGGACCCGCCGCAGCCGTGCGAAACGTGAACAGGCAGGCGCACACTCCCGCCCACGCGAACAGGTTTCTCATCGACAGATTGCGAATGTTCATTCCAGGCTCCTCAGGGTTGCAAGTTTCCGGGACGTGTTTGCCGGCGGGCGCGTTCAACAGGTCACCCAGCGTCCATCCACAGATGTTGATCTCGATCGGAAGTCTATCGCCAGAGCGCGGGGCGTGTCAAAACTCCCGGGGGAATCAAGATTCGAATGCCGGAGTTTGAGACGATTTTAATTGACTCCATTCCCGGGAGCGGATAGTCTCTAAACAGGTTCGGCCCGAGATTCACTCCTCATCAGGCCATTTTTCCTGCCGCTACGGAACCCGAGATGTCGTTGGCCTCACCCGGTCCCGAAATCCGAGTCGCCATCCCGCGGGCGCTGCATTCTTTGTGCGACTTCTCTCCCCATTCGCCGAGTCCCGAGCTGACGCTGCACGGTGCCGACGTGCGGGCGCTGCTCCTCGACCTGCTCAGGCGGTATCCCCGGGTGCATGTCCGGTTGTGTGACGAACGGGGAGATCCTCGTCCGCACATCAATGTCTTCGTCAACGACGACCATGTTCGCGTGCGGGCCGGACTGGATACGCCTTTGGCCGAGGGTGATCTCGTTTCCCTGCTGCCTGCCGTCTCTGGAGGTTGAGTCATGCCGAGTCGTCTTGTCGTCGCCGTGGGAACGAAAAAAGGTCTCTTTGTTTTTGAAGGAGGGGCCAATTCGAAAAAACTGGAACTCCGCGGCCCATTCTTTCACGGCATGCCCATTAATGCCGCTTTCATCGATTGCCGGACCAAGTCCCCCCGGGTGTGGGCAGTCCCCAGTTGCCCCTGGTTTGGCACGACCATTCAGGTGAGCAAAGATCTGGGCCAGAAATTCAAACCGACCAAGTCGGCCCCCGCGTTCACAGCCGAAGACGGCAGGACATTGAAGAATGTCTGGTCGCTGGGAGCGGGCAGCCACGCGAAAGAGCTGCTCTGCGGCGTCGAGCCGGCGGCGCTGTTTCGCAGTACGGACAGCGGCGAATCGTGGGAGAAGGTTTCATCCATCAGTGATCATCCCCACGCCCGGACCTGGATGCCCGGTGCGGGCGGGTTGTGCCTCCATACGATTTTGCATCATGGCGGAGCGCTCCACTTGGGGATCTCGACCGGTGGCCACTACGCCAGCCGGGACGGAATGCAGACGTTTGAACCGGAAAACACTGGTGTCGGAGCGGCATTCCAACCGGTCCGAAATCCCGAATACGGACAATGCGTCCACAAGATCGCCGCTCATCCCGATAAGCCGGAACGGCTCTACATGATGAACCACGGCGGGTTCGAGGAAGACCCGACGCTGGGGGTTCTCCGAAGTGATGACGGGGGTAAAAGCTGGACCAGCATCGCCAAAGGACTCCCCAGCGACTTCGGATTCCCGATCGTTGTGCATCCGCACGACCCGGATACCGTCTATGTGATGCCACTCGCGCCCAACACCCGCACCTGCCCGGAAGGCAATCCGGCGATCTGGCGGAGTACCAGTGCGGGCGCAAAATGGGAGAAGTTGAACAAAGGTTTGCCAAAGAAGGATGCGTATTTCACCGTCCTCCGCGACGGAATGGACGTTGACAATGGCAAGAAACCATCGGTCTGGTTCGGCACAACGACCGGTCAACTGTGGCGCGGACGGGAGGGAGGGGACGAATTTGAGTGTGTCGCGTCGGCGTTGCCGCCAATTCACTGCGTGAAAGTCGCGGTGGTGGACTGAGAACTCACGGGGTCATTCCCCCCATGTGCGAACCACCTTTTCCTGAACGCACGAGAGCTGCGCAGCGGTTTCTTTCAGCCCTGGTCGCGTATGCTGTCGTCTGCGTCGTCGGATTCGTGGTGATCGCATCAAAGTATGGACTTCGACCATCGCTGGCGTTGTCACTCATCGCAATCGCGCCGGTTTTGATCGGCCTTCGCATTCATCGTCGATGGGAGTCCGTCCGATCGCAGGAATTCGTTTTCCTGGCGATTTTGTGGGTGATCTGCATCGGGGGTGTGACGCTGATCACACGAGCCTGGGACGAAGGCGGATTCTATGGAACCGTATTTGCGACTCCGACGGAAGAAGATTCGAACTGGAAAAGGTTCAAGAACGAGTTGCGTCGAGACGCCGCGTTCCGGGATCTCACGATTGAGCATTTTCGAGGCGTCTCCTGGGTGAAAGGATCTTTGGGATCCGAAGCAGACTTGGAACGACTGGTTTCGTCCCCAGACCCCATCCGGCTCGCCCGGATGGTGAATGAGATCGGTAGCTAGAAAGATGGTCCCTCATCCTCGATCAAGACCCCATCCACCTCGTGTGGATTGGTGAATGAGATCCTCGCTCTGTCAGACGAGAACAGCGTCAAACGAAACCCGTCCGGATCGCAAAGCGATTGGTCGCCAATCGTCACAGGGGCCACGGGACGCATTGATGCCTCGCGAAAAGCACGACATCGCCGGTGGCAGCCGTTGACTTGGATACTGACGTCGTGTGTGGCAGACAGAGCGAAGGTCTGATTCACCAATCCACACAAGGTGGATCGGGTCTGGACCGCACAAGGTGGTTTGGCACTAGCCACCGATCTTTCTCCCCATCCGCTCAAGGCGGATGGGGCCGTCGCCGCCGTCGGACTGCCCCAGATCCCATCCGGCTCGAGTTCAATGTCCTGTTTTCGGACGCGCGGAGTATAGCCTCGAAGCAGCGGTTAATTCAGCATCGTTTGAAACGCAATCCCCCGACTCGCCAACACTTCCTCGGCCGCGCGGATCCCCTGGTAAAATGCCTCTTCAAACAGCGCCACTCCGCTGTTGTCGCTGTGCGCGAAATGGACCCCGCGGTACGGGATGGCGCACGCCCGGCGGGCCGCTCCCCAGACGAAGCCCGGCCTGGGCTGAATCATCGCGTGCCCCCACCGCATGACGTCGATCCGCTCGACCAGCGAACGCACCTCGGGATGCGCCCGTTCCAGATCCGACAGCGCCAGTTCGGCACAGTCGCTCCACCCCAGTTGTTCGAGTGTGACTCGGGCGGCCCGTGCTTCGGGGGCACAATTCGGATAGTACCAGGTGAACACCGTCGGTCCCCGATCGACTCCTGCCTGATGCGAATTCACGACGTACCCCAACGAAGGAGAATCGTAGATCACGTTGTCCCAGCAGAGCGGATAACTCGACTCGCGGGGTCGATCGCGTAACGTCAGATTGGCGACCAGCCACGAGCCGTAGTGAAATTCCCGAACCAGTTCGCCCCGCGCGGCTCGGTATCCATCGATCAAATGCGGCGCGAGAAACTGCGGGCCGCAAAACACCACCTGCCGGGCCTGGATCCCACGAACCGCGCCGGCAGAATTGGCCGCCACAATTTCCAATGGTGACGACGTGGCACGTTCTTCCGCAGTGTCCGCGAAACGAATCTCGGCAACCCCCCAACCCGAGTCGATCCTGCCATGAGCCCCGGCCGCCAGATGCGCTACCAGCCTTCCGTTCCCTTCGGGCCATGTGAGCAATGGTTGCGCGTGGGCTCCCGGGGCACTCACCCGCGACGCGAAATAAAACAGCCCGGACCAAGCACTGGTCTGATCGACTGTAAGCCCATAATCGTCGCGACAGGCGTAATCCACCAGCCACCGGACTCGCGATGAGGTGATGCCCCGTTCCGACAGCCAGTCTCCCATCGTCTGCCGATCGAGTGCAACCACTTCCGCGTCGTCGCTGCCGCGATCCACCGGAATCGCGAACGCCCTCCGCCCTGCCCCGTCGCGCCACGCTGTCCATCGATCGACTTCCGCGTGAAACAAGGCGAATTGCCGCAGATCTTCAGGTGTCAATCCCTCGGCGAACCACAGATCCTCATACCAGGCACCGTTGAAAAAGACCCGCTCTTGTGGATCTCGACACAATGTCTGTTCTTCAGTTTGCGGATTTCCCTGGTCGTCGATTCCCGAGACAACTCCCATCTCGGTCAGCAGCGTGATCAAGGCGCGATTGTCACTTTGTGGGACCGGCAGGTAGTGCGCACCCCAGGGAAACTTGCCGGCTCGGGAACTCCCGGACCGCGATGTCCCCCCCGGTTCGGCTTCCAGTTCGACCAGTTGGTAGTCGTGAAATCCGGCACGCGAAAATCGCCACGCCGCCGACAGGCCGGCGACCCCTGCTCCTACAATCACCACCTCGCTCGATTGCCAGGTGGCTGGAATGGCTCCCCGGAACCGGTTGTCGCGGAGCGCGTGGCCCAGTTCAATTCCCGCTCCCACCAGTTCGCCGGCTGGCGGGACACTGGCGGATTGCGAATCGCACCCCGCCAGGACGGGAATTCCCAGAAAAGCGGCCAGCAGGTCGCGACGGGAGAGGGAGTGTCGCGCGGGGGATCTCACTTCGCTTCCGGAATCAAACGGGCCTCATGGGTCGGCGGGAAGTCGGCGGTCAGCGGAATCGTCACTTTGCCTGTCGCGACCCATTCGCAGCCCCGGTTCATCACGCTGATGAAACCCCGGCAGCGAATCGCCCGGGTGTCGTTCCCACCCACGTGTCCCATCACGGTCGTGAAGACTTTGCCTTTGCCGAACGGGATCCACCAGATCATTGGCTCATGTGCGCCGGTGCCGCTGCGGTCGTTCGCCGAATAGGCCGTCGCGAGGACGTTCATTTCCTCGGCGGGACCGCGCTGACCGTGATACAACTCGTCGGCACCATGCATCCAGCGCAACGGCATTCCCTGGGTGACGGGGTGTTCCGAGTCGCGAATGTCGATTGGATATTCATGTTGCGGACCGTGACCCGCTCCCGGTCCCTTGCCTGGTTCGGTCTTCATCGGAAGCCCCCGGGCGTCGATCGTCAGGCGGGGACCGTAGTTGGCGTCGCGCCAGCCGAGGCCGATCATCCGATTCCATTCTGGCCATTCGGGAAACGCGTTGTTGGCGGCGTGAATGATCACCAGTCCGCCCCCATTTCCTACCCACTTCACCAGGGCGACGCGAACCTCTTCGGGCCACAGCTCTCCATTGTAATTGCTCAAGACGACTTCGTACTTGCTGAAGTCGGGCCGAAATGCGTCCCAATCCTTCTTCGGAGCGCCGTTCGGCGGCGTCGTCACCACGTCGATCGTGAACCGACCGGCCTTTTCCAGTTCGGCCCGCATGACGGGAGTCATCGCCTTCCAGTTGTGATTGTTTTGGCCATCGACGATCAGCAGCTTGAGTTTGTCTTCGGCCCGGGCGAGATCACTGCTCAGAACGACCAGAAACGCCGTCAGGCACCAGGCGAGTTTTCGGAGAACGAGTGGGAACATCAGTGTCGGTTCCTATGCGAGTTGCGAAACGGAGTCGCGCGATCTCTTCCGTCGGGGATCGATTCCCGCGCGGCCCACATCTTAGACGGGATGAACCGAATCGGGGAGTCCCGCGTCTTGGTTTCGGAACCGGTTCGATCCACGTAAGATTCAGACCGCTGGAAACACGACGCACCAGAGACTCAACATAGTGAGACACCTCACAGTGAAACACCAGACAGCGCCCGGGAATGACGGTTGATGAGTTCGTTGACGGATTTGGAGGGGCAGATTGGGCAGGCGTTGCGGCCGGACAGACACCGGTTCCGATCCCGGCTGCGCGCCATTCGCGACGCCAGCCGGTCGGGAAAGCCGTTTGACCGGAATCTCGCCAAACTGACCGAAGAAGTCGCCCAATCGGTCGCGCTCCGCGAGGCACGCAAAGCCGCGCTCCCGACTGTGTCGTTCGATGACACCCTCCCTGTGAGCGCGCGACGCGAAGAAATCGCCCAGGCAATTCGCGACCACCAGGTCGTTGTCGTGTGCGGCGAGACCGGGTCGGGAAAGTCGACGCAGTTGCCCAAGATCTGTCTCGAAGTGGGGCGCGGTCTCGACGGACTCATCGGGCATACACAACCCCGCCGCATCGCGGCGCGATCGATCGCGGCCCGCGTGGCGGATGAGCTGAAGTCTCCCATCGGTGGTGCCGTGGGATTCAAAATCCGGTTCACCGATGAAACGGGACCGAAGACCTTCATCAAACTGATGACCGATGGAATTCTGCTCGCCGAGTCGCAACGCGACAAATTCCTCACGCAGTACGACACCATCATCATCGACGAGGCGCACGAGCGCTCGTTGAATATCGATTTTCTGATGGGTTACCTCAAGCGGCTGCTTCCCAAGCGGCCCGACCTGAAGGTGATTCTCACATCGGCGACGATCGACGCCGAGCGCTTCGCGGAACATTTCGCGACAACGCAAGGGCCGGCCCCGATCGTGATGGTCTCGGGTCGGACCTATCCGGTCGAAGTGCGGTATCGTCCCGTGGTGGCGGAAGACGAAGGGGCGGTCGATGAGGAACCCGACTGGGATCGGGCGATTCTTTCGGCATTGCACGAAGTTGCTGAAATCGATGATGGCGACGTGCTGGTGTTTCTGCCGACCGAGCGGGACATTCACGATATGTCGAAACTGTTGCGCGGCGTGCAGTTCGCCGGCGACCGCGCGGGGAAGAAGACCGAAGTCCTGCCTCTTTACGCCCGGTTGCCAACCTCGGAACAGAATCGCGTCTTCGCACGGCATCCGCATCGTCGAATCGTCCTCGCGACGAACGTCGCCGAGTCGTCGTTGACGGTTCCGGGAATTCGCTATGTGATCGACCCGGGGACAGCCCGCATCAGCCGGTATTCGGCCCGCTCAAAAATGCTGCGGCTGCCGATCGAACCAATCTCCCAAGCGTCGGCCGACCAGCGCAAAGGGCGCTGTGGTCGCGTCGGGCCGGGGGTCTGCCTGCGTCTTTACAGCCCGCAGGACTTCGCGACGCGCGAGAAGTTCACCGCTCCCGAAGTGCAGCGAACAAGCTTGGCGAGTGTCATTCTGCAGCTCAAGTCGCTCGATTTCGGCGAGATCGAGGAATTCCCGTTTCTCGACCCTCCCAAGACCGAAGCGATCCGCGACGGATACAAAACGCTGTTTGAGCTGGGGGCGCTCGACGAGGAACAGAACCTGACACCACTCGGCCGACGGATCGCGCGGATACCACTTGACCCCCGGGTGGCGCGAATCGTCCTCGCGGGTGAGGAAGAGACGTGCCTGTCGGAAGTGTTGATCATCGCCGCCGGCCTGGAGTTGCAGGATCCGCGGGAGCGCCCGGTCGACAAGCAGCAGGCGGCCGACGAATGTCATTCGCGGTTTCTGGATGAAGAGTCCGACTTTCTCAGCTATCTCAAACTGTGGGACTTTTTCGACGAACTGAAACACAAGCTCTCCCGGAGCGCGCTTCGAAAGGCCTGCCACCAGAATTTTCTGTCGTACAACCGGGTGCAGGAATGGCTCGACGTGCATCGGCAGTTGCTCGACATGGTTTCGGAATTGGGACTGAAGCCCCGACCGCGGAAGAACGACGGCCAGGCGATCCACCGGGCGCTGCTCACCGGATTGCTGTCGAACGTGGCAATGAAGGGGGAGGGTTCGGAATACACGGTGGGAGGCGGAGGCAAGGTTTTTCTGTGGCCAGGCTCCGGATTGCTGCAACACAAGCCGAAATGGGTTGTCGCCGGCGAACAGATCGAAACGAGCAAACGCTACCTGCGAACGATTGGCAAGATTGACCCCGGCTGGATCGAGCGGCTCGCGTCGCATCTGGTGAAGCGGTCGTACAGCGACCCGGCCTGGGATCCCGAGCGAGCCTGCGTTCGCGCGTTTGAAAAAGTCTCCCTCTCGGGGTTGCCAATCGTCGCCCGACGGCCGGTCAACTACGGGCCGATTGAATCGGTGTTGTCGCGGGAGCTGTTCATTCGACACGCGCTGGTACAGGGAGAATTCCAGACTCCGGGCAAGTTCCGCGAACGGAATCAGCAACTGATCGACGAATTGACCGCGCTCGAGAAGAAGGCCCGCCAGCCGGGGCTGTTGAAAGATGACGAGGCCCGCTACGAGTTTTTTGACAAACGGATCCCTCCGCACGTGTTCGACGGGGCACGGTTCGAAAAATGGCGGAAGATGATCGAGTGGGAGCAGCCCGATATCCTGGTGATGCAGCGGTCCGACCTGCTCATGGATGAGGCACCGGAAATTCAGCCTGCCGACTTTCCCGACGCGGTGTCCGTCCAGCACATGCAGTTGCCGCTGGAATATCGGTTTCATCCGGGCGAAAGTGACGATGGCATCACGTTGACGGTGCCGATGCAGGGCTTGAACCAGCTCGATCCGCGTCGACTGGGGTGGCTGGTGCCAGGACTGTTGTCTGAAAAACTGATCGCGATGATCAAGTCGCTCCCCAAACCGGTCCGCCGACTGCTGATCCCAGCGAATGAAACCGCCCAGCGAGTTTTGAAAGAGCTGAAGTTTGGCGTTGGGGACTTCGCGGGCGAAGTGGCGGCGATTCTGAGTCGACTGTCGCGCGAACAGATCACCCCCGACCTGTTCAACACGGCTCAGTTGCCGACGCATTTACAGCTCAATATCCGCGTGGTGGACAGCGCCGGGGAGCAGCTCGCGGCGGGTCGAGATCTGGCGGCGCTCCGCGAGTCTTTGGGAGCCGAGGCCTCGCGGAGTTTCACGCAGATGTCGGCGGATGATCCCCGCTGGAAGAAAGAGGGGGTTACGAAATGGGATTTTGGGGACTTACCGTTGGAGGTGGCACTAACGCGTGGCGGGCTGGAGTTGAAGGGATATCCCGCCCTCGTCGACACGGGAGAGGCGGTGGCCGTCCGGCTGGTGGATTCGGCGGTTCGGGCGACGACGGATTCGCGGTCTGGGTTACGGCGGCTGTTCGTGCAGAGTCACGCGAAGGAACTGAAGACACAAGTCAACAACCTCCCGGGGATCGAAGACCGCCGAACGCTGGGAGCGACGTTGGAATGGGAACGGACTCTGAAGGCACAACTGGTCGAACTGGTCGCGGACCGGGCGCTGTACCGCAATGAGGCCCAGAAGCCCGTGGTGCGACCGGTGAACGCCGCCGAATGGGGGGCGTTGGCGCGTGAGGGGGGAGCGAGAATCGGGCTGGCGGTTCAGGACATCACCGAACTGGTGGGGCCGTTGCTGAAGTGTCAGCAGGAGGCGAAGTACGCGCTGGACCGCGTGGGGGTCGCTCCGCCGTTGCAAAACGCGTTGCGTGACGCGAAGTTGCAGTTCAAGGAGTTGACGAAGCCGGGCTATTTGACCACCACCCCCTGGCAATGGCTGCAACAGTTCCCGAGATATTTCCGGGCGATCCGGGTGCGGCTGGAAAAGCTGACGCAGGGGGGACTGGCCCGCGACCAGAAAGCGTGTGAGCGACTGGCACCCTTTCTGCGAGCCTACGCGCAGCGGGCCGAGCAGCACCAGACGCGCGGCATCCAGGACCCGCAACTGCAATTGTTCCGCTGGCTGATCGAGGAGTTTCGGGTTTCGGTATTCGCGCAGGAGTTGAAGACTTTCGTCGCGGTCTCCGAGAAACGCCTGGAAGAACAGTGGGCCAAGGTGAGTTTATAGGGTCGGCCGGTGGCGGCTTGATATTCACCCGGCAATCCAGTGTACTACGGGACCAACCCCGCATTCCCTCCCGACCGAGAAAGACTCTCCATGCACGGCTTCGAAGAACTCGCCCCGGCGAACCCCTCGACCCCGGCAAGCGGCCCCTGGCATCGCGAATTGAATCGCTACCATTGGTTTGTGCTGATTGTCGCGGCCCTGGGTTGGCTCTTCGATACGATGGACCAACAGCTCTTCAACCTTGCCCGCGTGCCGGCCATGAAGGCGTTGCTTCATGGTCCCGATGGCGGAGCCCCGGACGATAAGCTCGTCGCATTGTACGGCGGCTACGCGACGTCCATTTTCTTGATTGGCTGGGCCACCGGAGGCTTGGCGTTCGGTGTGCTGGGTGACCGGATCGGTCGCGCCAAGACCATGCTGTTGACGATTCTGATTTACTCCCTGTGTACCGGACTGAGCGCGTTGTCCACCGGTTTTTGGGATTTCGCGTTCTACCGGTTTATTACCGGGTTGGGGGTTGGGGGTGAGTTCGCGGTTGGGGTGTCGCTTGTTGCCGAAGTGATGCCCGATCGGGCACGACCTTTTGCGCTCGGTTTGCTGCAGGCTCTGTCGGCGGTTGGCAATATCACGGCGGCAATCATCAGCATGGTACTCGGACGATTGGAGGAAACCGGTGCCGTCGGTAGCGCCTGGCGGTGGATGTTTGTGATCGGAACCGTTCCCGCTCTGCTGGCGATTTTGATTCGACGACGTCTCAAAGAACCGGAACGTTGGCAAAAGACTGTGGCGGAATCCGGCACAGCCGAACGACGCGGTTCCTACGCCGAGCTGTTTGGCGACCCGCGCTGGCGTCGTAGGGCGCTCGTGGGAATGACCATGGCGTTCGCGGGAGTTGTCGGGTTGTGGGGGATCGGATTTTTCAGCGTGGATCTGATTCGGTTGGTGTTGCGCAAACATCAGGCCGCAAACGACATCGCGTTGCTTGATACGAACCGTGACGGGAAAATCACGCAGAGCGAACTCCCGGCGGAAATTCAGCCGCGAACTCAGGCCGCGCTGGATGCCGCTGGAGGCGGTGAACCCTCGATCAAAGAGTTGTCTGAGGCGGTCATGAAACTCAATGCCGCGACCGGGGGAGGTTATCCCCTGGAATTCGTCAAGCTGTTTGCCGCGACCGACAGCGCAGAAATCACACTGGCTGACATTCCCGAAGCAGCCAAACCACGGTTCCAGCCAATTTTCGAACGAGCGAAGAAGACGCAGTTGCCGACGCCGGAACTGTCCGCGGCGCTAGGCAAAGCCAACGCGGGAAACCTGACGCTGTGGGCAGGAATCACGTCGATGGTGTTGAACATCGGCGCATTTTTTGGAATCTACGGGTTCAGCTATCTCACACATTACATTGGTCGTCGGACGGCGTTCGCCATCGCGTATGTCGCTGCGATGTTTTCGACAGCCGCCGTCTTTGCCTACCTCGACAGCTTCAGCCAGATCTTTTGGATGATTCCGTTGATGGGTTTCTGTCAGCTCGCTCTGTTTGGTGGATACGCGATCTACTTTCCGGAGTTGTTTCCAACACGACTTCGCAGCACGGGAACGTCGTTTTGTTACAACGTGGGCCGGTTCGTTGCCGCGATCGGGCCATCGTTGCTGGGGTTACTGACAAGCGAGGTGTTCAAGGACAAGCCGGAACCGATGCGGTATGCCGGTGTGACCATGTGTGCTGTGTTCATCCTTGGACTTCTGGTTCTCCCCTTCGCCCCCGAGACCAAGGGACAACCCTTGCCCGAGTGACGGCAGGTTAATCTGCCGGACTGGATTCGGTTCACAGTGATGTGGTTCTGTTTCAGCACTCGATCGGCCAGCTTCCATGCCCACCGAAATCGACCGGATCTCGGCGACGCGGCGTCCCGTGGAACGCGCCGCCGGGTATCACACCTGGCGCGATCTGACTTTCATCCACTGGACCCTCCCGGCGGAAATGATCACGCCGTTGTTGCCCCCCGGGTTGACACTCGACACCTGGGAAGGGGAGGCGTGGGTCGGGCTGGTGCCGTTTTACATGGCTAACGTCCGCCCCTGGTGGTCCCCCGCGATTCCCGGGGTGTCGTACTTTTGCGAAACCAACGTCCGCACGTACGTGCATTTCCAGGGACGTGATCCTGGGGTCTGGTTCTTCTCGCTCGAAGCGTCGAACTCCCTCGCCGTCAAAGCGGCCCGCTGGGGCTGGCATCTTCCCTATTTTCGGGCGCAGATGTCGCTGGTCCGCAATGGGGACATCGTCCGCTATTCCAGTCGCCGACTGTGGCCCGAGCCAACGCCAACGGGGTGCGAAATCGAAATGGAGCTGGGTCCACTGCTGGGAGCGAATGAAGTCAACCGCCCGATGCCGGCAGGACAGGCGATTCCCGGGACGCTCGAGCATTTTCTGGTGGAGCGGTACATCCTGTATGCCCAGGCGCGCGATCAGTCGCTGCTTTCGGGACGCGTTTCTCACACCCCGTACCCGGTGCGGGAGGCGCGTGTGTTGCGGTGCGAACAATCGCTCCTGTCGGCGGCGGGAATCGACCCGACGACCCCTCCCCGGCACCTAGCGGCCAGTGACGGAGTCCAGGTTGAGGTATTTCCTTTGAAACGGGTGGGATGATTGACGGCGGACTGGAATAGGGAAGACCAATCACTCCTTCGAGAAATATCGGGAAGTCCACGGTCTCCCGTCGGTCCCCGAGACACCAGCGGTCGAACCGTCCCCGGCCCGCCAATCCGAAAAATCGACACTTCCCCGCCAACCGGCACGTAGAGATTTTTCGATGCGTGCATCCGGGGACGGGGCTCACGGAAACGACCTCAACCTCTCGGCAGCCGTCCACAAACTATCACTCCACGCCGCTGCGACCGACTTCCTCGACATCACACACCGCACGCCAAAATGAGGTCCAAACGTGGTAAAGTTCGCTCGGGGAGCATCTTCCCTTGAATTGAAGCCGCGAAAGCGGGCGCAATCGGTATCGCAAACGGGGGTTCCGGGAGAGTGGGGTAATTTGGAGATTTTTTGAAAGATTTTGCTTCATCTCGGGTCGAGACTCTCTGTACAATGGAAATTGCCTCGGAAGGTCCGCGCCAATTCCCGACCATCCAGCAATCGATCCCGTCCTGCGGTTCCACGCATTGCAAGTTTTCTTTCGGAGTTGCGAAATGCTAGCCCGTGCCAGATATGCCGTCCGCACGGCGGCCGTTGTAGCCCTTGGTGGGTTGTGCGTCTGGTCGAACGCCGCCGAGCGGGTTCGTCCCGTCGGCGATCGCGCCGCCCAACTGATTCGTTACCAGCACCCCGGAGGCGAGAGCTTCTTCGCTCTGGCGATTCGCCCGGATGGATTGGGGGCGGGGCCGGCTCGCGATCACATTGTGTTGATCGATACCTCGGCGTCACAGGCGGGTGAACATCGTCGCCAGGCGATCGCGGTGGTTGGCGAATTGCTGAAGTCGCTCCCCGCGTCGGACCGCGTGCGGCTGATCGCGATCGACAGCGAAATCGCCCCCCTCTCGGCTGACTTCGCCGCTCCGCAGTCTGCCGAAGCGAAAGCCGCTTTGGCGAAACTGGCCAAGCGTGTTCCGCTCGGTGCGTCGGATCTGCGGCCGGCGATCGAAAAGTCGCTGCAATCGTTCTCGAAAGAACGGGCCGGCTCGATCGTTTACATCGGCGATGGCATGAGTACAGCGGGAATCGTCGCCACGCAGGAAATGCGTGACCTGATTGCCGACCTGCGTGACCGACAGATTCCCGTTCACTCCTACGCGGTCGGACCGCAAATCGATCACCGCACGCTCGGAGTTCTTGCCGAACACACCGGGGGGGTGCTGCTGCTCGACGAGATTCTGGACGACTCCCGCGTCACTCCCGCTGAACTGGGTGGCCGACTGTCCCGCGCCGCGACGGCCCTCGTGCTGTACCCGGAATCGCTGACGATCAGCCCAGAAGTCGACCGCGTGTTGCCTCACGTCTGCCCGCCTCTGCGTGCCGATCGCGACGCGATTCTGCTCGGCAAGGGTGAAGTCGCCGCGAGCGTGGTCGTTCGGGCGCAGGTCGATGGCCGCACGATGGAATGGACCGTCAAGCCGGCGGTGAATCAGAAGGGGAATACCTACCTGTCGCGGGTGTGGTCGGTCGCCGAGAGTGACGACGGACTGTCGATCGCGGTCGCGGGGACCGATCTGTTGCACCAGGCGTTGCAAGAATTCGAAGACGAGATGGCGTTCATGTCGGCCGCCGGTAAGCGGGCGATCCAGACACGGAAATTGAATGAAGCCGAGCAAATCGCCTGGGCGATTCGTCAGGCCGATCCCGAGAACGACCAGGCGGACCAGATTCTGACTGCGTCGCAGAAACTTCGCGGCAAGATTCGCACAGTGCAGTTTGGTGGTCCCCCCGAGCCGGGTCTGGGGGCGGAACCTTCCGACGCGTCGGCTCGCGATGAGAACATTGTTGACCAGGAAGTCGAAGCGAAGCGGGTCCGTGGTCAGCAGTTGAATCAGCAAGTGAAGCGGAAGCTCGCCGACATCGACAAATCGAAACGGCGCGAGCCGGAAGTCGGTTTGAGCGAACTTAAGCGGATGCTCAACACCATCAACTCGTCGACCGACGTCGACTCAAACGACCGCGAAGCGAATCGTATTCGCGTCCAGAAGAAGATCGAAGAGCTGATGACCGTGCAGCAGCAGGTCGAAGCACAGCGGATCTACGCGTTGGAACAGCTCGCCGCCCTGGAGTCGCAGCGTCTGACGGCGGACCAACTGGTCCTTCGCGACGAACGGCTCACCAGCCTGATTGAAAAAGTCCGGGCGTTGATGAACGAGGGGTTCACCGGCAACGAGATGGCGTTCGAGCAAGCCGAACTGGTCGCCCGGACCACGATTGAAGTCGCTCCGTACAACGGGGTGTCTTGGCAGTCGATCTTCGTGACCGAGGCGGCGAACCAGCTTGACCGGATCATGCGGTTGCGGCTGCTCCGTAGCGACAAGTTCCTCGAATCGTTGTACTTGGTGGAAAAGGCCCACGTGCCGTTTCCCGACGAACCGCCGTTGCTGTATCCCCCGCCGGAAGTGTGGCAGCAGCTCACACAGCGTCGGAAGAAGTGGAACTCGGTCGACCTGACCAAGTACAGCCCGAAGGAAGAAAAGTTGCGGGAAGCGCTCAGTCGGCCGACGGACGTCAACTTCGCCGACACTTCGTTGAAGGACGCGATTGAATTCCTGGCCAAGTCAGCCGGCATCGACATCGTGATCGATCAAAAGGCGATCGAAGATGCGAATCTGACCGCCGACATGAACGAAGAAAACGTCAATCTGAACCTCTCAGGCGTGACGCTCCGCAGCATCCTGAAGCTGCTGCTGAATGGCAAAGACCTCACGTGGCTGATCGAAGACGAAGTGATGAAGATCACCACGACAGCGATCGCCGAGGCAGAAGGAAGCATCAAGCCCCGCGTCTATCCTGTGGGTGACCTGGTCATCGCTCCGCAAATGCTGTCCGGTTCGGGCGGTGGCGGATTCGGTGGTGGTAACGGCGGGATCGGTGGCGGCCTGGGTGGTGGCGGCGGCCAGCAGGGTGGCGGCCAGCAGGGTGGTGGTGGTGGCTTCGGTGGTGGTGGTCAAGGCGGTGGTGGCGGTGGCTTCTTCGACATCGACTCGGCCGCTCCGCGCACCCCGGCAACCACGCTGAAAAAAAAACTGACGAACGACTGATAAACGGGGAGGTCGGCGCAGTGCCGGCAATTTCCCCCGCGTTCAGCTCACTGATTCCACAGCGATGTCAGCCCCGGTCGGCTGACATCGCTGTGGCCGTTTTGGCCCAGGACAAATCGGAATCAGATCCCGCCGACTCGCCAGCGCCAGCGAAAAAGGCCCGCGTCGCGCGGAAACTGCCGCTGAATCCCAACGAAAAGCTCCCCGTCGACGAAGCCTGGGAACAGTATTTCGCGGACAATAAGCCGCACGCGGGTGACGTCGCCGACGTCGTCTTGCGGCTCCATCAGGCGAAAAAGCCAGCCGACATGGTCGCCTGCCTCGAAGCGGCTCTGCGAAACGGCCAGGGGCAACCGTGGATGTACACGGTCCTCGCTCTGGAAATGGAACAGATCGGGCGGCCGGCCGAGGAGGTCCGCCGGGTGCTGTTGTCGATGATCGACAGTCAGACCGATCCCGCCAATCTCATGTACACGGCGGCCTTTCTGACCCGCTACGGATCGAAAGACAAAGCGCTCGATCTGTACCGTCACGCGTCACAGGTGGACCCGACCCGGCCGGAGCCGTATGTGATGGGAATCCGCCTGGCGGGCGAGAGTGACAACGTCGACGGGGCGATCTGGGCAGTGACGGGAATCCTGCAGCGTGGCTGGCACAAGGACTACGAGAAACTGCACCGAGACGCGATCGCGATCACCGACGCGCTCGACGCGAAGCTCCGCAAAAGTGACCGGACCGAGGAGGCTGATCGACTCGCGCAGGCGGTGCGCGGCGCCCGCCAGCGCGATCTCTTCGTCGAGCTGACCTGGAGCGGCAAAGCAGACCTCGATCTGATTGTCGAGGAACCGGGGGGAACCGTTTGCTCATTTGACAATCCACAGACTCCGGGCGGAGGGATCCTGGCACATGACGGCCATGGGGCCGACCAGAAAGACTGCATTGACCGCTACGTCTGCCCGCGGGGACTTCCGGGCGAATACCGGTTGCGAGTTCGGTACAACGCCGGGAACGTTGTCGGAAAGCGGGCGGTTCTGCGGATCGTTCGTTACCAGGGAACTCCGCAGGAAGTCGAAGATCGACAGTCGATCGAGCTGGCCGCGGAGGATCGCGTCGTTCGGGTCTCGCTGAATCGGGGACGGCTGAAGGAACTGGGATGGGTTCCTTTGCTGAAGTCGGAGGAGCGACCGCGGCGAGGAGGAGCCGAGGTTGCAGGTGGAGAACGGGACGCGCGTCGCAAGGAGTCGGCGGCGCTCGCCGATCGCAACCGTCGCCAGGCGGCGGGGGACGTGGGATATCAGCCAGTGATTCAGATTCTGCCCGATGGGATTTCCAATACCGCGCTGGCGGTAGTCTCGGCCGACCGTCGCTACGTGCGACTGTCCATGTCACCGACGTTCTCGACGATCACCGACGTCTTCACCTTCTCATTCCTGACCGGCGCGGGCCGCGGAACGGGTCTGGGTGGAGGCGGGGGAGTTGGTGGGGGCGGCGGCGGTGGAATCGGCGGCGGTCTGCAATAGCGGCGTGCCGCCCGATTTTCGCCGCATCACTGATGCATGATCTTGTGGAGAGTTGGTCACGCGAAAATCGGTTCAACCACCCGACCATGTACGTCGGTCAGGCGAAAGTCCCGGCCCGCGGAGCGGTAGGTCAGGCGTTCGTGGTCAAGGCCCAATAGCTCCAGCAGCGTCGCGTGCAGGTCGTGCATGTGAACTTTGTCGCGCACCGCCTGATGGCCGAATTCATCGGTCTCCCCGAACGAAAAACCCGCTTTCACTCCTCCCCCCGCCAGCCAAGTCGTGAAGCCTTGAGGGTTGTGATCGCGCCCGGTGCCGTTCTTCTCGGCGTAGGGTGTCCTCCCGAATTCGGCTCCCCACCAAACCAGCGTATCGTCCAGCAAGCCCCGTTGTGCGAGGTCCGTCAGCAGGCCAGCGATCGGTTTGTCGACGGCGCGGGCGTGGTCGGCATGCTTGGGAAGATTGGAATGCTGGTCCCACGCGGGGTTCGCGGTGTTGTCTCCGTAGGTGACCTGAATGAACCGCGTCCCCGCTTCACACAGCCGCCGCGCCATCAGACAGAGCCGGCCGTACTGGTCGGTTTCGCGTTCACCAATCCCGTACAGAGATTGTGTCGCCTGCGATTCGAATCCCAGGTCGAGGACATCGGGAACATGGGCCTGCATCCGCCACGCGAGTTCGTACGAGTCAATGAGCGCGTCGAACTCGGCGTCGGGAGGAGCGGCGGCCGCCTGCTCCGCGTTGAGGTCACGGATCAGATCAAGCTGGCGTCGCTGCTGAGCCGAGCTGTCGTCCAGTCGACGGAGATTGCGAATCGTCGCCTGTTCCGCTGGCGAGCCGGCGCGTCCCAGTGCGGTTCCCTGAAATCGGGCGGGTAGAAACGCTGCTCCGTAGTTGCGTGGTCCGCCATTGCCCGCCGACGGAGCGAGTGACACAAACGCCGGCAAGTTCTCATTCTCCGTCCCCAGGCCGTAAGTGACCCACGAACCGAACGAAGGGCGGATCTGGTTGGTCGAACCGCAGTGCAGAAACAACGTCGCCGGTCCGTGCGCGACTCCTTCCGTCCGCATTCCTTTCAGAAAGCACAGGTCATCGACGCGGGTCGCGACCTGCGGAAACAACTCCGAAACCCACTGACCACATTCGCCGTACTGCCGAAACGACCACGGCGACTTCATCACCCGCTGGGACGAACCCCGCTGGCCGGTGTTGGCGATCACCCGGGAGTCGTCAAACGGCATCTGCTTGCCGTCATCCTCAGCGAGCCGGGGCTTGTAGTCGAACGTGTCGACCTGACTCGGCCCCCCCTGCATGAACAGAAAGATGATCCGTTTGGCCCGCGGCGTGAAATGCGGTCCCGTTGCGAGCGCGTTCGCGGCGACAGCCGATTTCGGTACCGACATCGCCTGCGCAGCGAGGGCACCAAACCCGCAGGCGGTCGTTCGCAGCAGTTCACGTCGTGAGAACACCGGCGGCATGTCGCATGGAACCCAAGGAACAGCGGAGATCGGCTTCCATTCTCGTCGCGAAACCGTGATGAATCAACCGATCTTTCCCGGCTATACCCCGCACGGCCGGAAACGAAACAATTTCGGGGAGCCGCGCCCGTCAGGAAGCGGGAGTTTGATACCGCTTCCTGACGGGCGCGGTTACATCAAAATGTCTCAACGCGGACCGTGCGGAGTATAAAGTCATTCCAAGCCGGGAATAGGTTCAATCACCCAGCAATTCCGACATCGCCTTCCCCATCGCTGCGCCAATCCGGTTGAACCAGATCGCGCTTCCGAGATAGTGGTAGGGATGGTCTCCACCGGTCAGCTTCCACTGTTCCAGGTTCATTTTCCACGTGGGATAGAGTTCCTCGGCGGCTTTGTCGACCAAGACGTCGGTCCGAAACGCCTTGACATTTCCCTGAAAGTCGGGGGTGTCGTTCATCGCCAACTGGGCACGTTGAATCGTCAGCATGGGACCGGAAGCGGGCTTGGAACCGTTCTGCCCCATCACCGCGATCACGAACGGCAGCTTGGGTGACTTGAGATCCCGGCGGACATCGCGAATGAAGTGTTCCATATTCGAGGCGTATTCATTCTCTGCGCCGTACTGATCGTTCCAGCCCTGAAACCACACGAATCCCGCGAGTTGAAGCGTGCGTCCCTGGAGTTCGGGAAACAGTTCGCCGAGTTTTTCCTCAACGGTTTTGACCTCGTCGAGCATCTGCCGATACGAGGTGCCGTAGCCTTTCTTGATATCCTCCAGGGTCGGAAGCGGATCGTCCTTCTTGTTCTTTTCATTACTGTTTCGAACGGCGGCTTGTGCCTGATCGAGTTCTTTGTGCAGCACTTCGTCCGCGGGGAATCCTGCGGACGGAGAGCGAAACTGTCTGTAGAGTGCGTGTCCCCCCCAGGCCGACTTGATGAGCAGCACCGGTTCCTCGAAGTAATTTCCCATCGCGGTGCCAAATTCCAATTCCGCTCCGGTCCGGCCGGGCGAACCGAAGCCGAGCGTCAACGGTCCTTTGCGATCCAGGAACTTGATGAATACGTCGTCCCGGACGATCCACTCGTCATCCTTCCGCAGGTGGCTGAACAGTTCCTTGGTCTTGGGATCGGTCGCCTGATGGTCATGCAACGCATTCGGGGCCTTTCCCTCCATGTTTGACTGCCCGGCGAGAATGAAAACCCGAACCGGCTTGTCGGCGGCATTCACCGTCGAGGTCACCAGCAGGCAGGCGAGAAACCAGGGAAGCAAGCGTCGCATGGGGATCACCGTGGGTGCAGTAGAGGAGGAGGACTGAATCGGTTGAATATGGGTCATTACGGGGATCTGGCATTGAGCCGCGCTGAGCGTCCGTCCAAGACCCAATCCGTCATTTTACAGGATTCAGTGCGGCAACGCGTTTTGCCCTGAAAGGGCCAAACAAGCCAGCCCAGGGCAGAGCGCTACGCCCAAAGGGCGGGAAGCGCCGCCCTGGGTTCAGGGTCAAGCAAGTACAGAAAAGCCCCAATAGGGGCGAGACAACCCTAGAGCATCGACATTGCGTTCTCGGCCGAATTATGTCGTCGTTTTCATTGACTCTGACTGTAGGTCGACGATCTTCGCGAACCTTCGGACGATTGTCCCTCCCCGTTGGGGCTTGACGGTTAACAACACTGGCCTCCCCCCAAGGCGGCGCTCAACCGCTAACGCGGCTTCGCTCTACCCTGGGCTGGCTTGTCGCGCCCCCGTTGGGGCGACGCTGTCTCAAATCGCGCAAGTTATTTCTTCTCGGATCCTTACCGAAAGTCTCCATGTCTGGATGGTCTCGAATCTCGTCATGTCGGCCCAAGATATCGGAACCTCGGGACCGATTCCCCTGCGACCTCAACCAATTGCTGAAACATCCCCAACGGACGAACCCACAGGCCGCGGTCTCCATAATCGGGGCGGTAGACGACCAGTTCCTCCTCGGTTTCGCTGTGCCGGGCGACGCCGATCACAAGGTAGTCGTTCCCCTTGTAGTGGCGGTAACGGCCGGGAAGAAGTTCAGGCATCGGGCGGGATCCCGTGGAATCGGGGCTGTCAGACAATTCGACAGACCTGCCCGCCCGGCAGACGCTTCACCAGTCGCCGCATCTCAAGCACCGTCAGAGTCGACAGGACTCGTGAGGCGTCGAGGTCGGCTTTGCGGAGAATCTCATCGACGGGGACCGGGTCGATCGTCACCAGATTCAACACCCGCCGTTCCTGATCGTCCAGAACCAGTTCCCGTGGTGTGAGAATTGTCGTGTCGATCGCGGTCGCGACCGGTGCCATCAATGGACCGAGCGCCTGCAAGATATCGTTGGGATCACGGACCAATATCGCGCCATCCCGGATAATGTCGTGACAGCCGGCGCTCGCCAGACTGTCGATTCGCCCCGGGACGGCGAAGACGTCGCGTCCCTGCTCGTTCGCGTGCCGCACGGTGTGCAGCGCTCCGGAATTCCGGTTCGCCTCGACGACAATCACCCCCAGCGACAGGCCGCTGATGATGCGGTTCCGTTGCGGAAACAGACCGGGAAGCGGCGGCTGATGAAAGCGGTTTTCGGTGAGAACCGCGCCGTTCTGCGCCACTTCCTGCGCCAGCTCAGCATGCTCCGGCGGATAGATCTCGTGCAGTCCCGTCCCCAAAACAGCGATGGTTCGTCCCCCGGCCGCCAACGCCCCCTGATGAGCCGCCGCGTCGATGCCCCGGGCCAGACCACTCACAATGGTCAGTCCCGCGCGGGCCAGTGCCCCCGCCAGTCGCTCGGCCACCTGCCGACCATAGAGTGTGCAACGTCGGGATCCAACGATCGCGACCGCCAGTTGGTCCTGCGGCCGAAACGCCCCTTGGCAATACAGCACCGGGGGCGGGTCGGCGATTTCCTCCAGAGATTTCGGGTATTCGGGAGTTCCCCGCCGGTAGAGCGTGACCCCCTTCTCCCGACACAATGCGAGTTCCTTCTCGGCGCCGCGCGAGTGCTTTGCCGCGATGAGCGAGGCGGCCAGTTTCGGACCGATTCCGTCGACCGCCAACAGTTCTTCCCGCTCAGCAGCGAAAATCGCCTCCACCGTTCCGAAATGTTCGAGCAAAACCTGTTGGGTGCGCGGTCCGATGCCATCGATCAGATTGAGCCGGAGCGCGGCGAGCAGGTCGGCATCCGGGTTGGTTGCGCCAGGCGCGGGTTCACGCTCTTCAGAATTCGGTCGATCCATGGGTGGCCCCCGGCACAGCTACGCTTTACGAATGAAGTCGGCCGCGTAACTGCGCACGCTGCGACCGTTGAGGACATGCACCAGCCGCAGTTGCGAAATCATCTCCTGACTGAAATGCGACAGCGGGACGTGCAGCAGTTTCTTGCCGTACTTCCGGGCGAGCTGTCGGAAACCGGGTCCGGGGGGACTCTCGCTGAGGATGGCGATATGTTTGTGTTCGCTGTAAAGGCAGCCGGCCGCGACGAGGCGTTCTTCCAGAGTATCGGTGAAGTTGAGCCGACGGTCGGTCCAGATGTCGTCGATGGGTCGGGGGGGAAAGAGAAACATCGCCCCGCCATACGTCGCGAGCGCGATCCCCGGTCCGACCATTTCTTTGGAGAAATCGGTGGCGAAGAGCGCCAGTGTCGATTCGTCGTGATGTTCCGCGTGCCAGGTGACCCGCCACGGATAGTCGCGGGGGTCGGCTGGCGAGTCGAACAACATGATCACGCAGTCGAGCGAGCCGCGCGTGGGAGGCATCACCTTCACGTACAGGTCGCCGGTGTGCCAGTTGCGAAGCGTCTCGCGCAGATCGAGACCGTCACGCAGACTGGTGGTGAATTTCTCGGTCCGGGCCAGATCCAGCCCCAGCAACTGCCGGGCTTTGTCTTTGACATGCGTCCGGAATTTCTCGATCGCCACGTCCTCGGGTGGCCAACTGCAATGCGAATAGGGATTCCAGCGCGTCCGCCATTCGTCCTGACGAACCCGGTTGGGCTGCCGCTTCAGTTGCAGTGTGCGCCAGGTCACCGCGGGGCCTTCGAGCCGGCTTTTCAGTTCGAGAACCGTCCCGTCGTCCAGCCGACCGCGCCCGACCCCCAACGCGATTGTGGGATGATCCCCGACGGCGGGAAACGGGTAGTTCCTGGAAACTTCCGCGAGCGAGGCGGCGAACTGGTCTCCGCCGATCTGTTGGGCACCGACGATCAACGTGTACAGATCCGGTGTCATCCGGCGTTCGATCAACGCCAGATTCCGCACATAACGCAGATAGAGCGCCATCCGCTGCGGCGAGAGTTTGCGAGCCCGACGGCCATGGCTCGCCCGGTCGTGATCGCGGGCGGCCAGCAGCAATTCTTTGACGCCGTCCACCGAGAGGTTTTCGTCGTCATCCAGTTCCGCCCGGGCTCGCTCGTACAGCCCGGTGATATAGGGCAATTCTCCCAGCAGAAACAACAGCGTGTTGGGAGCCGGATTCAAGCGTTCGGTCGGTTCGACCTCTTCGTCGTCGAGGGCCGGCGTCTGGGCGTCGTACGCTTCCTTCAACCACGGCCAGTCGGTGAACGAACACAGAAAGAGAATCGAGCGGTATTTGCGTTCGAGATCGTGCAACCGCCGGGCCATGGTCTGAATGCGGTCGACCGCCTGTTTCGTTGTCGGGCGGGGGGTGACCGGCAACACCGCGGCGGCGAATTTCTCGAGACCGGTCTGCTTGAGCGCATACGGGTCGGGAAGAATCTGTGAACGAGGTTCAAAATGAGCAGTCTCCAGATCGATGAACCGCCGGGGAATGCGCTCATCGAGTGCCAGACGCAACGCGGCGATCACCGGTTGACACGGATCGATGGGGACATAGCTCGCGGACGGGTTTTGCTGTTCCGACTCTCGCGCATCCGTTTCCGGTGTCCACTCTTCCACCGAAAATCGGCTGTATTCCCGCTGAATCACCACCCCCACGGCCGACAGGTCGGCGACCGCCCGTTCCACATCCGATTGAAACGACTCGGGCAGCGGTATCGCCAGACAGTCGAAAGACTCGGCGAGCATCCGCCGACGGATTTCAATCGCGAAATCCCCCGAGCCGTGGATCACGGGGAGCGCGGTGATCCGCGGACTGAACCGCAGCAATGTCGCTTCGCTACCACTCATGTCTCGTCGTCGTCTTCCTCGTCATCGTCGTCTTCGAGATTGTCGGGATGCAGCGGATCGTCGGGATTGAAGAAGAAGTCCCCCAGGCCCATCGGAACGGCGGAACCACCCAGCGTACGCGACTTGCGGCGGGCGAGTTCATCGAGATTGAGAGCCTCGTCCCCGAGGCAGCGCATGACCGCCTCGCTCCAGGCGACGTCTTTGGCGACGGGATGGGTCGGATCCTGCGCGATCCGTTTGAGCGCGTACCGCAGAATCGAGAGTCCGTCCCGTGTGGAGAAGTCCAGTTTGAGCGCGTGAGCCGCCTGCAGGAATTCCACCGTCAGGTTCAGCATCTCGGCTTCCGCGAACGGAAGATGGTATTTCAGTATCGACAGTTCGTCCTGCCGGGCGGGGTAGCCGACCGTCAACGTCGGTTGCAGTCGACTGAGAATGTAATCGGGAACTTCGAACGTCGATTCGTCGTCATTCATGGTGACGGCGCAGCGAAAATCGGGATGAGCCGGTATGGTGATTCCCGCCACGATCGATTCAACATACCGGCGATGGTCGAGCAGCGGAGCCAGGCTGGCCCACGACTTCTCGTTCATGCGGTTTCCCTCGTCGAGAATGCAGACGCCCCCCCGAATCATCGCGGTCACCAACGACGACGCGTGGTAGATGATCTTCCCGCTTTCGGCGAGTACGGGGGTGATCAGCAGATCTTCCGGGCGGGTGTCGGAGGTGCATTGGTAGATGTAGAGCGGCTGCTTGCGCACCTGAGCCGCCGCCATCCCCAGCGTCGTTTTGCCGATGCCCGGCATTCCGACAATGCGCGGACTGAGCGGTCGGTCGCGCGGGTCGACCACCAGCCAGCACGCGAGCAGTTGTTTCAGGATCTCGCGTTGCCCGATCCACTCGCCGGGCGACGTGTCGGGCTTCCCGAGAAAGACCCGGATCCCGTCAATTTCCACAAACTCAGCCATTTCGTCTCGACTCAAAGTCCCAAGGGCGGTTCAATAGCACCCTTTGAATGCGCCAGGTAGACGGATGATTCTACCAGACCCGATTCCCAACGGACAGCACGACCTATGGAAGATCCGATTCAGGCGACCGACCCGGTCTCGGCACCACTCGACAATGCTCCCACGGCTTCCGCGGGGAAAGCCGCGAAAGCCCGCCGGGTCTGGCTTGAGGAAGACCGCCTGCTGCTGGAAGGCCCCCGCTCCCGTATTGCCGAGCTGATGCGGGTCCTGCGAATCCTCAAGGAGTTCATCGTCGGCTTCCGCCGGTTCCACTTTCTTGGACCCTGTGTGACGGTGTTCGGGTCGGCGCGATTCCCCGAGACGCATCCGCATTACCAGCTCGCGCGAACGGCGGGAGCCGAGATCGCAAAAATGGGTTTCAACGTGATGACCGGAGGCGGGCCGGGAATCATGGAGGCGGCCAACCGCGGCGCGAAAGATGTCGGAGGGAGGTCGATCGGCTGCAATATCGTGTTGCCCAAGGAACAGGCGCACAACCCGTACATCGATCAGGTGGTGACTTTCAAGTACTTCTTCGTCCGCAAGGTGATGTTGGTGAAATACTCGCAGGCGTTCGTGATCCTGCCGGGAGGTTACGGCACGATGGACGAGGCGTTCGAAGCCGCCACACTGATTCAAACGCGCAAAATCTTCGACTTTCCCGTCGTGTTCATGGGTGTCGATTACTGGCGGCCGCTGTTTGATTTCCTGAGACAAGACATGGTGCGAGCCGGGACAATTGATCCGGCGGATGTCGACCGGATGATCATCACCGATTCGATGGAGGAGCTGCGGGAGGCGTTGATGCAGTGTCCGTTCAAGGTGTTTGAAGGAAAGCCGTTGCCCAAACGACGGTGGTGGCTCGGGGAATAGCCGCCAGTTCCCAGCCGGCGGCAAAACCACCAGTGACGGCGGGTTTGCCGCCATTTCACGCCACCGAATGCCACCGAACGCCAATGGCAACTCTGCCGCGAAGCGGCATCCGAGCCGCGCCCGTCAGGAAGCGGTAATCGCCCCCCACTTCCAAAACGGCACGGCCCACCCAAAACCCTCCATTTTCAGCCGCCTCAAAGTCACCCCAGTCAAAAACCCACCGTTTTCAAACAAGTCGGCACGCAAACTGCCTGTGCTACGGCTGCAACCGACCTCACCCCCTCGCGGCGGGGTCCGTCCATCCCTTCCGCAGGAACCTGGCACCGGTGGCAGGAGGTGTGACAGCCCCGCCGCGAGAGTTTTTTCAGTTCTGCGCACGACCAAGCGAGAGGCGTTGCCGCAGAGCCACGCCCGTCAGAAAACGCTGATCGACAACCGCTTCCTGACAGGCGCAGCTCGGGAAATACGCTGTTTTCGTCAATCGACTTAACGCCACATCCGTTCATGATCAACATTTTCCCCGATGCTGAAAACCCGCGACAATTCGCCAACGACCATCCTGGATGTCATTGGGCGCCCAAAACCGGCCAGTGAGGGGCGCCTCAAATCCGGCCAGGGGGGCAGGAGAGTTCGCAAGTCGTACGCTGGGTGTTTTCCCACACCCAGGAGACGACGATGGCGAACGAAATCAACATGTCCCAGAAACAGTCGA
>CAMATH010000007.1 GCA_945860955.1 Planctomicrobium piriforme
AATCTTTAGCGTGATTGTCACCGGATCAGACGCAGATTCCGATGACAAAGTCCGAGTCGGTCCCGCATCCGAGTCGACCAAATTCGACGGCGGGAGTTCCACCCGCGACCAGTCTCCAAACGACAATTCCCGGACGGCGAACTCCCAAACGACCACTTTCAAATCTGCAAAACGTTCCGGGTTTCTCCGCCAGGCCCGCGCGAATTCCCGCCGCGACGCGACCGCCCCACCCGCGTTCAACGCGATCGAATCGACCGGCTCTTGCGAATGAAACAACAACCGCTCGGCTAACCCGGCATTCTCACCAAAATTCAACCCAGAATCGGAATAGATGTTCGTGTAACTGTCTCCCAGCAGCACAATGGGTGCCCCCCGGCTCTCCCGCCGAGAGTCACTCTCAGGCGCGCTCCACTTCCACAGCGGCGTGACCGGCTGGATTTCTACTGATTCCCGCCAAAATCCCCCAGGATCCAGTCGTCGCGCCAGATCCCCCACCCCCTCAATTCTCATGACCGATTCCTGAAACGCTCCCACGGGCGAGTCCCAACCAAGCCGGCCCGCGAGATGCCGGGCGACCAGGTCGACTGCAGACGGATTCCAATGCGAATCGGTCGCGAGAAAACGGGGAACGTACGCCTTGCGGTCGTCCGTATCCAACAGAGACGCGACATCCACCGTTTCCACGTCGGCGCCGGCGAGTCGGGCCAGAATCTCGCGAAACGAACCGTTCTCCGGCAACACCGCGATCTCTTGATTGGCGAGTAAGGGCTGGCGGTCAATCGTCCCTTTCGACGGGACCGGCACGACAATCAGCCGAATCCCCCGGCGGCTCAACTGCTGATGCAGGTCGATGATCGCGGGAAGCGGATCTGGCTCAATTCCCGGTTCAGCAAGTCTGCGATGGTCAAGCCGCGTGGAATCGAGTACAGCGGGACCAGTCAGATGCGCCAGATCGCGATCGAAGTACAACCAGCCTCCCTCTCCCGGAACGACGCCTGCGGATGTCATCCCCACGGATCGCGAGAGCCACCGCTGAACCGGCCGGCACAGCTTCGAGAGAGTGCCCCGCTGCTCAAGCTGGTCGGCGCGCGCCTTGTCGATCGCTCCGTCGACCTTGGCCCGCCACAATTCCAACAGCCCCACGAGGACGATCGCCAGCAGAAACCCGAAACACAAACCCCGGGCCAGTCTTGGAGAAATCTGGGTGGCCCCTAAATCCCGCCGGGCCTCTTCCTCGCGCGTGGTGACAGGGATCGCCGACATGGGCTACAGCCGTTTCGAGAGCGATTTCGCCAGGCGTTCCAGCGCCGGGCTGATGTCGGCGGGGTCGAGATGAATGTTGAGCAGGCTGAACTTGTCGCTGTTGGCGAGTCCCGCGTTGAGCGCCTTGTCGAGATCTCCTTCGGTAAAGACCTCGAACCCCCAGCCCCCTCCCAAGAGGTCGGGCAGCCGGTGGTACTCCCAGTTCAGAATGTCGTTGAACTCCCCTTCATGCAGAAAGCGTTCCGTGGTGTACCCTTTGTTGTTCAACACCAGGACAATGGGGTTGAAATCGTGCCGAACCGCCGTCGACAGCTCCAGACAGGTCATCTGAAACGCGCCATCCCCCACCAGCACAATCGGCCGCAATTTACGATTCGCGAACTGCGCCCCGACCGCTGCCGGGATCGCGAAACCCATGGACGTGTAATACGCCGGGCTGATGAACTCGGTGTGCCGGTAAATCGTGAGATCCGCCGCCCCGAACAGACAGTCCCCCACGTCGGCGACCACTACCATGTTCTCATCCAGCAGCTCATTGATCCGCTGAAACAGTCTGCGGGTCGTCACCGGGGCGTCGGAATCCAGGACGAACTCGGTCTCTTCCCGTCGGCAGGTCGCGGGGATCTTGCGTTTGGGGGGCGACAATTCCGCCTTCAGCAGACCTTTCACAAAATCGGGGAGCAGCACGTCGTGGTAATGATGATGCCGAATCTGCAGTGTTTCGCTCGTCACCAGAATCCGTTTGGCGAAATCGAGGTTCGCCGTATAAATCCCCAGGTCGATGTCGGTCATGAACGTGCCGAGCAGAACCAGGCAATCGCTCTCTTCGACAAACTTGCGGATCGGCTCCCGGCACATCGCCCCTTCATAGATGCCGACGTACAGAGGATGTTTCTCGCTGACGACCGACTTGCCCAACAGGGTGGCGCACATGGGAATGTCGTGCTTCTCAGCGAGCTTGACCACCTCGTTTCCCAGACCGAACCGGTGCATTTCCACGCCAGCGATCAGAATCGGCCGTTGCGACTCGTTGATCATCTCGGCCGCCTCGGCGAGCGCCTCGCGAAGCGCCCCCTTGTTGCTCACCGGGCGCTCCTCGACCGGTGTGTGTGCATAGATTCCCCGGGTATTGACCCGATCGCGCGGCAGCTCAAGATAGACCGGTCGCTTGTATCGTTTGCACGCCGCCAGACAGCGGTCGATTTCACGAAACGCCGTCAGCGGATCGTCGAGCGCCGCCGAGGCGACCGTGATCTTTTCAAACACTTCGCGCTGAGTGTTGAAGTCGCGCACCCGGTGGTGCAGCAGCGGATCGCTCCGCCGTTCGTCGACCCCCGGTGCGCCGCTGATGACCACAACGGGCGACTTCTCGGCATACGCGCCGGCGATCGAGTTGCAGGTACTCAATCCACCGACGCTAAACGTCACACAGACCGCCCCCATCCCATGCACGCGGGCATAACCGTCGGCGGCGTAGCCGGCGTTGTCCTCCCGGGTGCAGCCCACCACCTGAATCGGGCTTTCGCACAGTTGCGCGTAGAACTGCAGAATGAAATCGCCCGGGATCCCGAAGACGTGTTCCAGCCCATAGTCCTGCAGTCGCTGGATGAGGTACTGACCGATCGTGGGGATCGCTGAGTCGCCCGGTTGCGGGCCATTCGGGGTGACTGGCTTCCGCGACTTCGCTGGACGAACGGCCATTTGCGGGATCCCTACAGACTCAAGCCTCTTCCGGCTTGGCGAACAGCAGTCTGCCGCACGTTCGGCAGAACATGATGGTCCCCGACAGAATGGAGACCGCGTTTTGTGACGTGAGGCGAACATAGCACGAGGTGCAGGTCGCGTTCTCGACGGCGGCCAAAGCCCCGGCTCCGTGCGCCTGAACCAGTCGCCTGTACGCCGGGAGAATTTCGGGGGGAATGTCGTTTTCGACAACGAGCAGCTCGGCCTGCAACGCCTTCAGCTTTTCGTCCAGCCCACCCCGTTTGCGGTCGACTTCGGCGGAGAATTTGCTTTCGTCGGCCTGGGCGGCGACCACTTCCGCTTCGAGCTTCTTGATATCGACCTGCACACCGTCGATTTTCTCGAGGGCTTCGAGGATTTCATCCTCCAGGACGCTGTTGGCGACCTTGTCGGCTTCGATCTGTCCCTTGAAAATGTCGAACTCGCGATTCGAGGCGGCCTGATTCAGCTTCCCTTTCAGGTCGACAATTTTCGCTTCGTTGGTTTTCAACTGGAGCGACTTCTGGTCGGCGGCGAGCCGAAGTTGTTTCAGCTTCAGCTTCTGGCTTTCCAGATCTTCCTGCTTGCCCAACGTCACGTTATGGCGTGCCTTGAGCAGCCGGGGGCCCCGGTCGATCTCTTCCTGCACTTCCTGAATCGCCACGTGCAGGCGGTTCAACTCGGGGAGTGTGTTTGACGGTGGATTGGACATGCGTGCTTCAGGTTCCCCTCTAGGATTCTGGGGATTCTAGCGGCGGGTCGGCGGGAATGGTAGTCGCAGTCAAGCTGGACTTGTCCGACAACTCCAGCTTGATATCCTGCCACTTCCAGCCAGCGCGACTCCGCGACGAAAGGGCTCAGCCGCTTGTCCAGCGACAAAACGACGGCGATTCTCATCCGCCAGGCCGACTTCAGCGAATCGAGCAAGGTGATCACCTGGTTCACCCAGGCATTTGGCAAGCAGGCGACGATCGCGAAAGGGGCCAAACGTCTGAAAGGACCGTTCGAGGCTGCTCTTGACCTCTTGACCACTTGTGAGGTAGTAATCCTCCGCAAATCGTCCGCCGGCCTCGACATTCTGACGGAAGCCAAACTGGTGAAACGATTTACGCCCGCAACTGGCCAGTTGATCAGTCTCTACGGCGGATACTACGTGGCGGAATTGCTCGACGCGCTGTGCGAAGAGGACGATCCGCATCCGGAACTTTTTGAGTCGGTACGAATGACGCTGGACCGCCTTGCTGCGGGAGACGACGTCGTGCTGAACCTGTCGTGGTTTGAGTTGAGTTTGTTGCGGGAACTGGGTCACCTTCCCACTTTCGATGCGTGCGTGGCCTGCGGACAGCCGTTAGAAGAGGCGGCGGTTTACGGATTTCAAACGGAAGCGGGGGGGATCACCTGCCCCGCCTGTCTGGAGTCACCGGAACCGAAGCGTCTTCTTTCAGCCGCCACCTTGGCCGTCTTCAACCAACTGACGACCGAAGGTGAAAACACCTGGCAGCGTCTGCTGCTGACATCGCGTCAGACAAAAGAGCTGCGCGGGATCCTGACACCTCTGGTGATACAACTTCTCGGTCGACGTCCGAAAACCCTCCGCTACCTTCCCCTGTAGCACTCGCGTTGACCGCACTCGCGTCCTGCCTGAATTCCTTCCCCCCCAAGACATCCGACTGACTGGCCACGCCCCAGCGCGTGGTGAACTTTCATGCGCATCCGCATTACCGGTTCGATTTTGCCGACTGGGCGACCACCGACAGGCTGGCTCCCTGTCCGCCTCCAGTCGAAGCCCACTCGCCTCGCATCGCCGCGCTTCGCGCGTGTCGTGGGCTGCCTGCTGCTGGCTGGCCTGGCACTCGGATTGGCGGGTTGCAAGTCGACGCTCGACAACCTCGACGTGGGGAATATGCTCGGCCCGACCGGCCGCAAAGCCCGCGACGCCGCCGAGGCGGCCCAGGGGGGCCGAAAGATGGCCGAGCTGGAAGGGCACGAACAATTCGAGGAAGCCAAAGCGCTGTACACCGAGGGGAAGTTCAAAGACGCCCGCAAGAAATTCCACAAGGTGGCCAAGAAATATAAGGATAAGCCGATCGAGGAAGACGCGATGTTCCATCGCGCCGAGTGCGACTTTCAGATGGAGAAACTCGCCGACGCGCAGGACGGCTACGACGAACTGCTGAAAAAGTATCCCTCATCGCGATACCTCGAAAAATCGACACAGCGTCTGTACGACATCGCCCTCGACTGGCTGGGACACCCCAAGAGCGCGACCGAGGTGGAAATGGCCCACTTTGCCAAAGTGGGGAGTGAAAATGGAATCGACGCCAATCCAGACACCCAAATTCCCGCCAACATCTGGTTTCCTGTCAACGTCGTGAACCGGAAAAAACCGATCTTCGATCCCGACGGCCGCGCACTGGAGGCGCTCCGCTCGGTCTGGATGCACGACCCGACCGGACCGCTCGCCGACGACGCGCTCCTGGCCCACGCGGTCTACAGGCTCCGCAGTGGCGACTACATCGAAGCCGACCGCGACTTTGCCACCATCCGCGAACAATACGCCGACCGCGAGGTTGCCGCCCAGGCTTACGTTCTCGGCGCACACGCCAGTCTGCTGGCGTACCAGGGTTCGAATTACGACGGCAAACAGCTCGAAGAAGCCCGGCAACTGACCCAAAGCGCGGTCCGGCTGTTTCCCAACATCCCCCAGAAGAAGAAACTCGAAAACGACCTCGTCCGCATCAACACCGAGGCGGCCAACCGCGACTGGCAGATCGCCCAGTATCACCTGAAACGGGGCGAGAAACACGCGAGCGCGTTCTACCTCGAGTCGATGGTGCAACACTCGCCCGAGAGTCCCCACGTCGAAGAGGCTCGCGAACTGCTCGTGCAGCTTGGTCCCGACCACGCCGCCGGCCTGCTTCCCAAGCCGATCTACAAAACAGAAGTCGTAACAGTCAGCGGCGAAGATGCCGACTCTCCACCGGCCAGCGATTCGGGAAGTTCCCGAGTTTCGCGTAAGCCACCGAAGCAGTAACCGCCCGCCGATTCCTCCCCATCCAGGTGCCTCCGTGAACGCGAACCGCGCTCTCGCCGACGAGTCGATCGACCGACGCGTATCACGTCGCGCCGCCACCCTGTCGCTCGCCGCTTCGCTGTTCGGGGCGCTCGCATTGCCCGGTTGTGGCTACAACGTCGGATCCTCCTTCAGCCAGGAAGTCCGCTCGGTCGCGGTGAGCATTCCCCGCTCGGATTCCAACCGCCGATTCATCGAGAATCAGGTCGCCGAGGCGGTGCAGAAACAAATCCAACAGCGCTCGCACTTTCGCATCGCTCACGAGTCCGACGCCGACACGACCCTGGTGCTGCGGTTCAATAACCTGCAAAAGGGAGCGCTGGGCCAGACCGAAAACAGTGACGCGCGCGAACTGCAAATCACACTGAAAGTGACCGCCGAGTGGGTCGATCGCCGGACGGGGGATGTCCTCCGCGAGCAGGGGTTCGATCTTCCCAACATGCCGAGGCAACTGACGGCTCAGGCCGAATACGCTCCCGAAGTGGGGCAATCGCTGGCGAGTGCGGAGCGAGAGGCGGTCGACCGCCTCGCACGGAACGTCGTCAATATGATGGAAACTCCCTGGTAAGCGGGCGGTTGGAGTCGGGGCCGGGCGCTGTCGATTTCGAGTCGGTTGCACGAATGATCTCGTTCCCAAGGTCTCCTTGGGAACGCACCCTTCCGAAGCTCTGCTTCGGGTGGCAAACAATGAAGTGGCGGCGTCAGCACTCTTTGCGATGCGCTCAGGAAGCAGAGCTTCGGACGATGCGTTCCCAAGCAGAGCTTGGGAACGAGGATCCGAGGACCAAGTCAGTTGCACGAACTGGCGTTTTTTCGACAATGGGTTGAATCAAGCGGGACTGATGCTTGATCTGACATCCACACTGCCGCCCATTCTTTAGGGAGCGCCCGATGCGATTTCCGTTGCGTTCACTCTGTTCGCGGTTCACCGGGGTTGGCGGCAGATTGTTGGGGTTGTGGCTTCTCGGCCTGGTTCTCTGCGTGACCGGGTCCGTCTCCGCCGCCGACTGGCAGGCGGGCGTCGCCCGCAAGAAGATCACGCCACAGCGCACGATGTGGATGTCGGGCTATGCGGGTCGCGACCGGCCGGCGGATGGCACGCTGATTGATCTGTGGGCCAAGGCGGCGGTCATTCAGGATCCGCAAGGGAAGAAGGTCGTGCTGGTCGGTCTGGACCTGGTCGGAATCGACCGCGACCTCTACCTGGCGGTTTGTGCCGAACTCAAAAGCAAATTCGGCTTGGAGCGCGACGCGATCGCGCTCTGCTGTTCGCACACGCACACAGGCCCCGTCGTCGGCCGCAATCTGATGACGATGTACACACTGGATGCGACCCAGGCCCAATTGGTTTCCGACTACACCCGGGAACTCGAAGGGAACATCGTCGCGGTCGTGGGAGACGCTTTGGCCGACGTGGCGCCGGCGAACCTGGCCTGGGGATCGGGACACAACACCCTCGCCGTCAATCGGCGGACCAACGTCGAGGCCGACGTCCCGAAACTGCGCGAGCAGGGGGTCTTGAAAGGCCCCAACGATTACGACGTCCCTGTGCTGTCGATTCGTCGTCCCGACGGAAAGCTGGCTGGAGTGATCTTCGGCTACGCGTGTCATGCCACCGTCCTGCCGATTTTCCGATGGTCGGGAGACTGGCCGGGCTACGCGCAACTGGCGGTGGAAGAAACCCATCCCGGTGTGACGGCGATCTTCTTCGCGGGGTGTGGTGCCGACCAGAATCCACTGCCACGCCGTCTCGCCGCCCCCCCCACACCCCAAGCGGGTGAAGAGTACGGCATCGAGCGGGTTCAGGAATATGGGAAATCGATCGCTCGGTCGGTGTCGCAGGTGATCCAGGGAAGCATGTCGGCGATCACCGGAAATCTGACGACTTCGTACAAGGAGATACCCCTACCGTTCGACAAATTGCCGACGCGGGAAGAGATCGAAAAAGAGGCGCAGTCGAGCAATAAGTACGCCGTCGCGCGGGCGAAGGGCCTGTTGTCGAAGCTCGACGCGGGACAAACACTGAGTCCGACCTACCCGTATCCGATCCAGCTCTGGAAGTTTGGCTCCGACGTCAAACTGGTCACGCTGGGAGGCGAAGTCGTGATCGACTACGCCGTCCGGATCAAGAAGGAACTCGGGCGGGAAGGAACGTTTGTCGCCGGCTACACCAACGACGTCATGGCGTACATTCCGTCGCTACGGGTGCTGAAAGAGGGGGGTTATGAAGGTGGGGGGGCGATGCTCTACTACGGACAGCCCACCGTGTGGGGTCCAGCGGTCGAAGAGTCGATTCTGGCCACCGTTCACGAACTCGTGGGGCCACGTCCTTGATAAGTGGGTGGATGGTGAATCAGATCTTCGCTCTGTCGAACAAGTTTGACAGATGTTGATCAACGCGTGAAAAACGCCGATCAATGAAGAAGGCTTACCAATTGCCACAGAACAAAATCGCGTGACCCCAACGACTCGTTTTCCAGACGAAACCGCCGTCATGCTGCGGGCGATCGAACTCGCCCGGCGCGGTGAGGGTGCGGTGGAACCGAACCCCATGGTGGGTGCCGTGCTGGTTGATGCCGATCTGCGGTACATCGCCGAGGGATGGCACCAGCGGTTCGGCGGTCCCCACGCGGAAATCCACGCGCTCGCGTGCGCAGGGGAACGCGCCCGCGGGGCGACTCTGTTCGTCACGCTGGAGCCATGCGCGCATCACGGGAAGACCCCCCCATGCGCCGACGCCGTCATTCAGGCGGGGGTCGCGCGGGTGGTCGTCGGCTCGCTCGATCCGTTTCCGCAAGTCGACGGACGGGGGATCGCGAAGCTGCGGGCTGCGGGAATTCCTGTCGAGACGGGGTTGCTCGATGACGAAGTTCAACGTCTCAACGCGCCGTTTCGCAAACTGGTGCAAACCGGCCTCCCCTGGGTTCATGCCAAGTGGGCGATGACGCTGGACGGACGGATCGCGAGCCGAACGGGGGAGTCGAAATGGATTTCGAATCCCAAGTCACGCAAGCTCACCCACGCGCTGCGTGGTCGCATGGATGGGATCCTCGTGGGAATCGGGACAGCGCTCGCGGACGATCCCCTGTTGACCGCACGTCCCCCCGGACCGCGTACGGCGCTGCGAATTGTTGTTGACTCTCTGGCCCGGCTGCCGGTCGATTCTCAACTGGTTCGCACCGCGTGTGAGTCCCCCGTCCTCGTGGCGACAACAATCAATGCCCCCGCCGACCGCCGCTCCGCGCTGGAACAGGCGGGGGTTGAAGTTTTGACACTGCAGGCGACAAAGCCCTTCCATCAGGTGGGTGGCCCCTTTGCCACGTCCCCGCAAGTCGACTTGCGCGAACTGCTGTTGGAGCTGGGTCGCCGACGGTTGACCAACCTGTTTTGTGAAGGGGGCGGGTCGCTTTTGGGGGGCCTGCACGACGCGAACCTGCTGGATGAACTGCACGTGTTCGTCGCTCCGAAACTGCTGGGTGGCGCGGGGGCGCTCTCGCCGATTCTGGGAACCGGACGATCCGCGCCGCCGGTACATTCCTCGCTGATCGATCTGAAGATCGAGTCACTCGACCAGGACGTCTACATCCACGGCCGGGTGCGACCTTGATCGAAATGGCAGAAACGACGATGAGATTGTGGTCGAGCAACGATCGGTCCGACGAACACCAACCTCCAAGCCAGCAATCTCAAAAGTTGATATTCTGACGACCTGGATTCTCGTCGCTCGTTTCCACTGATCCCATGCCTTCATGGGACACTCGAGGAGTTGTCACATGCGAGTTCTTGTCCTCATCGCATCGTTGTTCCTGATCACCGTGGCGGGTGATGCGTTCGCTCAACCTGCCGGCCAAAACAAAAAAGAGTCCGCTCGCCCCCGCCCGAACTACGATCCGCCAAAAGCCCAGCGGCCTGAGGTGGCGACGCTCACGCAGATCGCCGAAAAGACCGACGAACTGCGGGCGGCTCTGGCGTCACTTCGCACCCGGAACCTCCCCGATCCCGTGATGATTGATGTGGAGATTTACCTGAAGGCGGCGGAGAATATCGTTCGGTTCGATGAGTGGTACACCGCCGAGAGTGGCAAGTGGGCGCTGACCACTCTCGACCAGGGACTGGCCCGGGCGAAACAGGCCGAAGGGGGAACTCCGGTCTGGGCGAATACACCGGGGCAATGGGTGCTGCGGGCGTATCGGTCGGCGGTGGATGGTTCGATTCAACCGTTCGCGGTTCTCCTGCCGGCGGACTATGACCCCAGCCGTCAATGGCGGCTTGATGTGGTGTTGCACGGTCGCGATTCATCACTGACGGAAGCGAAGTTCATCGCCACCCACATTGGCAACGCTCCCGAGGGACTGGGGCAGATTCAACTGGAGGTTTACGGCCGTGGTAACAACGCCTACCGCTGGGCCGGCGAGGCGGATGTGTTCGAGGCGGTCCACTGGTTCCGATTCGGCCCTCCGGGACTGGAAGGCAGGCCACGGGGACCGGTGGATCCCAATCGCATTGTGCTGCGCGGTTTTTCGATGGGGGGAGCGGGAACCTGGCACATCGGTTTGCACCATCCTGGAAACTTCTGCGTGATCGGCCCGGGAGCCGGATTCACCACGACCCATGGCTATGTCGCCGACCTGCCCGAGAAACTCCCCGACTACGTTGAGAAGTGCTTGCATATCTACGATGCGGTCGATTACGCCGAAAACGCGTTCAATGTCCCCGTGGTCGCTTACAGCGGTGAGAACGACGCCCAGCGGATGGCGGCGACCAACATCGAAAACACACTAAAGGACTTCAAAGAATCACTTCGCTTCACGCACCTGATCGCGCCGGGGCTGGAACACGCGATGCCCAAGGAATGGCAAGACAAGGCGGAGGTGGAGTATCGCAAATTCGCCGACCCGGGACGCACTCCACCGGAGCGGGTGCGTTTTGTCACTTACACTCCCAAGTACGGACGCTGCGACTGGGCGCAGATTGACTCGCTCGAAACGACTTTTGAAAAAGCGATTGTGGATGGCACCCGTAAAGGAAACCATTTCGACGTCGCCACGGACAACGTGCGGCGGATCACGATGTGGCTTGGTCCGCAAGGCGAGCCGCTCGTGGTCAAACTCGATGGCCAGACACTCGATACCGCTTCCGTACGCACAGAATTCTCAATCCTGGTGCAAGCCGAACGGGTGGACGGGAAGTGGACGTTGATCGAAGACCCGCGCGACATCCGCAAACGATTACGGGATCGGCCGGAGAAACACACGGGGCTGCAAGGACCCATTGACGACGCGTTCACCTCCGCGTTTGTGGTCATCCAACCGACGGAAGCGGGCTTCCATCGCGCGCATGACAGTTTCCTGAATGCGACGGCTAAGCAGTTCGCGGGAATCTGGGACAAATACTTTCGGGGAACTCTCCCCGTCGTCCCAGCATCCGCCCCGCGCGAAGAACTCCGGGCGAAGAACCTGGTGTTATTTGGCGATCCCGCGAGCAATCCGCTGATCGCCGACATTCTCCCGCAACTTCCCATCACCTGGACCAAAGACCGTCTGATGATGAATGGAGTCGAGTACGACGCGAAATCACACATCCCGGTGTTGATCTACCCCAATCCCAAGAATCGCCGGCAGTACGTGGTTCTCAACAGCGGGCATACCTTCCGAGAATCGGACCTGAAGGGAACGAACGCGCTCCTCTACCCGCGTCTGGGAGACTGGGCCGTCATCAAGCCGACCCCGACCGCCGCCAACCCCACGGCATACGAGGTCGTCGCGGCTGGTCTGTTCGACGAAGACTGGAAATTCGTCCCGTCGAAGTGAGTTGCAATTCGGCCAATTCACTGACACGATGCGGATCACACGACTGCGGTGGCCCGCCGTCGGATTCGTCGCCGTTCATTCTGGAATTTCCCCTTCATGACTTCGCCGCGACTCCTGCGTCTGTCGTTCCTTTTGGGCGTTTTCGCCGTGACACTCTCGATCTCCCCGGCCCGCGCCGCCGAGCCCTTCCCCCCCGTCAGCGAACTCAAACCGAATCCGGATCTTCCGAATCCGCTGGTGGCGTTTGACGGCTCCGCTGTCACATCCGCTGAGCAGTGGCGGAAGTCGCGCCGGGGTGAACTGATCCGGTTGTTTGAACATTACATGTACGGTGCCGCGCCGGCGGCCCCCACCAACCTCAAGGCGACTGTCGAATTCGAAGACAAACAGCTCTTCGGCGGAAAAGGAACCTTGCGGTCGGTGAAGCTGGAATTCGGTCCGAAGGGGACGCCCCCCATGCACCTCCTGGTGGCGATCCCGAATCGCCGCGAGGGCAAGGTTCCCGCGTTTGTCGGCTTGAATTTCTGTGGCAATCACGCGGTCCTTGACCATCCCAAGATTCCCTTGCCTGAGGTCTGGCTTCCGGGCAATTGCCCGGGATGCAAAGAGAATCGTGCGACCGACGCGGGACGTGGCAAAGACAAAGACGTCTGGGCGATTGAGCAGTCGATTGACCGTGGCTACGCGATCGCGACCTGCTACACCGGCGACATCGACCCCGACCAGCCCGATTTCACTGATGGCGTGCATCCTCACTTTTTGAAAGAGGGGCAAAAGCAACCCGGGCCGCACGAATGGGGTTCAATCGCCGCCTGGGCCTGGGGATTGCATCGCGCGGTCGACTATCTGGTGAGCTCGCCGGAAATTGACGCGAAGCGGATCGCCGTCGTGGGACATTCCCGCCTGGGAAAGACCGCGTTGCTTGCCGGCGCGCTCGATGAGCGGATCGCGCTGGTGATTCCGCATCAGGCGGGATGTGGCGGGACCGCACCGAGCCGGCACAAGGTGGGGGAGACGGTCAAGCAGATCAACGACCGCTTCCCGCACTGGTTCTGCGACGAGTTTACCAAGTTCAACGACGCCGTCGATAAACTGCCGTTCGATCAGCATTGCCTGGTCGCGGTTTGCGCGCCCCGGCCTGTGTTGATCACCAACGCGGTCGAAGACAGTTGGGCCGATCCCGAAGGGCAGTTTCAAATGCTTGTCGCGGCCAGTCCAGTTTACAGGCTGCTGGGACTGGGAGGCATCGAAATGACCGAGTATCCCCCGCCGGGAAAACTTCTGAACACGCGGCTGGGATATCACCTGCGGGAAGGGAAGCACTCGATGACGACTGGTGACTGGAAAGTCTTTCTCGAGTTCGCCGACCGCTGGATGAAGTAGGTCCGCGCCCCGTCCCCGTGCGATTTCCAGTCTGGCGTGTCGAAAGGTCCCGATGACGGCTCCCTACCAAAAGATCGTTCAGGATCTTCGCCAGGCGTTTCCGCAGCCGGTCTCCGACCGTGTTCACGACGCGTACTTCGCGTTCTCGGTGCTGCGGACGCTCGATCAGGTCGACTCGATGAAGTCGGCTGCCCCGGTTTTGGGGACACCCACGGAACCGAACTACGATTTCGCCCGCTCCCAGCGAATGGCTGATGATCCCCAGCCTCTCGAACAGGTGACGCGGCAACTCGTCGACCATCTCTCGGGGATGTTCATCTGGGGACATCCCCGGGCCCAGATCAACGTCGTTCCCCCGCCTACGATCGCCAGCATCATTGGCGGGCTGATTCCCTCGATCTACAACCCCAATCTGGTCAGCGAAGAGTCCTCCCGGCAGGTCGCGGTTTCCGAGGTCGAGGCGTCGTCGATCGCCGCCGCTCTGGTGGGTTACGACCCGCTTTGCTCGGCGGGAATCTTCACGTTCGGCGGAACAGCCACCACCTTGTACGGCGTGCGGATTGGGCTGGAAAAGGCGCTCCCCGGAACGATGCAGCACGGACTGCGATCACCGGCGGCTGTGGTCTGTTCCGAGCGGGCGCACTACGCGGCCCGCACCGTGAGTGGCTGGCTGGGACTTGGCTACGACCAGCTCGTGCAGGTACCGACCGACATCAAGAACGAAATGCAGGTCTGTGTCGCCGAGTCGATGTGTCGGGATCTGCTGAAGGGAGGCAACCGCATCGCCGCGATCATCGCGACGATGGGCACGACCGATGCGTTTGGAGTGGACGATTTGCAGGCGATTCACGACATGCGGAATCGGCTGGTCGACGAGTTCTCGCTCGACTACAAGCCGCACCTCCACGCCGATGCCGTGATTGGCTGGGCCTGGAGTGTCTTCAACGACTACGACTTTGAATCGAATCCTCTCGGATTTCGCGGACGCACGGTCCGTGCGCTGGCCGGGGTCCGCCGCAAGATGCGGCACCTGAATCTGGCAGACTCGCTGGGAATCGACTTTCACAAAACGGGCTTCACGCCGTACACGTCCAGCCTGTTTCTGCTGAAAGACGCGACGGAACTCCAGTTGATCGCCCGCTCGGCCGAATCGATGCCGTATCTCTTTCAGTCGGGTGAATATCATCCCGGTCAGTACACACTGGAAACATCGCGATCGGCCTCGGGACCGATGGCGGCGCTTGCCAATCTGCTCCTGTTCGGCAAGAACGGGCTGCGATCACTGCTGGGGCATCTCGTGACGATGGCCGAAGCGCTGCGCGAACAGCTTGAATCGCACGCCGCCACGCATGTCCTCAATGGCGGGAATCTGGGACCGGTCACGCTCTTCCGCGTTTATCCCGATGGCGTCGACACGTTCACATTTCCCGAGCGGGAACGAACCCTGGCCGACTGTCGGGCCCAACTGCTGGCCCACAACGAGTACAACCGTCGGATTTTTGAGATCGTCCAGGGGGAAGCGCTGCAAGGACGCGGAGTGGTCATCTCGCTGACGGACTGTTACCGCGAGACCGACTACGGCGAACCGATCGTGGCGCTCAAGTCGTACATTCTCAGTCCGTTCGCTGAGGAGCAAGCGGTGGAATATGTGTTGGAATCGATCTGGCAGGCCCGGGCGGAAGTGGCGGCCGCGTCGGCCGGATGACGGTTACTCACGAGTCTTGACCGGATGTTCCGCCAACCAGCCGACCATCGTTTTCGTCACCAGTTCCGGCCGGTCGCGATGGACCCAGTGCCCCGCCTTGGGTACGGTTACCAGGGTGAAATCCGAATCGATCCACTTCCAGGTGTCGTTGAGCGCGCCTGGCAACAACGCCGTGTCGTCGAGTCCGTGGATCATCAGCACTGGGCACTTGACTTGCGGAAACTCGGTCGTGGCGTCGTACGGCTCCCGGGGGTAGTTCGCCTTGTAGTAGTTCAGCATCCCTTCGATCGAACTGCGACGAAACGCTTCCAGATACTTCTCCCGCGCTTCCGGCTCTTTCACCCAGAACACCAGCGTTTCGGGAGAAATCGCCTCGGCCGCCTCGGGACGTTGAAACGCCTTGGCGTAGGCGCTGTTCTTATGCTGTTCGGGATTATTCTTCAGTTCGCGAAGCAACCCTCTCGGGTGGGGCAGATTGAGGATGATCAGCCGTTCGGTCAGCTCGGGCTGGTGCATCGCGAATGACCAGGCGATCGCCCCGCCCCAGTCGTGTCCCACAATGGTGGCCCGGTCTCGCCGCAGATGCTTCACGACGGCCGCCACATCTCCCACCAGTTTCTCCATGGCGTAGTTCTCGATCCCTTCGGGCTGGTCACTTTTGTTGTAACCCCGCAGGTCGAGAGCAACCACCTGATGATTCTTCGCTAGACTTGGCATCTGGTCGCGCCACGAGTAGGAGAAATCGGGAAAGCCATGCAACAGGACCACCAACGGCCCTTCTCCTGCCGTCACGTAGTGGATCTTCACACCGTTGGAGTCGGCGAACCCCTCTTCGCCCAACTCCGCAGCTCGGCAGGGGGTGAATGACAGCGACACCGCAATCAGCAGGGCACACAGGCAGGTTTTCATCGACTTCACTCCGGCGGCTACTGGAAATTCGCCGCGATCAGAAACACGGTCAACACAATCCCCCACACGATTCCCAGCACGTGCCAGAACCAGCCGCACGCCGAGACTCCCCAATGGAACTCGTGATCGTAACGATCGTCGAGCGCACCGATCAGCACCCACAACAGCCACCACAGTGCGACCGTGAAGTGCATCGCATGCAGGCCGGAAACCACCGTCAGAAACGCGTTCGACTCGGTTTGCGTTTCCGCGACCCGCTGATGGGTGAAGAGAATCTTCAGTCCATACGCCTGGAGTCCCACGAACAGGACTCCCAGGGTCAGGGCGGCAAGAAGCGATTGCCGAAACTCCCGCTGCTTCTCCCGTTTCACAAACCCGACCGCGCGGTGCAGACAAACGCTCCCCGCGACCAACAGAGCCGACGTGACCGCGAAGACCGGCGGAAACATCGCTTCGCTCGCGCGACGCGACTCGGGGAGCCATCGCAAAGCGGCGGCCGCCACCAGTCCCGCGACCACGTACACTACCAGCGACGCGCCAATAAACCGCAGCGCCCGCCGCGTGCGGTTTTGAATCTGGCGTTCCGCGAGCGACAAGGTCATGGGCAGGGGTTACCGCGGGTCAGCAAAGAATCGTCTGTTCCCGATCGGGACCAATCGAAACCAGCCATACGGGAAGCTGCATCAGTTCCGACAATGTGTCGAGGTAGGCACGGGTCTCTTTGGGCAGGTCCGCGAGCCTGCGAACTCCCGAAATGTCCCGTTTCCAGCCAGGGAGCGTTTGGTATACCGGTTTCGCTTTCGCCAGTTGCTGGATGTGGCTGGGAAAATCGGTCGTCCGTTCGCCGTCGATTTCGTACGCCGTGCAGATCTTGAGTTCGTCAAGTTGCGCCAGTACGTCGAGCAACATCACCGACAGACAATCGATGCCGCTGATCCGCGCGCCATAACCGGTCGCGACGCCGTCGAACCAGCCACACCGACGGGGGCGTCCCGTCACTGTGCCGTACTCGCGACCGACGTCCCGAATGTGCTGACCGGTGGCGTCGAGCAATTCGGTGGGGAACGGTCCTCCACCGACCCGCGTGGTGTAGGCCTTGACCACACCAATCATCTTGCTGATCTGACGTTCGGGGACACCGCTGCCGGAATGGATCCCGCAACCCGAGCTGCTTGACGACGTCACGAACGGATAACTTCCATGATCGACGTCCAGCAGGCTACCTTGAGCCCCTTCGAACAGCAGCCGCTTGTTCTGGGCGAGCGCCTTGTGGAGCCAGGCGGTCGTGTCAATGACATGGGGCCGCAGCCGCTCGGCGTAGCCCAGGTAATCTTCGGTAATCTTCGCGACATCCAGGGTGGGGGTCGCCGGGTTGAGCGCTCGCAGGACTGGGGTCTTCTGCTCGATCACTTCGGCGATGCGACTGCGGAGCAGATCGGGATACATGAGATCGCCCACCCGAATCGCGTGCGTACGTCCCGCCTTGTCGCGATAGCAGGTGCCGATGCCCCGCATGGTCGTGCCGATCGCGTTTCCGCCGCGGGCTGCCTCAAAAGCGGCTTCCTCAGCCATATGCCACGGGAAGATCACGTGGGCACGGTCGCTGATCAGCAGATTGTCACCCAGCGGCACATTGCGGGCCCGCAGTTGATCAATCTCACCCAACAGAGCGGCCGGGTTGATCACCACGCCCGTCGCGATGACCGACGTGATCTCAGGCCTCAATACGCCCACAGGAAGCAGCGACAATTTGTAGGTATTGCCACCAAACACGACGGTATGCCCCGCGTTGTTCCCTCCCTGGTAGCGCACGACCACATCATGCTGATCGGTCAGCAGGTCGACGATTTTTCCCTTGGCTTCGTCTCCCCATTGGAGCCCGATGACGGCGGTGGCGGACATTGTCAGTGAGTTTTCTCTGGCGAAATGGTACGGCCGGGAATTCCTGGCCGGAGGACGGGATCAGTTTAGCGGCTCGGTGCGAGATTCTGAACGCCCCAGCAGGAGCAGGGCGTATTCTCCCGGTCGCAGATCGGCCGACAGCACCGGCGGGTCGGGAGTCAGATCGAGGCCAGCGAGCAGATGTTCGGCTTTTTCAAACGGGCATCCCCGTTCGATCTGGGCGTGAAGCCGCAGAAATTCGGTATCGATCGCCGCCTGCGCGAACGATTCAAACTTTCCGACCATGTGGTGCCGATTGTTGGTCAGGATCAATTCCCGACACCGCTCGGCGACCTGGGGATAACCTGCCCGCAGCGCCTCGACCCCCGCCAACAACAGGAATCGGTCGCGCGGCGGCAACTGACCGCGGCTCTGGGAGAGGCCGGCGAGTTTGGCATATGCCAGCATCGCCGTGTCGTGGTCGCGCATGAGGAGGGTATTCGCCGGTCGGCGAGTGGAGCGGGACAGCAATCTCACAATGGAATCTTCAATCCATCGTAAGCGAGCTGTACCCCCGCAGGCAATCGGGCGTTGGTCGCGTGATAGTCGAGCAGATGCGACAAGTGGGTCAGGTAGGTCTGTTTCGGCCGGACCCGTTCGACAACTTCGAGCGCCTGCCCGATGCTGAAGTGGGTCGGGTGCGGTTTGTCGCGCAGAGCCCCAATGACCAGGGTGTCGAGATTTTCAAGGAGTTTCCAACTCTCATCCGGAACGAGACTGACATCGGTGCAGAACGCCAGGTTGCGGATCCGGTAGCCGAAAATGGGGAGCTTCCCGTGCCACAGTCGTATCGGAATGACTTCCGTCCCCAACACATCAAAGGGGGATTCGCTGATCGAGTGAATTTCAAACCGGGGGGTCGCACCGGCATGGGTATTGGGGAACGGCTCGGTGAAAGCGTATTCAAACGCCTGGCGGATCCGTTGTTCGACCCGTGGTTCACAGTACAGCGGAATCGCCCGATTCAGGTGGTAGCCGAACAGTCGGAGATCGTCGAGACCGAAGGTGTGGTCGGCGTGTTCGTGGGTAAAGGCGCAGGCTTCGACCAGGTCGATCTTCTCGCGGAGCAACTGCAACCGGAGCTCTGGCGAGGCGTCGATCAAAAAGTTCCCCCGCTCGACCTGAACCAGCACTCCCGTGCGGGTCCGATGGTTGCGGAGATCGGTCGACAAACAGACCGGGCAATGGCACCCCAGCATGGGAACCCCGGTGCTGGTGCCAGTGCCCAGCAGAATGATCTGGGGTTGCGGCGAGGAGAAAAGCGTGGACATGTCCTCAAAGGTAGAAGATGCCACGCAGGCTGGAAAGGCAAGCCTCAATGTAGCCCGCACTCTCCGAGTGCGCGGCCCGCTGTGCGATCTCCGTCGGTCGACGCACTCGGGGCTGGTGCAATCTCACAAGTGAGCCGTCCGTCGCGAAATGAGTTGGACGCCGCACGGTCCCTGCGGGGGAGTGAACGGTTGGTCGAAAACGGATGCGAGGGACTCTGTTGTGAGTCCTGGGGCAGCCCCCAGTGCGGTTTCTTGACGGATCGGCCGCAGCGGGGGCAGTCTTTCGGAGAAAGACGCCTACGTTCCGAGTGCGCGGCCCGCTTTGCACTATCCGGCGCTCGACCAACTCGGGGCTGGCGCAACCCCGCAAGTGAGCCGTCAGTCGCGAAGTGAGTTGGATGCGGCAGGGGTCCAGCCTGGGAGTGAACGCATGTTGTGTTAAACCTTTCCGCTGAGGTCGATATTCCGCCTGGATCCGATTCTGTCGGCGAAATCGCCGATTCTGATTAGAACTGTCTGGAGGGTCGATTTCTCTCGTACGCGTTGGAAGTGGTTGTGCGCTCGGTCTGCCATGCGGAATTCCCGCTGTCATTGAGGTCGTCATGGAAAGCCTGTCCGTCGCACCGCTCGCGAGCCTTGTCCACCGCTGTGCCCCATGGTTTCGGTGGGTGGGAATGGCATCTGCCGGGTTGCTGATGGTGGGAATGGCTCATGCCGGAGAGCGATCGGTGCTGCCTCGGGCGGGGCGGTCCCTGACAGCCATAAGGCCGTCAGTCACGCTCCCTGCGCCACCCGCGACTCCGACCGCCGCGGTTCCTACGCCGCACTCGACTCAGGCCAAAAGCCCCATCCGGCGAGTCTCCGCCGAAGATCTTCCACCGGCCCCCGCTGATGAGGGAATGAAGTATCGACCGGCCGACGAATTCGCCAGCGATGGATTTCCCCCGTTGCGGGGCTATGTTCCCGGGCAATCCTCGCCGATTCGTCCTGCAGGCCGAACTCCAAACCGGGGAGCCACTGAGACGTACGTTGCCTTCGGCCGACAGTCGGTTCCATTGATGGTCACCGACTCCAACGTCGTTGTCCCGCGGCTGATGCCGTGTCACCGCACACTCTATTTTGAAGACGCATTGCTGGAACGCCACGGCGTCGCGGCGAGCGACTGCGTCCAGCCCGGACTGTCAGCCGTCCACTTCTTCGGTTCCGTCGCGATCATCCCCTACAAGCTGCTGCGCACCTCTCCTTGTGCCCACGTCTCCACCGCGAATCTGTGCGGCGAAGAGGGTGAACCGACCTGCTGGGAGAATTTCGTAGGGGACAACGACCGTTGTGATGACGATGACTGTGACGAGTAGTCGCGATTGAACAATTCGGTTTCGCGGCTGTTGCAATCAGGGGATCGCCAGAATCTTGTGAGTCTGCAGACTCACCCGCCATTGGGGATGTTTGAGACAGTAATCGACGACCAGTCGCTGATTCTCGGCCAGATTGGGGCCATCCATCGGTTGCAGGTAGAAGAACTCGAAGTCGAGGTCGGTGAAATTCCCGGGCTCTGCACCAGCCTGCGGATAGATCAGTTTCAGCTCCGAACCTTCGATCTGACTGAGCGCCGCTCCCGCTTTTGGACTGACACAGATCCAATGCACGCCGCGCGGCACCCGGCGTGTCCCGTTGGTTTCCACCGCCACCTCGAAACCGGCACTGACCGCGGCCATCGCAAGAGTTTCGTCGAGCTGCAGCAGCGGTTCCCCCCCGGTGAACACCACATACGGCTCGAATCGTGGATGTTCCATCTCGCCCCACAGTCGAACCAGTTCCGCGACCAGTGCGTCGGCGGTCGCAAATTTACCTCCGTTGATGCCATCCGTCCCAACGAATTCCGTATCGCAGAACTGGCAGATCGCGGTCGCGCGATCGGCTTCGAGGCCGCTCCACAAGTTGCAGCCGGCGAATCGGCAAAAGACCGCCGCCCGTCCCGCTTGCGCCCCTTCCCCTTGCAGGGTGTAGAACATCTCTTTGACGGCGTAAGGCATGGGATGATACGAACTCAGGGGAAGCGGTTTGAATGCGAAGACGTGACAGATTGATTGGAATGGACGCGGATTGGCGGGCTTAAGGTCGCTTCCGGTACCGCGCCGGGTCGGGGACGCCGTTGTCCTGAAATCCCTTCAGTCGCAACTGGCACGAATCGCATTCGCCGCACGCCTCCCCGGTGCTGATGTCGGGATCGTAACACGACAGTGTCTCGCTGAAATCCACTCCTAGCGCGAGCCCCTGCCGGATGATCTCGGCTTTCGACCAGGTGATCAACGGGGTGTGAATTTTCAACCGCATCGCCCCTTCGACTCCCGCTTTGGTGGCAAGATTCGCCATCTGTTCAAACGCCGCCAGGTACTCGGGTCGACAGTCGGGATAGCCGCTGTAATCGACCGCGTTCATGCCGGCGAAGATATCGGTCGCGCCCAACACCTCGGCCCAAGCGAGCGCGAACGAGAGAAAGATGGTATTTCGGGCGGGGACATACGTGATCGGAATGCCGGTTGACATGTCGGCCGGATTGCGCCCCTTGGGAACGGGCAAGTCCGACGTCAGTGCCGATCCGCCGAAAGCGCGTAAATCGATATCCACGACAATTTGCGTCGTCACCCCGGCCCGTTGGGCGACGCGACGGGCGGCGTCGATTTCAATTCCGTGGCGCTGGCCGTACCGAAACGTCATGGCACACGGGGTGAATCCCCGTTGCCTGGCGATCGCCAGAACGGTGGCGGAGTCGAGACCACCGGAAAGCAGTACGACGGCGTTGGGTGAGTTCACGAGGTCCGGCCCCATCAGGTGGGCGTGAAATGTGTGACGACCGGTGAAGTCGCCGGGTGGACTGGGATCGAGACAGTTACCAATTGTCGCGGGTAAGTCGGTTTCGGCAAGCGTCAGCCGGTTTTCGGTGGCGGCTCGAAAAAAATCAACGGACCGCTTCGGGGCGAAGAGCGCCCGAACGCCAACAAAAATGCCCGTTGACGCGCGCACGGCCGACTCACTGCGCCCTCCCGACGAAAATGATTCCCAACTCAGTGCAATTGGATTTTATCCCGAGAGCAGGAATGGCGAGCGACTCCATCCCTTTCATCCTCTTCATCCTGTCAAATTCTTTCCGTCGGTCGTACGCACTCTCAGAGAGGTATCCAATTTAGCCACCAAGCGGGCGGTTGATAGAAAATGGATGACCATCCGCCTGCTATACTCGACGCGATCCCGACTCGCCCCCTCAATCCACCCACCGCAATGCCCCCCGCTCCCGCCCCGTATCCCGGCCTCGTCGAAATGGAATTCGGAGTCCCGATTCCAGGGGTGATTGTCGAGGAGAGTCGCTGGGCCCGCACCGCGCTCAAAAAGATCCCCGCTGGAATACTGGACTGGCCCGCGCTGTTCGGACGAACCGCTCCTGTCATCATCGACATGGGGTGTGGTAATGGCCGTTCGACGTTGCACAGCGCGGTCGCCCGTCCTGAATTCGACCATTTGGGAGTTGACATCCTTCCTGTGGTGATTCGGTATGCGACGCGTCGCGGGAATCAGCGGGGGTTGACCAACGTTCGCTTCGCGGTGATCGGCGGCCGAGAACTGCTCGCCGACCATGTCGCGCCACATTCCGTCGCCGAGATCCATTGCTACCACCCGCAGCCGTTCTACGACCCGCGGGAATTCAACCGGCGGTTGATCACTCCGGAATTCTTGGTGACAGCGCATCGCGCCCTGCTGCCTGGGGGTCGGTTCTACCTGCAGACCGACAACCCCGGATACTGGGCTTACATGCGATCGATCATGCCCGAGTTCTTCGAATGGAGCGAACTGTCCGGACCGTGGCCCGATGCGCCCCTGGGAAAAACGCGACGTGAGATCATGGCGACATCCAAGAAACTCCCGATCTTTCGGGGAGTGGGAGCGGCTCGGATTGAACTGAGCCTGGAAGATGCGCTGGCGAAAGCCGCCCGACTTCCTCCGCCAGTCTTCAACGCCGACCGGCGATTGCGCGAACTGGACCGTGAAGAACGTGAGTGAGTCTTTGTCCCGATTGATTTCGGGCTTATGAGGTCGCTGTGGCCCCCGTTAGTCTCTGAAGCAGTCGGTCGGAAAGAACCTGAGGAGTTGAGCTACTTCGCCGCCGGGGCTGGCGGGGATTCAATTGTCGGACCCATGTCATAGATCCGCAAAGTCTTGTCGAACATCGCGACCGCCAGCCGAAGGCCGTCGGGGTGCAGTGTCATGTCGTAGGCGACGCCGGGGAGCTTCACGTCGGCGAACGACTTCTCTTCTTCAAACTTCCAGAACCACAGGCTCGCTCCATTGCCACCTCCGGCCGCCACGATGAATGGTTCGGTCGGATGGAACCGCAAGGAATAGACGCTTCCCTGGAAGTTGTCTTTGGGCTTCATCACCCGCAGTTGCTTTCCCGTTTCGAAATCGAACAGCACGACGGCGGGAACACCGACGCCGGCGAACGCGTTGCTCACTTCCGTGATTCCCCCGACCGCCAGCAATTTGCCGTCCGGTGAAAAATCGATCGCGCGAATGCCACCGACATCCGCCTGAAAACCAGCGTCAAACTTCCAGAGAACCTTCGCATCCAGGTCACGAACCAGCGTCCACGGGCCGACTTCCCACTGTTTCAACACACCGATCAAGTCGCCGGAAATCAGAAACTTTCCGGAGGGATGAAACGCCACGTTGTAAACATGGCGTTCGTGACCGGGGAGTTCCTTCACTAGACTTCCGTCGACGGCGGACCAGATTCGGACCATGCTGTCGTTGCCCCCGGTCGCGACGAGCGTGCCATCCGGGCTGACCGCGATCGCCCGCAGATAGCCTTTGTGCGCGTCAACGATTCGAACCACTTTAGGAGTTGAATCGAGATCGCTCCACCAGGTCAGTTTCCCTTCATGCCCCCCTGTGACCGCCTGATTCAGTTTGGGTAACAATTGAATCGCGCCCACCCAACTCCCGTGCCCCGGCTGGTGGACCATCGGGCCGGAGAAAATATCCCAGCGGTGGAAGCTGTTGTCTTGAGCACCCGCGAATAACGAGTTCCCGAGAGAATCAAATCGGCACGCAATCACAGGTCGATCATGCGTCAGCGTGTTCAACAACCGCGTGGCCGCGGGTTCCGGTTTGATTGGCCCCTTCTCGATCGCCGCGACCCGCTCCTGTGCGATTTTGAGTTGCTGTTGGACCAGGGCGGCTGCATTCTCGGCGGCCGCCTTAGCGTCGGTGGCAGGCTTCACACCCTGCTCGGTGACGGGAACCTTGGCGTCAGCCGCAGTCTTCGCGGCGTCGGCGGCTTTTTTCTTTTCCACGGCGTCGGCCAGTGCCTTTTCCGCAGCCGCTTTCGCTTGCTCGGCGGCGGTGATCGCGGCAGCGGCGTCGACAACCGCGTTATCCGCCGCTTGCTGCGCCGCCTTAGCGTCTGCAACCGCTTTGGTCGCCGCGTCGAGTGCCGCCTGTCGGTCAACAACCGTCTTCACGCTCACTTCAACCTGCGCGGTCCAGCGGGTCAGGTCCCGGCGGGCAAACGACAACGCCGGATGCTCGACGGACGCCGCGGGTGCCGCCGGCTGCTCTTGCGAGAAAATCGCGCCGGGCAAACCGAACGACACGGCCACCAGGAACAGCAGGGAGAACATCACAGAAAATGCGTGTCGTTTCACGTCGAAACTCTTCGGTGAAAGAACCGTTGGAATCCGCCGGGCACTGGATACCGGTAGACTGTCGGGGCGTCGCTCAGGCCAGAATCTCGTGGATCGAGTCGGTCTTCGGGTCGGCCTTGTTGAACGGCCGCCCTTCATGCCAGAACGCCTTGGTCGGATCCAGCCCCACAGCGCGGTAATAGGTGTGGAACAGGTGGCCTCCGTTCACTTCGCGATCGATCACTTCCGTTCCGTTCGCGTTCGTCTTGCCGACCACCGTCCCTCCCTTGATTCCGCAGCCCGCGACCGCGATCGACCACGCTTTGCTCCAGTGGTCGCGGCCAACCAGATGATTGATTCGCGGCGTGCGGCCGAACTCGCACATCACAATCACCAGGGTATGCGCGAGCCGACCACGGTCGGCCAGATCCTGAATGAACGCCGCGAACGGCCGGTCGAACTCCCCGAGTTGTTCAATATGGAAATTGAAGTTCTCGGAGTGGGTGTCGTAATTGGTGTGGGTCACCTTGGTGAACGTCACGCCGTTTTCGACCAGTTGCCGGGCCATCAGACAGTGCTGGGCGAATTCGTGTTTGCCATATCGCTCGCGGTCGGCGTCGGTGATCTTCGAGAAATCGAAGACATCCTTCCGCGCCAAAAGAGACGCCGCCTGATCGTACGACGCGTTGTACGCTTCGGTCTCCGATTGTCGACGCCCGGTCGCGAATCGGCCCGAGAGTTTCGCCCGCAGCTCGCGACGCCGACGATCATTATCCACAGTGATGCCATCGGGAAGCGCCAGATTCGCCGGCGGCTTTCCTCCCGCCAGACCGATCGGCGCGAACTGGGGTCCCAGAAACGATGCTTCGCTGGGGCTACCGCCGCCATTCACGTGAATATACCCCGGCAGCGGGTTCTCGGGAGCGGTCAGCAGCGAGGCGAACGCCGACCCAAGCTGCGGATACTCGAATCCCGGCGTCTGCCGGTGCCCGTGCAGCATGATGTACGCCCCCTTGCCATGATCATCCTCGGCGGTGTTCACCCCGCGCACGAGAGAGAGATGATGCGCCTGCTTCGCCGTGTGGGGCAGCAGTTCGCAAATCTCGATCCCCGGCACGGAAGTTGGAATCGAGAGGAATGGCCCCCCCGTATCCGTTCCCGGCTTAGGATCCCAGGTTTCCAACTGACTGACCCCCCCGGACAGCCAGAAGACGACCACCTGCTTCTGCTGAGAGGCAAGTTGCTCGGCCCCCGAAACAGCGGTCATTCCCGAAAAGCCGAGCGCTCCCAAGGCTCCCGCCCCGGTCTGCAGAAATCCCCGCCGGGAAAAGTGGGCATCCGAACCGCACGCGTATTGGCAGCGCATGGGGTGATCTCCTGAATGTCTGAAGGGAGGGGGGGAAGGAATCAGTGATTGAACCGGAACTCGGCCGACGAAATCGCCGCCCAAACCAGTTCGTACAAAATCGCGGTACGGGTCTCACCCGTCGCGCCGGCGAGCGCCGATTGGACGTCGGCGACATCGTCGGCGGTTGGCAGACGTGTCAGCGTGCTAAGGAACAACTCCTCGGCGATCGCGGGGATATTGTCCGGCGGGAGTTTTTGCAACCGGTCGGCGGTGTTCCCCGATTTCGGCTTCACCATGAAGGTGATCGCCGGGTCGTTGGACAGAAACAAGGTTTGGTCGGCGGTCGCTTCGAACGTAATGGGAGGTTTGCCCGGTTCGCCGCCAAACAACTGCACGAATCGATTTTCGTAGCCAATCAGCTTGTCATACAGCGCCTGCTCGGTTGCCTGGTCCCCCATGCCGATCCGGTGTGCGTCGACTTCGCCCGACGCCTGCATCACGGTCCAGGCAAACTGCGCGGGACTCAACGGCTTGAGCAATGCCCTCGCGAATGTGGCATCGGAAGGATTGATCTCGGCATTCGCCGACCGGCTGGAACGCTGGTATGTCTGGCTCAGGGTGATTTCCTTGAGCAGCCACTTCAGATCGAGCTTGTGAGCCGCGAACTGGTCGGCGAGATGGGCGAGCAGCAACGGGTGCGACGGCGGATTCTCGGCGTGGTCGAGATCGAGGGGATGAATCAATCCCCGTCCCAGCAGCAGCGCCCAGACACGGTTGACCGACGACCGGCAGAACCGCCGATTCTCAGCCGACGCCAGAAATTCCGCGAATTTCGCCCGGCGGCTGAATCGCGGAATCGGTCGAAGTTCTTTGTCCTTATCATCCGGCTTGACGACATATCCCTCTTCGGGCTTGTTGAACTTCGGCTCAGTGATCGCGCTTGCTTCGATGAACTTGGGTAGCGTGCTTTTCGGCCCCTTCGAAATCTTGTCCCGAATCTCAAAGACCGACTCGTAGGTCACTTCGCCATCCGCTTTCTCGGCGAAGACGACCCGTTTTTCCTTGTCGGTCATCACAAAGCTGCGAACGAAGAATGCCGAGACCCCGTAGTAGTGTTCCTGGCGATAGTCTTCGATCTGGGGATGGTCGTGGCACTGCGTGCATTCGAAATTGACCCCCAGAAACAGCTTGGCGACGTCTTTGGTGATCACATGCGGGTCGCCATCGCGGTCGAGGTAGAAGCGGGCCGGGCCACGATTGGCGGGGTCGGAACCATCGCTGGAAAGAATCGCGCGGACGATAAGATCCCAGGGCTTATTGGCGGCGAACGACTCGCGCAGGAACTTCTCCCACTCGGCGACCGGAACGTGCTTTTGAGGCAGTCGACGCATGAGCGCCACATCGAATTGCCGCTGCATGTGGCGGGCGTATTCGGGACTGGCGAGCAGTTTGTCGACCAGTTGTTCGCGCTTCTGGGGATTCTGGTCGGCAAGAAACGCGCGGGCGACGGTCGAGGTGGGAATCGTACCGGTGAGGTCGAGAGTCACCCGTCGCAAAAACTCGGCGTCGTCGGCGACTGGCGCGGCCAGCTTGTCGAAGTCGGCCGTTTGCATCGCGATCAGACGGTCGATCTGCGTGCGAAGCGCTGGCTCTTCAGCCCCTGCGTGGGCGACGTGGAGGAAACTCGCCAGCATCGCCATCGAGAGAATGAACCCGGGCATCAACCGTCCGGAGGAAGGCTGGTGAAGGGGGTTGTCGGCCATGGGGGGGACTCCAGATGGCGGTGGAAGTCGTCGGGAGACGAACTGTCGTGTCAGGGATCGCTCGCGAAGGGGGGCAGGGCGAGGATTCCCCGGGGAAGGCGTTGAATCAGAACGGACTCGGCCAGTCGAACGCGGGGAGCGTTCGAGTAGGCATTCGTTGATGCAACCACCGATTGTTGCCGATGGGGGAGGGGGAGTCAAGCCGGGCTGTTTTGGGGGGCAGGCTGGTTTCACCACGTACACGTTGCTACGCTGGAGATCGGCGTGCAGCCAACCTGTGCATGGTCTCGCGGTCGTGACAAAAGGTCGCGACCGCGTTTGTTTTTCCCAACGGTTCCCGAATGGTCGGCCCCAATTTTCAGAAGACCCCGCTAATCCCCGTCATTGCCCAGGATGTCGCCACGGGGGACGTCCTGATGATGGCGTGGATGAACGAAGAGTCGTACCGCGAAACGCTGGCGACCCGGCGCGTCTGTTACTACAGCCGCAGTCGGCAGAAGTTGTGGCGCAAGGGCGAAGAAAGCGGCAACGTGCAGGAGTTGCACGAGCTGTATTTCGACTGCGACGCCGACACGCTGCTGGCGAAGGTGAACCAGATTGGGGGAGCGGCGTGTCACGAGGGTTACAAGAGTTGCTTCTTTCGGCGATTGTCGGCCGATGGGCAGTCGTATGAGACGGTGGGAGAGCGCGTGTTCGACCCGGCCGTGGTGTATGGAAAGTCGTGAGCGATGTCTGAACAGAGGCTGAAACTGGGCATTCCCGCGGGAAGCCTGCAAGAAGCGACGGGCGAGTTGTTTCGTCGCGCGGGATACAACATCAAGTTTTCGTCTCGGTCGTACTACCCCGAGATCGACGACGCCGAGATCGACTGTCTGCTGATTCGCGCCCAGGAAATGGCGCGGTACGTGGAGCAGGGAGTGCTGGACGCGGGGATCACGGGGCACGACTGGATTGTCGAAAACAACGCCAGCGTGCATGAAGTGTGCGAGCTGATGTTTTCGAAAGTGAGCCGGCGGCCCGTGCGGTGGGTGCTGTGCGTTCCCAACGATTCTCCCGTGCAGTCGGTGAAAGATCTGCAAGGGAAACGGATCGCGACCGAGGTGGTGGGGCTGACGAAAGCGTTTTTCGCGCAGCACGGAGTGACGGCGCAGATTGAGTTTTCGTGGGGTGCGACCGAGGTCAAGCCGCCGAAACTCGCCGACGCGATCGTCGAAGTGACCGAGACCGGCAGCTCGCTGCGAGCCAACAATCTGCGGATTGTCGCCGAGGTGTTGCGAAGCACCACCCGCTTCATCGCGAACAAGTCGGCCTGGGCCGACGAGTGGAAGCGGGCGAAGATCGAAAACGTCGCGCTGATGCTCCAGTCGTGTCTGGCCGCCGAGGGCAAAGTCGGGCTGATGATGAATGTCCGCCGGTCGGATCTGGCGAAGGTGCTGGAACAGTTGCCGGCGCTCCAGAAGCCGACGGTTTCGTCGCTGTCGGATCCGGACTGGGTCGATGTGAACACGATTGTCGAAGAGTCGTTTGTGCGAGTGGTTGTTCCCCGGTTGAAGGGGGCGGGGGCCCGGGGCATCGTCGAATACCAGATCAACAAAATCATCGATTGAGACTCTCCCGTGTTTGATTCACCCGACTACGAGGACTTCAGGCAGTTCCGCGACGCCTGGCAGTCGGTGCGGATCGAGCGGGAATCGACCTACTCGCTGTTCACATTCGGCGAATCGGAACTCCCGTACTTCCTGGTGACTACCCCGCCTAAGCTTGGTGATCCGGTGACCATTATCCGGGGAGATGTTCGGATCACCCGTCCACTGATCATCACTCCCGACAACGCCGGTCCGGAATTCAGCAATTTCTTTGACGATCCCGATGAAGAAGGGCTGGTTCAACGGTTTATCATGTCGCGGTCGGCGGCGTTTTCGCACATGCGGTTCACAAATCGCCAGGGAGAACCCCGGATTGTGACCGACAGTGCCGAGGAGGCGGTCGATCGGCTGAAAAAGCAACTGGACGATGCCGAGGAGGATCGGGTGGCCATTTTGGTCGCCCCTACGCAGATGGCGGGGTTCGCCGTCTTTCGGTACACGGCACAACGGGTGATCGCCAGTGCGCCCGACAATATCCAGGAATTGCGTGAACGGGGGTTTCTGCCGTAGCCGATACAGGGCAGACTTCCATCAACCGTCGGCACCACCTATAATCTCCCGCTTCCCAAGTTTTTGAGACCAACCAGACCAGCCCAAACCAGTGGCCAACGGCCACTTGAGCCGGCTGTCTGATTTCATCAGTCAGCTCATTCGTTGAGGAGACCCGTCCATGGCCAAGCCCCACCGCCTGATTAAGAAAGCGAACCACGGTTCGCGTCCCGCGAACGCCAAAGCCCGCCGCGCGAAGCGGCGCAAGCTGCGCACATGATTCGAGGGTTCGCCATCGCGTGAATTTCGATTTTCGATCTCGGACCACCAGCTCCTGGGATTTGAAATCCGGAAGTCTCAGTGCCTGAGGTTCCAGAATTCGCTCTGCAAAACGTTTCGGGGACGGCCAAGTGGCCGTCCCCGAGTCGTTTTTGTGGCAGATCGTTATTCGGCGCTGTCTACGAACGACTCAAGATTTGGAGTGTCTCCGATGAATCGGAGCTTTTCTTTCGTCCTCCATCGACAATCTGCGGGCACACCAACCCCCCTGCACAGGGAGCTACCGGTTTTGTTGCGACGTCGCTCCCGCTGTGGCCAACGCTCAACCGAATCACTCGGTACCGGTCCACGGACATTTTCGTGCCGTGCTGAATTGGAGCGCATCTCATTCGGGGCGAGAAGGCGGTTGTCGCTCAGCGATCGCCCCGCAGAATCGCCTGCCGCAGATCTTCCACCTGGTTGAGGTTGATCCCGTCGGGCTTCTTTTCCAACAGCCAGTTCGCGTCGGCGAGTGCGTCATCGCGACGCCCGAGCATGAAACGGACAATCGCCCTACGGACGCGGGGATCGGCGGAATCGGGGTCGAGTGCGATGATGGCGTCGAGGTAGCGGACGTGCGATTCATGATCGCGCTGCCGTTCCGCCAAGCCGCGGAGGTTGGTCAGCATACGGATGATCATCGCCCGTTTTGTCGTCGATTCCAGGTCCGAAGCCTGTAACGGTCGACCGAGGTTCGCCTTCACCATCGCGTCGGCCTCCTCGCGCGACAGGTTGGCCGCCCGCTCATACACGTCGATCAGTTGACTCGGCCCCTCGGCTGGCTCGTGTCGCACGACGAAGTGCGATGGCAGACCGACCCCCACCACGTTCACTCCGATCTTGCGCGCCATTTCTATGTAGATCACCGAAAGCGTTATCGGCAATCCTTCCCGGTCATCCAGCACCTCGTTCACGTAACTGTTGGAACGATGGTCGTAATGATCACCTCGCGTTCCGTGAAATCCGCACTCCGAGAACAGATATTTGTTGAGGGCGGCCAGTCGAACGGGATCGGTCGCGTCGGCGGGGAGCTCCTTTGCCGTCTCGCGTACCATGCGATCGAGTTCACTGAGGTAAGATTCCAAATCGACTTCCTCGTTGTCGAGTTGCGCCACCAGTAGCGCCGCCCGAAATAGCTCAATCTCCGCCTCGGGACGTGAAAACAAGCCGGCCAACTGTTCGATTACCGCTTGTTCGTGTACCGATTGCGCCGCCTGCCGAAGCTGCGCCGCCTGCCGATCCAATTCGCGGGCCCGCTCCCGCAGCGCGGTCTGGCTTCCCTTTGCCTGTTCTCCCAGTCGACTTGCCAGTTCGCGTCCGCCCGAAGGACGCGCCCCGATCTCCGCGGTCAATTCGTTCAGACGAGCCAGCAGTTCCGGAGCGACGGAGTCGCTCGGCAGTTCTTTCCCCACACGAAACCCTTTGAATTCGGCGATCGTATTGCGGAACTTCGCGAGTCCGACCCTGCCCGCCGTCAGTCGTTCGTCGGCCGACTCGATCACGAGTTTGCCATTCACGAAGCACTCGATCTTTTTGGGCTGGAATCGCACCTTGAGGTGGTTCCACTCCCCCGGGCGATAATGTTCCGAACGCACGTCTGCCAGCACGGGCCAGGAATTGACATCCGGACCCATGAAACAGGTCAACCGGAGCTTCCCGCCGGAGGGATAAAAGCCGTAGTGCTTGTCGCCGCCGTCACTACAGAAAGCGAGGCCGGCCGCCCCTTCTTCGTTATCGAGCTTCACGCTGACCGCGATTTCAAACGGCGCGTCGGGGACGGGGGCTGTCGACAGACAGACGGTCCGTCCGCCAAATCCGTTGCCGGTCCCTTCCGCGAGGATACGTCCCGCCCGCTGTTTCCAGCGGCCCCCCATCAGCGCGGTCCACTCCTGGGGATCGAGCGCGCCGATCGTCAGCCAACGGGCCATCAGCGTCGGATTGGGTTTCTCCTGCAAGTTCTTGAGTTCGTTGACGGGCATCGCGAATCCCAGGTTGTCAGTCACCAGGGATTTCATCGTCACCACTCCCAGCACACGGCCCTGCCGATCGAGAACCGGCCCGCCACTGTTGCCCGGTTCGATCGGAATCGCGAGCTGCAGCATCGTTTTGCGATCGATCTCCTGCACGCCGGAGATCACCCCCGCGACGACGCTGTATTTGAGGCCGCGGGGGTTGCCCAGCACGATCACCGATTGCCCCTGGCGGATCGCGTCAGAATCACCCAACGGGAGCGCGGGGAGGTCGGTGGCGTCGACGCGAATCAGCGCCAGATCGACGTGGCGGTCGAACGCCTCAACGCTCTTCACCTCGAAATTGCGACCGTCGCTCGTCTGCACGTTCAGCGGGCGGCCCTCACCGATGACGTGCAGATTGGTCGCGATCAGCCCGTCCGCCGAGATGACGAAGCCTGTCCCCAGTCCCGAATTCCGCCCGTCGCGCCCGGTGAACGAGATCACCACGATCGACTTCTTCGCCGACTCGGTCAACTGCTCGACCGACTGTTCCGGTTCCAGCGGCGCGGGAGGCCGGGGAGGTGGCGGAGGTTCATCGCCCCAGGCCACCGCGTGACCGACGAACGACAGGCAACCGAACAGACAGATTTTGAGAAACGTCAGACGGTCGAACATGCGACGGCTCCGTGGCAGACCGGGGCGAGATGGAAAGTTGTGAAACCGCGGCGGCACAAGTCTGGGTAGCACCCTTCGCGGACTCCGGGGGACCAAGACGTGGCATCCGATTGTCCGAAAGGGGCCACCCATGATCGCCCCTCGTCATCGACTTGAGAGCGGGCGGCGACTCCCGGGGGTGTTACAGTTCTTTGATGCGCACATTGCGGAACCGGACCTTCGCCCCCTTGGGCCAGGCACCGACACCGCCATGCACCTGAAACGCGATGTGTCCCTTGTCTCCCATCACGTTTTCAAACTTCTTGTCACTGGTATACTCGGTGATCAGCGCGCCGTTGATCCAGGTGGTGATCGAGGGGGGGTTCCCCTTCACCCGGCAGCGGACGGTGTTCCAGTCGTTGAGCTTCCAGATCCGGCTCCAGTCGACAAGCGGAAACCGCGATTCGCCGATCTTCTCTTCCGGCTTGGCCGACTTCCGCGGTCGCGCGACGATCTCTTTCAGGGTCTTGTGGTCGGGATCCGCATAGACACCGAACAGGTCAAACGTCCGGTTCGACGCGCCGTCGAGTCCTTCCCGATAGATCTCTCCCACGTTTCCATCTTCGTGGTAGTCGATCATCATCTGGTAGCAATTCCCTTTGGGGGTGCTGCGCATGAAGAAGCCGGAATCGGGACCCCAGTCGGGCTTGGTCTCGAACACAACTTCAAAATCGCCAAACACCTCGTCGCTCAGGATGATGCCACCGTTGCCGCTTCCGGGGGGATCCTGCTCCCCTTCAATCGCGCCGTCCACCACAACCCACTGGCCACCGGTTCCATGGCCGATCTTCTCCGGGTTTTTGTGCCACCCCTTCAGGTCTTTGCCATTGAACAGTGGGCGAAAGCCCGCTTCCTTCGCGTCGTCGGCGGTGAGCCGACTGAGTGAGACTCCGGTCGCCAGGACTGCCAGCAGCAATCCTGAGGTGAGAACCGAAAAACGGGAAGCGGTCATCTGTGGCCATCCTTTCAAGGAGCGTCGTCGTGTCGGACCAGATCGCAAGCGATTATGGAATTCCCCCACCGTACCGGCAAGTCGACCTCCGTCGGGCGGTTTTTGAATTCAAAAGCTCAGCCGACAGAAACGACCTCCACTCGCCCTGTTACGGAACCATCAAAAAAAGGTTTGTGTGCATTGTCCCCTCGAAGATCGCTACGTCGTCCCGACGAATTCCACTGTGACCGTATCCGCCAGAAACCGCCCCGCGCGTGTCAGTCGGTAACCACCCTCCGTCGCCTCAATCAACCCTCGCTGGCAGAGTCGGTCCCACGCCGATCGGCCCAATTCGTCCAGATTGAAACCGTGGTCGCGGGCGAATTCGTCGCGAGACACCCCTCGAGTGCGGCGCAGGCCGACGATCAGCGCTTCGCGGGCCCGGTCTTCCGCAGTCAGCTCCTCGCGATATCCGACGGGGGATTCGCCCGCCTCCACCTTCGCCAGCCAACTCGTGGTGCTGCGATGCCCGATCTCCCGGACTCCCGCGATGTATCGCGCCGCCCCCGGTCCGAACGCGAAACAGGGGCGGCCCGCCCAGTAGGTTTCGTTATGCCGGCAGTCGCGTCCTGGTCGCGCGAAGTTAGAGAGTTCGTAATGCCCGTAGCCGGCCGCCGGAAGCCGGTCCATCGCCAGCGCATACATCTCGTATTCCAGATCTTCCGGGGCGGGAGACAACTCCCCTTTGGATCGGCGTGTCCAAAACGTCGTCCCTTTTTCGAAGGTCAGGCCGTACGTGGAGACGTGAGCCGGTCGCAACGCGATCGCCCGTTCCAGCGTCGCGCGCCAGCTCTCCAGAGTCTGTCCTGGCACACCAAAAATCAGGTCGAGGGCCACATTCGGGATCAAACGCGACAGGTGTTCGACCACGCGTTCGACTTCGTCCGCCTGGTGATCACGCTCCAGTCGCTTGAGGACCGTGTCATCGAACGACTGCACCCCCAGGCTGATCCGATTCACGCCGAGCCGGGCGAGAACGTTCACGCGGTCGCTCTCCAATAGATCCCGCGGATTCGCCTCCACCGAGAACTCGGCATCGCGCGCGAGGTCAAACCACGTTCGCAACAATTCCAGAAAACGCTCGAGTTGAGCGGGGGCCAGATGTGTGGGTGTCCCCCCACCCAGAAACAGCGTGTCGACCGAACGGGGTGTTTGCAGTGTCGCCAGTTCCCGTTCCATCGCCGACAGATAGCGCTCGATCAGATCGTCCCGCCCCGCGACCAGCGTGAAATCGCAGTATCCGCACCGATGCCGGCAAAACGGGACGTGAATGTAAGCCGACCGCGGCACTCGAAACGGGGCAAGGGTCTCGACAAACGCGGTATCGCCGGTCGCTGGGAAAACGCCGGTTCGCTCAGTCATCCTCGGCGTTTCGGCTGGCGAAGACGGGAGCCAGCAGATTGTCGACGGGGGCGAAATCGTCCGTCAGTTCAATCCCTCGCGAAAGTTGCAGCAGCGCGGGCATTTCTCCCGAATCGACCAGAGTCTCGCCGTCGGCCGATTTCTCGGTCGACGCGAACGGCTTGTTGTGCCAGTACGAACCGCTCTCAAACAACCCGTCAAACGAGAGGCGTTTGAGCGAACAGGCGACGACAAAAGTGTCTCGCAATTCGCCCGGCTCATTCTCGTTGTCATTGCTGGTGAAGACATAGACATAAGGAAACACGCTGCGCGCGGTTCGCACATACCGCCCCAAAAACCGCCCCAGCGGTTCGTTGTTGGTGAGCGTGTGCAACGACCGGACCGCGTGCGCGAACGGGTTGTTCCCTGGGACCGACTGGATCAGTTTGTCGCGCGTCGCGTCGTCCATTACGCCCCGATACCCCAGGGTGTATTCGTGGTCGTCCCGGCGGCGGATCTGCAACTGAGGGTTGAGACTCGAGGAATACCACAGTTCGGGGTCGAGGATTTCGGGAAAGATTCCCTCGGGCAGCGGATCGAGCAGTCCGATCCCCGCGGTGCCGGCGAGCCGCGCCTTGGTTCCCGGAAATTTCGCCCGGGGATACACGTCGATGATGTTGACGAGGTACACCCCTTCATCCGGGGTCAGCAGACCCCGCACGTTTTCGCTGAATTCCCGCGTCGTCAGGTGCCACGGGACCGACAGATCGTTGAACGCGTCGCCATAGACGAAATCGTAAGTGACCGGACTCTGGTTATTTGCCGACAGCGAGCGATTGTCACGCAAACGGTCGTCGACGTACTTCCGCGCGTCGCCGATGTGCGTTCGCACCCACGTCCCCCCCTCGGCGGGTGAGCCATACTTAGAGGACAGTCCCATCTCACGCTGCACGGCCGTCAGGACGGCGGGGTCGATCTCGGCGACGTCGATCCGGGGAAAATACGGGAACTCGGCCTCGACCCACCGCGGGAAAATGAAGCCCCCCCCGCCAATGAAGAGTGTGCTGGCCTGGCGCGATCTCAGGTACAAATCGCGGACTGCCTCGACGTAGCCTTTGGACTCACCAATCGCGAGCGCCCGGAACGCGTCTTCCAACGAAAACGGCGCGACGAACACGAGTGCCCGCAACGCCCGATCGTACGACACCGCCCCCTCCATCTGGTCGACGACCAGCAAAGTTTCCGGTTTCAAATCCACGGGAACAGTGAGTGTCCCCCGAGTGAAGCGCGTCGCGGCTTTCCAGTTGTCGCTGGTCGTTCGCCAGGTTTTGGTGATTGCACGGGTCAGCGGGGCATCGGGCAGAATCGAGAGCATTTGAATCGCCTGCTCGACCGACAACGCCCCCAGGGCGGAGAGGCGTTTGGACTCGGCATCGAACTTGACCCGCGCCGGCAGGGAATTCGCGGGGTCGGAAAGTTCGGGGAGCGGTTCCACGGGGGACGAGCGGGTTCGGTTCCAGGTCTCGGCGGCCCGTTCGGTGATCGCCGCGTAGACCTCTTCGTAATCGTAATGCAGTCGATTCGGGGCGGCAGGGTTGTAATAGCTGTGAATCAGGTAATCGAGTCGCAGGACTTTGACCGGCTCTCCATCCTCATGAGCCGGGTAGATATTGATGGCGTAGTAATCGCTTTCGTCGTTGTATTCATTGAGCTGATCTTTGCGCAGTCCCAATTGCAACCCGACATCGTGCAGCTTGCCCCCCAGTCCAGACGCCCAGTCGGCCCACGAATCCTCGTACTTGCGTTGCCGATGCCTGGAGGCTTGTTTCTTCTCCGCCAGTTCCAGCCGACCGGCGTCCTCCGATTTTCGCGACTCCAAAACCTCGGCGTCGTCGGCTTCGAATTTTGCGGGGGCGGTGTGAAAGCCTGCCGCCGCCTCGGCGAGAAAGCGGGCGGTCGCCTCGCTTTGCGACGCCGTCACCGAGGCGAGAACCCCCACCAATAGCACGAACTGCATCGCGCCGAACAGCAAGAACATCCGCAACGCCCGTTGTCCGCCGGCGACAATCGCCCCCAGTCCCAGGAGAACGCACGCCGTGATCCAGATGATGTTGTGCGTTCCCAGTTTGTCGATCAGCCAGAATCCCGCCAGGAATGTTCCGACGATCGAACCCATCGCTCCCCAGGCGTAGATGTTCCCCACAGTGACGCCGGTTCGTTGCGAGCGTTTGAGCGCGATGCTGGCGGTGACGGGGGAGATCGTCCCCAGCGCGACCGCCGGCGCCAGAAACGCCAGCGCCACATGCGCCATCACCCAGAATTGCCAGGGAACTTCCTCGGGCTTCTGGCTCGCGTTGGCCGCCCCAATCCGATTCAGGATCAGCACACTCGCAGTGGACAACCCCGCGACCAGAAACAGCCACCCCAGCGCCTTTTGCGGCGTGAACTTCTCCGAGATCCAGCCGCCGAGGTAGTTGCCGATCGAAATCCCAGCCAGCACGATGCCGATGACCGATGTCCAGGTATAGAGCGAACTCCCCAGATAGGGCGCGATCAGTCGCGACGCGCACAATTCCACCACCATGATGCAGATGCTGGAACAGAAAACGACCAGATTGCAGCCGATCAGGGCCCAGAAGTCCGACCGCTTCGATCGCTGACGGTCGGATTGGGACCGGACTTCGGACGTGGGGGAAGGGACATCGGCGGCCATGGCTCGCAACTCCGCGTCGGTGAATTTGTCGGACGCCTGGGACCGGTTCGCCTGGGAGATGGCGTATTGATCATCAGGAGGGGTTGGAGGATTGGCCGGCTGAGAGTCGGGCACGATGGAACACCGCTGGATGGGACCAGTTCGGACGCGGGAATTCGGGCCACTATAACCGTGTGCGTGGTCGGGTGCCATTTCAGCGGTCCCGATGGCGAGGGATTGGGCGAAGGTGGCATCTCGTCTCTTCCCGGCAGAACCTCGAGTCGTCCCCCATCGACCGAAATCCGTTTACGGAACCGGGCATGCCGTTCAACAACAACAAGCGAATTGTCTTCAGTGACTTTGGCTCCACTCCCGGATCCGTTCGCTCGCCCAGCCCGTGTCGGATTTCGACAAACGCGGAACGGGCGGGCTGCTGTAATCGGTTTGGTGGTATCGCCCCTTCCGATAGATCTCGTCAAAAACCGGTTGCAATTCAAGCATCAGGTCGGGATCCTCCGGGCGCAGGGGAATCCGAACCGTCGGCAAGCCCTCTCGCAGAGGCGCACCGTAGACTTCGGCACCCTGGTATGTATTCCGCCGGACGCAAACCAGTCCCTGACCGCGAATTCGGGGCGGAAGTCTGTCAAACGGGACGGCGACGATGTGCCGACCGGCACGAATCAGGTCAATCTCAACGAGATTCACCCCAGACGTCAGGTACTCCGTTTGCTTCTTGACATACGAATCTCGCCCGAGTTTTCCCACCTTGTTTGCCGGGCTGAGGAGTTCAATGGCGGTCACGACCCGTTCACCCGACGTTCGATCAATGATCTCGATGTGGCGATGGGTCGAGGGTTCATCGGAAAGGGGAATGAGACACGGCTCAGCAGCGCTCACCGTAACCGTTGTCGGCGAAATCCGGTGAGTCATCGGTTGCTTGACAACCCGGATATCCGGGGAAATGGTTCGCCACGCATCGTCGTATTCGACCGCCAACTGCTCATCAATGCGCGCCTGCAGATCAGCGGGCAAGCGGTCGGCGATCTGGTCGCACGCGTAAACCATGAACCGCGCATGCACGTCGCGCCAATGCGCTTCCAGCCACGGGTCAATTCCAGGAAACGGTCCGGTCATGGTCGGCAAATCCACCCTTTAGAAAATCGCCGTCACTGGCGTCCCGGTGGTGATCCGCGTCGGGCGCCCCGTGGGAGTGTGGACCGCGGTTTCCGGGGAGAGTCCGAAGGCGTGGAGAATTGTCGCGGCGAAGTCATCTGGTGTGACCGGATTGTCTTTCACATAGGCCCCCTGGCGATCGCTCGCACCATAGACTTGGCCGCCGCGCACTCCCCCGCCGGCGAGCAATTGCGTATAGCAGTGCGCCCAGTGATCGCGGCCGTTGTAGGCGTTGATCTTCGGCGTCCGCCCGAATTCACCCGCGACGGCGACCAGGGTCTCATCGAGCAAACCGCGCTCGTGCAGATCTTCGAGCATTGCTGAAAAACTGCGGTCGAACGACGGCGTGCAGTATTGATGGGTCAATTGCTGCACGCCGGTGATTTGTCCATCAATCCCGCAGACGTCATTCGCCACGCCGTGGTTGTCCCACAAATTGAACTGACATCCTTTGGTGTCGAAAAACGTCCAGAAGATATTGACCGTCCGAACGCCGGCTTCAATCAGTCGTCGTGCCAGCAGGAAGCTCTGGCCATATTCATTCCGACCGTAACGGTCACGAATACGATCCGGTTCGCGGTCGAGGTCAAACGCGAGTCGTGCCGCGCTGGTCGTGATCAGATCGACAGCATCGGAATAGGCCGACTCCATCCGCAGGATTGGTGCCGACGCGGAGGAAATGCCTGGCAATTTGGCATCTGGGCCGGGGAAACCGTCCCCTCCCACGGATCGAGCCAGTCGCATCCGCTGCGCCAATCGAGTTCCATCCACTCCCTCGGGCAGCCGGATGGAATCCAATTGAACGGGCGCTTCGGTCAATGACCCTTTGGCTTCCTTGTTGAGCGTGATGGGATCCCAGGCGGGGCCGAGAAACCCTGCGGACTGTCCCTTGTATGGTGGCGAGTAGGTCGTGAACGGGCGCGGCAGGACGACCCAAGCGGGGGACTCGTTCAGCGGACCAAGGACTTTGTGCAATAGTCCTCCCAGGCCCGGGTGGTCGTCTCGGCTGGCGTGAACTTCCCCCGGACGTTCCGGCAACTGCCCCAACAACGAGCGAGCGATCGCAAAGTTGTGATCGTTGTTGTCATGAGTCAACGAACGGATGAGGGCCAACTTGTCCGCGTGCCGGGCGACTTGTGGAATCAACGAGCCAAACCGGATTCCCGGAGCCGTCGTATCAATCGCGTCGAACACAGACCGGACACCAGCGGGTGCTTCCGGCTTCAGATCCCAAAGATCGGGTTGCGATGGACCGCCGCACAGGAAGATGTAAATGCACTGCTTCGCGGTCGCCGGGTGCGACAACGGGGAATCGGCCACGGCGTCAACCGCGTGCGATACCACCGGGGTCGCGGCGGCGAACGACGCGTACGCCGACCGACGCAACCACTCGCGACGGGACAATGAACCTGGTTGACCGACGGCGGGAATCAGACTGAGCATCTTCAATCACCAGCGACCCGATCGAATTCCATGCGCGAGCCCAAGACACCGCAGACTCACGTCCATCCTATTCTAGCGATCCTCGAGAATGACGGCGACGCTGGTGTTGGCTTCGATGCGGGCATACGTGTGCAGGACGATGACCTGGCCGGCGTACTGCGCCCGGATCTCGGCTGGCGCGTCCCCCAGTGGATCGTAAACCGTCCCCAGGAGATCCCCCGCCGTCACGCGATCACCCAACCCCACGGCGGCTTCAAAAAAGCCGGCGTTTTGGGTGGGATGATTGATTTGCATGTGTCCCGCTGACGGGCGGTCGTCTTCCACGACCCGCTGGTCGGCTGGCGGTTGTGTCACCGGTCCATCGATCATTCCCAGGTCGGCAAGCAGGTTGACACAACCCGCGACATACGCCTCAACACCCGCGAAATCGAGTGTCCCACCCCCCAGGTATTCACAGTAAATCGCCGGGATGTTCGCGTCGCGGGCGACCGACAGCGAGCGTCCGTTCAGCCGCCAGTCAGTTCCCCAGACAAGGGGCAAGCCAAACAGCCTGGCCATCCGGCGGCTCTTTTCGTGGACATCTTGATCGGGGTGCAGCATATAGCCCGCCAGAGGCAGGACTTTCAGCCGGGTTCCCCCGGTATGCAGATCGACATAAAAGTCGGCACTGCGAATCACCTGGGACAGCGCCCACGCGGTCTGCTCAGTGACCGATCCGTCGACGCGTCCCGGGCAGGTCCGGGCGAGATCGAGACCGTCGTCGGCAACTCGGGAACCACGTGAAAAGGCGGCCTCGTTGACGATTGGGATCAGCGTAACACGGCCTCGTCGCAGTTTCGCCGCGAGTTCTTGACGTAGCCGACGAATCGCCCCCATCGGCTCCCATTCGTCGCCATGAACCCCGCCCGTAATCAGAACGTGCGGCCCGGGCTGGTCACCGGTCAGCGAATGAGATGTGAGAGTGACCGGCATGGCAAGGGATCCCGAGAACCGCAGAGGAAGGGGAGTATCGACAAATCACGTGGCGATACGATCTGCGATTCGGAACGCCGAGGCAATGCCGAACCGGACCGACATCAGGTACAAACTCTGACGGGGAACCGCTTGGTCCAGGAACCCGACTCCCTGACTCGCGTTGTCCAACCGACCGGAAACCGTGGTGACTACAGAAGAGGGAGCGCGAACTGGCTTCATGTCATCCTCGCAACTTCTATATTACGAATTTTCGAACGATTTACGAATGCTCTCGTTTTGGTCGCTTCTCTGGCAATGGACCCCGGCCAGCCGTCACTTCCTCGACAGACGCCAATCTTTCCCGTTTGCCAGATCTCGCTCCACAGCGGCGGCGATTTGCGTTGCGACCTGCTTCAGTCCCCGGAGCGTCAGATCACCATTCTGATAGAGCTTGAACCACTCTCGCCCGTAACGCACGACCACCTCGCCGTCGCGCAGACCGAGCCACTCCAATCCGTTCTGTCGGCACATCGTGTCGAAGGTCGCCGGTTCCGGTTTTGGTTTTGGTTTTGGTTTTGGTTTTGGTTTGACTCGAATCACTGCTCGGTCTCCACAATCGACCTGGGCCAGAACAGAACGATATCTGGGAGGACTTTCTCCAAACCGGCTTGGATCTGCGTTTTCGTTTTTCATCCCGCTGGAAGATGCTTGCGCTCCCCCCCTTAAAAACGCCTCAGCCGCTTCAATCGCCTCTTCGGCCTCTTCGGCCTCTTCGGCCTCTTTCGAACGGGCTTGTTGCAAACCAAAGATCTCGGACGTGAGCCGACCGACGACGTCGCCTTGAATCGCCCAGGGGTAGTCCTGAAGCTCGACCTCGCCCTGGTTGAGATTGAGCATGGAACGAATTTAGTGCCGCTGGTCCCAGTTCGCTTCGTACCCGGCCCGGTCGAGCAATTCGGCCGAGAGAGGTTGCGACAGCCTGACCTTGATCAGCCACCCCTTGCCGAACGGATCTTTGGACAGACTCTCCAGATCGTCGGCCAGACGCGTGTTCGATTCGATCACCTCACCCGCGACCGGACTGTACAGATCACTCGCCGCTTTGACGCTCTCGACAACGCCAAACACGTCGTCAACCTGAATCGTTTTGCCGACTTTGGGGAGGTCAATGTAGACCAGGTCGGTCAGCGCGTGAACCGCCAGTTCGGTGATTCCCACCGTGGCCACGCCTCCCTCCACGTGAATCCATTCGTCCGAGGGGGAATACTTCAGCGACTGGGGATCCATCCGATTCTCCGCGAATCTTGAGTGAGTGAGGGACTCGGTTCCAAACGAAAGCGAAATGACGCACGTGACCGCGACGTGACCTGGGAATCAGGGGCGCTGCGGATTCTCGGCTTCCAACTGGGTGATCTTGTCGATCCGGCGGGAATGACGCCCCGCCTCAAAATCCGTGGACAGCCAGATTTCAATCAGTCGGTTCATCACCCGCTCGCTCAGCAGGTCGGCTGACAGGCAAAGGACGTTGGTGTCGTTGTGCTGGCGGCTCAGGCGGGCGGTCATTTCATCATGGCAGGTGCAGGCCCGAACCCCGGCGAATTTGTTGGCGACTATGCACATGCCGATTCCGGTGCCACACACCAGAATTCCCCTGTCGGCCTGTTTCGTTGCCACCAGCTTCGCCACTTTGGCGGCGAAGTCGGGATAATCGGCGCTCTCGCCCGAATCGGGGCCGCAATCGATTCCGCTATGCCCAAACTCGGCAAGCAGCGACATCAGGCGGGCTTTGGTCGCGAACCCGCGGTGGTCACTGCCAACGGCGATAATCATGGTCTCTTCCAGTCGTTCAGACAGTGGGAATCTCTTCAAGCAGAACGCGCAGATCGCGTTCGATCTGTTCAGCGCACCGATGGTAATCCTCGTCGCCCCCGCCAATCGGGTCGACCAGGTCCGCCCCGGTTTTCGAAAGCAACTCCACCCGGCCAGCCGCCTCGGGGAAATCCCGCAACAGCACTTCGCGATGTCCGCGGGTCATCGCCACAATTCGGTCAGCCTGGCTGACCAACTGCGACGAAACGGGCTGGCTCTCATGGCCCCGCAGGTCAATGCCGCGTTTTCGCAATTGTTCGATCGATTCGTCGCTCGCGGGCATCCCCGGCCCGGCCGCCACTCCTGCTGACGCCACCACATAGCCCCGATCGACCAGTTCGTCATCGGTGCAACCGAGTCGTTCCGACAGCAGTCGGCGAAACAACCCTTCCGCCATCGGACTCCGACAGGTGTTTCCCGTGCAAACAAACAAGTACAAGTTTCCCGCCAATCGGTGAAGTGTTCTCGCGGGAACGACTGCCTCCCGCGCGATCGACCAGCTCTCGTCGACATGGACCATGCTGGTCGGCTGGTTGTAACGCAGCGGTCCCGCGTCCAGCAGCAGCGACATCTCGTCCCCGCAGCGCTCGGCCAAGTCACTTCCCGTCCGCGCCCCCCCCTCCGTCGATTGTTCGGGAGAGAGTACCAGCGGGGCGGGAAGCAGCCTCAGGATCGACTGCGTCAAATCATGCAGCGGCAATCGCATCGCCAACCCATCGCTCAATCGCAGGGCGTCCCCGGTGGTAGCGGGAAGCGACGCTGCCAGCCCGCCGACATGCTCGGCGCAGAACCGCAATGTGACGGGACCGGGCCAGAATCGCCGCAACAGCTTTCGGCCCGCGTCTGAAACGCGCGGAATGTAATCGAGCGCCTCGTGACTCGACTTGACCGCCAGCACTGGCGCGAGATCCGACCAGCGCGCTGACAGGGGGGGGAGTCGGGCGACCGACGGAGAGAGTGAGTACGCCGCGACGACGTATTGTGTTTCGGTGGGCAACCCCACCAGTTCCCCTTCCACCAGTCGTTGGACCGCCTCATGGACGACGTCGCGCGGATCGTCGGCACGCAGCAATTCGACAATGCGAGTCGGGCCAGTCATGGGAACGGGGTGTGAAGGGGGTTATGGACGACGCGTGAAAACCGTCGGTAGAAACCGTCCCCCGCCCCCGTTTGAATGGGAGAATCTCGGCGGAACGGATTGAGGAGGAGCCAAGCTCGCCACGGTGGGAGTGCCCCTCCTTGGTCGAAAAGTCTCGGATTTGACTATACTGGGGGCGTGGAAACCATTCAAGCACGCACCCCGGCACACCCGTGACCTCCCCCTCCTGCCGACTCCTGCGGGAACCGCATTCCTCCACCGGCCGACACCAGATGGCAGTCGACGAGCTGCTGCTTGAGTCGGCATCGGAACGGGCGATCAGTACACTGCGATGGTATCGCTGGTCTGAGCCGACCGTTTCTTTGGGATACTTTCAACCGCGAGTTCCTGAAGAACTGGCCGACAGATTCCGTGGATTGCCGGTCGTCCGTCGCCTGTCGGGTGGTGGGGCGATTCTGCACGATCAGGAATTGACCTACGCGATTGCCCTGGCGGGAAATCACCCCTTGGCCGCGAATCCCCGGGAATTGTACGACTTGGCTCACCACACCGCGATTTCCGTCCTGGGTGAATTTGGGATAACCGCAGCGCTCCGGGGCGACAGTCATCCCGAGCGGGGCGGGAATTTTCTTTGCTTTTCTCGCGGCGATTCGTTCGACGTGGTCTGTCAGGGGGAGAAAGTACTGGGGAGTGCCCAGCGGCGACGCAAACGAGCCGTTTTGCAGCATGGCAGCCTGTTGTTGCGTCGCTCACAGCATGCTCCGGAATTTCGCGGTGTTTGTGATTTCGCCTCAGCGCCTGTCGACGTCGATCGCTTGGAAAGCCGGCTGAACGAGGCGTTCTCCCGGTTTTGCGGGGCAGGGGCTGGGAATTCGCCGATTTTCGACGGTTGGCGGGCCGGCGAGTTGGAGCGGTTGGCGGAACTCGAACAGGGAAAAGTGGTCGAACCTTGTTGAGCGTGGGAAGGGCCACTACACTCACGGCTTGCGCCGGAAACGGCCCGGCGATCGCGTCCGGGGTCGCTGTCGGGCGCTGGCAGAGGTCGTACCCCCTACAATGAGACACGTTCTTTCGGCGCTGGTGATGAATCAGCCGGGTGTGCTGGCGCACATTTCCGGCATGTTGGCGTCGCGCGCATTCAATATCGAGAGCCTGGCGGTCGGAGCGACCGAAAACGCCGAATTGTCGCGCATGACATTCGTGCTGAACGGCGACGAAAAGACCCTCGACCAGGTGCGCAAGCAACTCGAGAAGATCCTCACCGTCGTGCGGGTGATCGATTTTTCCAACCAGAACTTCGTCGAACGGGATCTGATGCTGCTGAAAGTCAGCACCGACGGGGGTAAACGGGGAGAAGTTCACGAGTTGGTTGACATCTTCCGCGGGCGGATCGTCGACGTGGGGGCCACCCATGTGATGATCGAAATCGCCGGCCAGGAACGCAAGATCGACGCCTTCATCGATGTCATGCGTCCGTACGGGATCATTGAAATGGTCCGAACCGGCAGGATCGCCCTGCTGCGGTCGGCGGTCGCCTCGCACGAGGCCGACGACGACCGCCTGACCCCCGAACCGCCCCCCGAAGCGACGGTTTGAGGTCATTCGCAAACATCTGAGCGGCTGGTTTCCATACCACCGTCTCCCCTGTTCCGTTGTGTTCGCGTTGTGTTGTGGCGCGACACGTTTCGTTTCTCCCGAACTCTCAACTTTTCGCCCACCGCATCATGCCCGCCAAAGTTTACTACGACGACGACGCCGACCTGTCACTCCTCAAGGGAAAGACCATCGCCATTCTGGGATATGGCAGCCAGGGACACGCCCAGGCGCTGAACCTCCGCGACAGCGGCCTGAATGTGATCATCGGTCAGCGGAAGGGCTCGCCCAACTACGACTTGGCAGTCAGCCACAAGTTCTCCCCGCTCCCTCTCGCCGACGCGACCAAAGCCGCCGACCTCGTCAATATTCTTCTCCCCGACGAAGTCCAGGGTGACCTGTACCGCGCCGAGATCCGCCCCAACCTCAAGCCGGGCAGCCTGCTGCTCTGCTCGCATGGTTTCAACCTGCACTTCGGACAGGTCGTCCCCCCCGCCGGTGTTGACGCCGCTCTGGTCGCGCCCAAAGGCCCCGGCCACCTCGTTCGCGCCGAGTATGAAAAAGGGGCGGGCGTCCCGTCGCTGGTCGCCTTCTGGCCCGGATGCTCCGATGCCGCTCGCAAACTCGCCCTGGCCTATGCCAAGGGGATCGGCGGTACTCGCGGCGGTGTGATCGAAACCACGTTCGCCGAGGAAACCGAAACCGATCTGTTCGGCGAACAGGTCGTTCTCTGCGGTGGTGTCTCGGCCCTGGTGAAAGCCGCGTTTGAGACTCTGGTCGAAGCGGGTTACCAGCCGGAAATGGCCTACTTCGAGTGCATGCACGAACTGAAGTTGATTGTCGACCTGTTGTACCAGGGGGGACTCAACTACATGCGGTACAGCATCTCGAACACCGCCGAGTACGGCGATTACACCCGCGGCCCCCGCATCGTCACCGACGCGACCCGAGCCGAGATGAAGAAGATTCTGCACGAGATCCGCTCGGGTCAGTTCGCGAAGGAATGGATCCTCGAAAACAAAGCCAACCAGCCGACGTTCCAGGCGACCCGTCGCAGCGAGCGGATTCATCCGGTCGAAGTGGTCGGTCGGCAATTGCGTAGCATGATGACCTGGATCAAGGCGAAGGAAATCCAGTAGTCGACTTGTCACGCGTTCGCGTGACAATCGGAGTTGAATTTCGAACGACGGCGGGTGAACTCAATCATCCGCCGTCGTTTTTTATTGCTGGGGAGACTTTATTCCCTCCAAGATCTTGTCCCACGACTGGACCATATTTCTGGTGGCGAAAGGCAAACCTCAATCGCCACCACAATCCAATTCGTTTTGCCCCTTACCGCTTCGCCTGCACCGTTCCCGACTGCGTTCGCTGCAAGAACGTGTCAAAATCGACTTCCTTCATCTTCGGTTGAGCGAGTTCGTTTTCGGCCTTCGTGATCAGTTTGCGGTCAAATTCGTCGAGCTTCCAGACATACACATGCTCGGCCCGCAGATGGGGGCCGTTCTTCTGGCGGGACTGCAACACCACCTCGACCGGCAACCAACCGTGACGTCGCAGACTCTCGTCGAGTGCCAGTCGCGGGCCGGGCAGCGGTGCGTGGGCGTGTACCACGTAATTGAGCCGGGCCGCCCAGTCGGCGTATTCGAGGTACGACTTCACGTACTCTTCCGACTCCGGCTCCACGCACTTCACTTCATAGAGCGCTCCCGATCCGTTGAGTCGCATTGAGGGAACGCGATCGTCAACCGATTCCGTGAAATCGGGAGCGAGCTGAAACTGCAACAACGGAACCCGTCCAATGTCTGACGATTTCCCTTTGCCGTCAATGTATTCCTGGGCACTTCGCTCGGCGGACCGGATCAGTCCCGAAATCTCGGCGGTGGTGACCTCGGTCCGCAGTTGTCGAGAACCGTCCAGAATCAAAAAGCGGTTGTGTGCCGGCTCATAGACGGTCATCCGTTCGCCCGCGTCCAATGCGTCGTACACTTTGCCGGCGTGAAACAGCGTGGTGGTTCGGCTGACCGGGACCGACTGCTTGCGCGACCCCTTGGCGGCGGTCTCGGCACGCACATCATAAATCTTTGTGTAGACACGAAATTCCTGGGCCGATGCCTGCAAACCCAGGCAAACAACACACGCCAGAGACATTGAGCCGCGCAGTAGAGATCGCATGGGACTTGGTCTCCTGACCGGAGGGGGCCGGTGTTGAGAAGATCGTTCGAATCGTGCGCAACGCACGATTCGAACGACGTCAACGACCGATTCCGGGTGACGATATCGAGGGGGGAGGGACGAAACGGGAGGGGGACGTGGACGAGACGGGTTTAGTCTGGGGGAGAGACTTGGAGGGAGCGGGACAATAATCACCGCTTGGCAAACCTCGCAAGAGCGATCGCGCCCGGATTTACAATGGATTGCAAATTTTGCAACTCGGAACAGACCCGTCTTGAGCGCCCCGACATTATTGGGTAATAACCGGCTCCCTTCCCGCATTTCGTTCCCGTCTGTTTTGCCCCTTCCCCGACCCACCCACTGGGGGCCCCCGCCATGCGTTCCATTCTGTCGTCGGCGCTCGTTCTGGTTCTCGCTGCCTCTGCTACCGCCGCTCCGCGCACCAAGTTCCCTTATTCCACGACTGTTCTCTCCGACGACGTCGAGGTCCGATCGGGGCCAGGGAGCAAGTATTATACGACCAGTAAACTCCGCCGGGGTCAGCGCGTGGTGGTCCATCGCCATGATCCGGGGGGCTGGCAGATGATCGCCCCGCCCGAGGGAAGCTATAGCTGGGTCAAGGCCGACGAAGTCCGCAAAACCTCCGCCGACGCCGGCGTGGTGATTGTGCCTCAGCTTGATGTGCGTGTCGGCGGTCGCGACTCCCGCCAGCGCGACGTCTTTCAATCGAGTCTTGCCGAGGGGGATGAAGTCCGAATCCTGGGTGAGCAGCGCCTCCCCGGCGACGCGGGTGAACCGCCGGCGAAATGGTTTCGCATTGTGCCCCCCCGTGGAGAATGGCGCTGGGTCGCCGCCCAGTCGCTGGCTCCTGCTCCGCAGCAGGGGAAATCTCGGTCGATCATCCCGGCGGGTGGTTTTGCCGACGATGAAGAAGCCCCCGTCACTCCAGGGACGGAAGTGAACACCCCCGACTCTCCCGGCTTCGCGGGAGGGCCAACCGGTGCCGAACCATCGGCCCCGTTACGCACCACTCCCACGTTCGCCGACGAAGAGCCGGCGCATGCGCCGGCTGGCGAGCCGACCGGCGCCGCTCCTTCGTCTCCCACTGCTCCCTCGGAACGTCCCTATCTCGATCACGACACGTTGCGTGGCGTTCCGAAACGGCCTCAAGTGACCAAGCGGCGCTCGTCGGCCGGACCGACCCGGGACGACATGTTCGATCGCCATCTCGCCGAGATGGAGCAGATTGACGAACGCTTGCGCGCCGTCGTCGCCACCGAGCCATTGACCTGGAATCTCGATCCGATCGAACAGGACTATCGGGTGCTGCAAGGTCAGGTTGTCAGTGAGGCGCTGTCCGAAATGATCGATGTCCGGCTCGGGAAACTGGGAGCGTTCCACCGGTTGCAGGCGCAAAGGTTCGAATTGCGACAAATCATGCTCGATACCGAACGGCGTGACGCCCAGATCGTCGCCGCCCGGCAGGCGGGAATTCCCCCCGACTCGATTATCACCCCCAGCAACGCCCCGCGCGCTCCCGAGTTTGCGCAAATTCCGGGAGGTCCGATTCCCGGGCGTGGCGTCGCACCGGCCCCCCAGTCGGCCGGGGCTCCCTCGTTTGATGGAGCGGGAATTGTCCAGCGGGCGAATGTCCGCAGGGGCACCCCACCCTACGCACTCGTGGCCCCCAATGGCCAGCTCCTCGCGTACTTGGCCCCGACCCCGGGAGTTGATCTCAATACCTGGCAGCAGCGGGAAGCGGGGGTGATTGGCCGGCGGGTGTATGATCCCCGGTTGCGGGCGGATGTCATCACGGTGACGGGGATGAATCCCGTGCGGCTGGCGCGTTGACTTCAAAAGCACAGCGGACGTTGCGACATGGACAGTGGACGCTGGCGGGGCGAGAATGACCCGGTCGGCGCCCTCTCGGTGTCGGCGGATGCCATTCCCTGACAGTCACAATGTCCGACGACCCAAAGAACCACTCGCGTCAGATCTACCGGTGTGTGTGCGGAGCCGATTTTTCGGTGATTCCCGGGTCGACGGGTGAATGTCCCCAGTGCGCGCGAAGCTACACTCGGCAAGCGCTGGAGCGGGGAATGGCCGACACCGTGATGCTGCCGGCGGGTGTCGATGCGAACGCGTTCGCAGATTCGGTCCAGAAAGCATCGCAGGAGGTGTCACCGGTCGATCCTCCCGACCCGCTCATTGATACGCGTCGGGGGCACTTTTTGATCGAAACCTGCCTCGGGCGCGGGGGAATGGGGGCGGTTTATCAGGCGCTTGATGAGTCGCTGCAACGGTATGTGGCGCTCAAGGTCATTCGACCCGACCGGACCGCGTCAAACGACGGATCGCACTTTCATCGACTAGTTCAAGAAGCCCGCGCACAGGCTCGGGTCAATCACCCGAATGTCGTGCAGATCTACTTCGTGGGGCTGGATGAGTCGGCCCCTTACCTGGCGATGGAGCTGATCCGCGGCCCCAACCTCGCACAGCGACTGCAAGCTGGCCCGATCGCCTTCGCCGATGTGGTCGACATCGCGTTACAACTGACTTCCGCCCTCGAACGGGCCGCTCAGTTCGACATTGTGCATGGCGACATCAAGCCGGGCAATATCATGGTGGTGGAAGGAACGACGGTCAAAGTCGCCGACTTTGGACTCGCACGATCGGTCTCGAATGGCGAAGTGCGGGGCATCTCGGGAAGCCCAAAGTACCTCTCGCCGGAAGCGGCCCGCAGGGAACCGCTTGACCGCCGCAGTGATATGTATTCGCTGGGTGTCACCCTTTTTGAATTGACGTTTGGGAGGTTGCCGTACGAAAACCCTTCGGGATTGATTCAGACCCAGATTCTCGCCCATCTGGAGCAGCCACCGAAGTTCCCGGAACCCTGGCCGGCCGAACTGCCCGAGCGCTGGCGCGATATTCTGCAGACATTACTCGCCAAAGACCCAGCGGATCGGTATTCGGAATACGCGGAACTGCGCCAGGCGCTGCTGGACGTGCGCCCCGTCGCCAATACGTCGGCGGCCGTGGTTCCCCGCGCACTTGCCTGGATGTTTGATCTGCTGAGTACGCTGTTATTGCAGTTCGTCGTGAGCGTCCCCCTCTGGCTCGCGCAGGCATTGAAGTGGATTCCTTCCACTCCGTCCGTCAACTTTGTGGTTTCCGTGACCAACGGAACGCTGGCGCTGATTGTGTTGTTGCTGGTGTGCTGGTTGCAGTCGGCTTCAGCGAGTCCGGGAAAATCGCTGTTTCAGTTGAAGGTGGTGGATCCCCACGGATTGCCCCCGACACGCTGGGTGCGATGGATGCGGGTCTTCCTCCAGTTGCCCTTCTGTCTGGTTGAAACGCTTTCCAGTTACACCCAGGCGGTCGGTCTCGGGGAGTTTGGCGGTCTTTTGCTTGGACTGGCATCATTGTACGTCCTGGTCAATGCCGGCTTCATACTGTTCGATTCGGAACGCCGGGGACTCCATGATCGGCTACTCCGGACCCGCGTCGTGATCGACGCCAGGTAATACGATGGAACTGAGAGATTTCGCCGACCAGGTGTTGCTCAACTCGGAAATCTCGGCCAAGTTGATTCCGATTATCGAACCGGTAACCGACGACAATCCCGGTTCGGCTGAACGGATCCAAGTCCCGGCACGCGCAGAGGCGTTGAAGTTTTGTGGACGGCGCGAAGCACCGCCAATGCCGCATCCCGAGTCGTTCGGCGACCCGGCGAAACGGGCCATCGCGCATCACATCATGGCGAACCATGAACTGCAGGCGCTGGAGGTGATGGCATTTGTCCTGCGGGCGTTTCCCGACGCTTCGCCCGAATTTCGCCGAGGGCTGGCGGGGGTGATGGCTGACGAGCAGCGGCACACGCGAATGCACATCCTGCGAGCCGCCGACTTGGGGTTGGAATTCGGAGCATACAAGGTCAACGGCTATTTCTGGCTGAAGTCGCAGGAATTTACGTCGCTGCTCGACTACCTCGCTGGCCTGCCGTTGACGTTTGAAGGGGGGAATCTCGATCACACCCTGGAATTCGAACAGTGGTTTGAAGCAGCCGGTGATGGTAAGAGCGCCGGGATCATGCGGGCGATTCATCGGGATGAAATCGAACATGTCGCGTTCGGCTGGCATTGGCTGCGCGCCTTGAAGCCGGCCGACCGGACGGAATGGGAGACGTATGAAGCCCACCTGCACTGGCCGTTGCGACCGGAAAAGGCGCGGGGTAAGACTTTTCATCACGAGCCCCGCCGGGCGGCGGGGCTGTCGGATGAATTCATTGAACGTTTGGAAGGGCTGGGATGACGACAAGCGTTCAGGCAACTCTGCGATTTGACATCGTGCGAAAACGCATTGTTTCGATCAGTCAACGAAAGCGTGACTGGCAATCCGAAGAACTTGAGTTTGGAATAGGAATCTACAATCCGCTGTGGCGGGATTCTGGAGATTGAACCCCAGGGCTAGCCAGTACCCGCGACCATGACCACCGGAACAACGACCATTTCGGTGGGAAGATGCTGGACCTGTCATTTCACACTGAGGAAAAAACAACCATGGACCTCTGGCCAGACGACATACGGCTTGACGATCTCCGATCACCACGTGAAATCCTTGACGAAGCAGCAGTCGAACTCGAAGCGAAAAATCCGAGGCTGACGGCGGAAGTCGTCGAAGCCAACCTGTCTGACCGAATCAAGCTTTCCTTTCAGGTCAGCAACCGGGCCGTTCCACTGACCCTGAATCTGTTTGATGTCTTCCACCAGTTTGACGCGGGCTATCCGGCGGTGATTGATCCTCCCGATGATGAAATTCCGGGGTTCTTGCAGCGAAAAGTGTACGTTCCGGGTATGGCGGATTTGCTAGGAGTGACTCACGCGGTCAGCAAAATCATGACGGCTCCAGGTAGCGTTCAGGAAAACCCCTGGGTCTGCGGCACGCCCCGAGAGTTCACCACGAAACTGCGACAACTTCTCGCGGAAGATCGCGTCAAGGTTCGGATCATCAACCTTTTGTCGGTGAAACCAAGTCGGTCACAGCTCGCGCCCACCGTGGAAACTCCCGCGTCCTGAGTCTCACCACGTTACACCGTACACGCGACTACCCGACCGAACGTGCGGGCGCTTTCAGGCTCGGATCGAGTGGGCACAACGAAAACTGTTCCACTGTGGAACGGCTCCGTCGATCCGGGGTTTCAAAGCCAATTGTCCAGTGGAACCGGTAAGGATCCGCGAAATAAAACGTGAGCAATTTGAGACAGCGTCGCCCCAGCGGGGGCGCCACATGCCAGCCCAAGGCGGCGCTTCCCGCCCTTTGGACGTGGCGCTCTGCCCTGGACTGGCTTGGCTTGTCTGGCCCATTCAGGGCAAATCGCATTGGCGCACTGAACCCTGTAATCGCGGGAAATTGATCAAGTGATTTTTCGCGGACACTAAGTGAGGCGACGCGGTGTCCTACGCCCCCCGCCCAATCAACTTCCGCAACGTCTCCAAGTGTTTGGGCACACCCGTCTTCGGGTCTTCTTCCGATTCGTATTCCAGCACGACGTAGCCCCGATAGCCGGCGTCGGCGAGGATCTTGATCACCCGCGGAAAGTCGGTGTCTTCACGTTTTCCGTTCCGGAAAATGTCAGCCTTCAGTTGGACGTTGATCGCATACGGGGCGATCTTCGCCAAGTCCGCGTAAGGGTCTTCTGAGCGAAAGTTTCCACCGTCGAAATTCACCCCGAACCAGGGCGATTCCTGGACCTTATTGATGATCGCGATCATCTGCTCCGGCTTCGTGGTGATTCCGCCATGATTCTCCAGCGCCAGGCAGACTCCCTTCTTCGCCGCGTAGGTCAGTGACTCACTGATCCCGGCGGAACATCGTTCAATGGCCGTCGCGTCAGTGTCCCCCGCGGGAACTGTCCCGGCGAAGATGCGAATCACGGGTGCCCCCATCAGTGCCGCGTAATCGATCCACTTGCGGGTGTGGGCCAGCGATTTGTCCCGGGCTTCTCCCGCAGGCAGGCAAAAGTCGTTCGCGATCGCCGTTCCGGAAATGTCCAGCCCCAGCCGAAACGTGTGCTGCTTTAAGTGGATCAGATAGTCTTCCCCGAAATTCTCGGGAAAGTAGTAACTGGTCAATTCCGTTCCGTCGAGATTGAAGTCGGCACACAGCGAGATGAACTGATCGAGAGTCATCTTCGGTTCCCGCTTGCCCGTCAGGTAATCGCGATAGGAATACGCGGCGAGACTCAGTTTCATGTGAGGCTTTCCATTCCGCTTTACGGGTCCGGCGGCATGAACGGGCGAGAGGGAAGCGCCCCAGGTGAGGGCGGCGGCCCCCAGAGCGGTCGATCGCAGAAAGGTCCGACGCGTGTGCTGAGTCATGTTGAGTTCTTCGCGAGGCGGATGAGGGGTGGTTTCGAGGTGGGGACGTTTCCATGGTTTACATCAAATCGCACGAGATTGCATCCCGCGACGGTTCCACCGGAAATCGCGGCGTACGCATTGACGATTGCAGCAAATCGTACCGACGGAACGATTCCCGTCATTAAATGGGTCGCGCGGCCCGACACGAAATCTCGATGCCTGGCCGATTTCAATCGCCGATGTAATGGATCGAAGGCGGAGTTTCCGTCCGCATCGAAGTCCAACCGCATCCGCCATCGACACCACGCTGATTCCACATGATCCGTTCGTTCTTTCTCTCGCTGGGGCTGATTGTAGGTCTGCTGGGTGTAAGCTGCCTGGCGATTGACCGGATCGTGCTGAAGACACGGGCCGATCGACCCGCCCCGGTGGGGTTGCGGACGATCGTCACCGGTGTCAGCGCGGATCGCAAACAGGTGATTCAGCCCCCCGACTGGCTGGCCTACGCGATGATGTCGACCGGTTCGGTGCTGACGCTGTACACCGTGGCGCTCCCCGGCAAGGGGGGGGCGAAGAAGGCCGCAAGTAAGAAGAAGGACGACTAAAAGCGCGTCCCTTGGAGTGCTGTGCCTTCTCACCGCCTTCCCTTCATCCTCCTTCGACCCCCGGCAGGCACAGAATTCCCCCTGCCTGCCGGTGATCACAAGCGGGTCATTGTCTTCGGCAGGCGATCCCGCTTACTCCTCCGCCAGATCCAAAAACGGATCGTATCCCAGTGGAGCCAACTGCTCGCGCCGCGCTTTCGCGTGGTAGACCAGCAGTTGCCGCTCCTGGAATTGTTTTCGTTCCAGAGCCGCTTGCGCCTTGCGAAACAGCGGTTCCAGTTGGTTGATCTCGGTGGTCGAGCCTGCGTACCGGGTTAGCAATTTCTCGGTGGATTCCCTGCCGAACGCCTGTTCGAGAATGTCGTCCCCCAGCGACAGAAACTGCCGCACGCTTCCCGGGTCTCCCTGGCGCGCGCAGCGTCCAAACAATTGACGGTCGATGCGCGACGAGTCGTGCAACTCGGTCCCGATCACATGCAGGCCTCCCAGGTCGGCGACTCCCGGCCCCAGGACAATGTCAGTTCCGCGTCCCGCCATGTTTGTCGCGATTGTCACCCGCCCAAGGTGCCCCGCGCGTCCCACCAGGTCCGCCTCCTGGGCCAGGCGTCGGGCGTGCAACACCTCGTGCGTCAGTCCGGCGACGCGAAACAACTCTGAGAGTTGTTCCGACTTGTCGATCGATCGGGTGCCAATGAGAATCGGCCGTCCGATCGTGTGAAGATCCCGCGTTTCCGCTAGAATCGCCTGGGCTTTGGCTTCCTGTGAGGCGAACACACACGTCGGCTCGACCCGCCGCGCACAGGGGCGATGGGTGGGAATGGACGCGACCGGTCTCTGAAAGAACACCCGAAATTCTGACGCCGCGGAGAGCGCGGTCCCGGTCATCCCCGCCAGACTCTTGTAGCGGGTGAAAAACTCCTGAACGGTGATGCGGGCCGCCGGCGATGTGGGAGGGGTCACTTTCAATCCCTCCCGCGACTCGACCGCCTGATGCAACCCGCCGCGCCATTGCCTTCCCTCGGCGAGCCGACCGGTGAATTCGTCGACAATCACAATCTGGTCGTCACGGACCACGTAGTGCCGGTCACGAATCAACTCGCGTTCGACCCGAACCGCGCGTTCGAGTGCGTCATAGATCTGGTCGCTGGTCAGCCGTGCGACGTCGGCCGATGCCAGCTCTCGCGCTTTCGCCCGTCCGGCCGACGTCAATTCCACGCGGTGTTCCCGCACATCGTGCGAAAAGTGTTCGGGAAATCGCAGTTCACGCGCCGTCGCCGTCGCCCAATGAAACGTGGCAATCTCCTGTTTCGCCGCGGGAGACGTGGCGGAAATCACCAGGGGAACGCGCGCCTCGTCGATCAGCAGGCTGTCCGCCTCGTCGACGATCGCGCAATGCAAACCACGTTGCACCGGTTCCACCGTTCCGCTCGATCCCAACGGGTCGCGGGCGTCGTACAGCATTTTCCGCTCTCGAGCGGCACGCTGCGCGAGGCGATCTCGCAAGAAGTCGAATCCCAGTTCTCGGGCCGTGGTGTACGTCACGTCGCTGCGATAGGCGGCGACCCGCGCGGCGCGTTCGGTTTCCTGCGTAATCGAAGTGACCGTCAGCCCCAGTCGCGCGAATAACGGAGACGTCCAGTGCGCATCACGCGCCGCGAGGTAGTCATTCGCCGTGGCGACGTGCACCCCCAGCCCCGGCAACGCCGCCAGACACCCCGCCAAAGCGGCAGTGAGGGTCTTGCCCTCCCCCGTCTGCATCTCGGCGATCGCCCCGGCATGCAGCGCCACCGCACCCAGAATCTGGACGGGATACGCCCGAATCCCCAGCGCCCGCTCAGCGGCGACGCACGCCAGTCCGAGCGCTTCGGGCTGCAGCGCGTCCAGGTTCTCGCCACACCGCGATTTGTATCGCAACGAAAGCCACTGCTGCCTCAACTCGTGGTCAGTCAGCGACGTCTGGCTCGCGACGCGCGCCTGCACACGATCCACACACTGCCGCCAGGAACGCATCTTCCAGGCGACCTGACCCCGCGCGACAAGATCGAACAGCGAGAGCATCTTTGGCGCTCCTTCGATTCCTGTCGCGCGACAGCCGAGGCGGGAATCAGACTGGTTCCCACGATCCGTCGGTGAGCTGCCGCATCCCCGGCCCCGCATCTTCCGGCGGAGTTCCATGGATCTTCAGCCGCAGGTTCGACTCGGCGTATTCCCCGATGACACTGAGGAAGGACCACTCAATCGGATGATCTTCGTCGTCGGAGGCGCAGGCGGGAAAAGCGTTCCACTGCATGGAGTCGACGCGGGTGAACAACTGATTGAGCGCGAGCAGGTCGAACTGAAACGCGACGGCGCGTGTCTGACCATCGTTTCGGCCACCGATCAATTCGGTCTGGCCGAGGTACATGGCGATTTCCCAACGTTCTGGACCGGGTCGGCACTCAAAGCCAACACGGCCGACATCGACGAATGGCTCGAACAGCTCCGCGACTCGATCGACAAAGTCGGCGAGCCAGGTCGGACCAGCGGGGCGCGACTTGCGGTATTCGGGCGATTCGATCTTCCTGATCAAGTGCTGCAGGGCGAGATGCGAATGACTCACGTTGAACGCAGGCTCCAAAAGCGGGTGGTCTACGATGACAAGGCTGCCGGTAAAGCAAGTCTGCATCATGTATCGGAGAACGGCGGCGGTGCGCTGATCGCAATTGGGGTGGAGCGGGCGTCGGCCGGGTTCCCCTTCGCAGTCACGCGGGAAATGCCGCCGCTGCGCGTTCTGACCCATCGTGACGACGACGCGCGTGGCGACAGTCGTGACGATGACGACGCCCCCCCGAACCCCGGATCCCTGTTGCAATTGACACCCCCGTCGCTCCCCCTAAAATCGCGCGTTTCCGCTTTCGCGGAACTCTTGTTTCCCCCCTCGGGTGCTGTGGTGAACGTCGAAGAAGCGACTCGGAAGGCCAATGTCCTCATTGAGGCGACCCGCTGGATCCGCCGGTTTCGCGACCGGCTGGTCGTGATCAAGCTGGGTGGCTCCGCCCTGGAGGATCCCGAAGTCGTGCGAAATCTGCTGGCCGACGTGGTTTTTATGGAAACCGTCGGGCTGCGCCTCGTGCTGATCCATGGCGGCGGCAAGTCGATCTCGGCCGCCATGAACAAGTCAGGAATCGAACCCCGCTGGGTTCAGGGCCGGCGGTACACCGACCCTGCGACGCTCGACATCGTCACCCGCGTTCTGGCCGAGGAAATCTGTGGCGATTTGGTTCGTCAAATCAACGCCGCCGGTGGACAGGCGGTGGGACTGAGCTACCTCACCGAAAACGTGCTGCTGGGCGAAAAGCTGTTCCTCGCAGATGACCATGGCGTTCCCCTCGATCTCGGGTTCGTCGGACAGGTGGTCGAGGTGAACCGGGAACTGCTGCTCAAGACGATTGATTCGGGGAAGATTCCGGTGATTCCCTCCGTCGCGGTCGATTGGGCCGGACAGCGGTACAACGTGAACGCCGACACGGCGGCGGCCGCGGTCGCCCGCAGTCTGGATGCCGAGAAGCTGATCTTCTTGAGCGATGTTTCCGGAATTCTCCGCGATCGAACCGACCCGACTTCGCTGGTGTCAAATCTGACCGAAGCCGAATGTCGGGGACTGATCGCCGACGGGACGATTCACTCGGGAATGGTTCCCAAGGTCGACGCCGCGCTCGACGCGTTGCGCGCGGGAGTGAAAAAAGTCCACATTGTCGACGGCCGGATGCCTCACTCCCTCCTCCTGGAGATCTTCTCTGACCAGGGGATTGGGACGGAGATTGTGCCGTAGTTGTTGTTCCGTGAAGTGCCCAGTACGCTCCCCGGCCCCTTGAATCAGAAACCTCTCGACGGATCCTCCCGCTCCATGCATCCTGCCGCCAAACGGTCCAGCCAGGCCACGATCGACATCTTCCAGAAGTACGTCATCCCGAACTACACCCGCTACCCAATCAGCCTGGTGCACGGTGAGGGATCGTACATCTGGGATGCCGAGGGGAACCGCTATCTCGATCTGTTTCCCGGCTGGGGCTGCAACATTCTCGGGTATGCCCCTCCGCGACTGGTCAAGCGGATTCAGGAACAGGTGACCCACCTGATTCACGTCCCCAACTCCTGGTACACCGAGGCGCAGGGGGACTTCGCCGAGGCGCTGTGCAGTCGCAGCTTTGGCAAGGCGTTCTTCTGCAACAGCGGAACCGAGGCGAACGAAGGGGCGATCAAACTCGCCCGGCTGCACGGGCACGCGAAGGGGCGGTATAAGATCATTTCGTTCGAGAACAGTTTCCACGGGCGCACGTACGCCGCTGTAACCGCGACGGCCCAGCCCAAGTATCACGAAGGAATCGGGCCGCTGCTCCCCGGCTTCAATTACGCGCCACTCAACGACCTCGACGCCGTCCGCAAACTGGTCGACAAAGAGACCTGTGCGATCATCATCGAACCGGTGCAGGGAGAGGGCGGAGTCAACATCCCCGATGTCAACTTTCTGGCGGCCTTGAAAAAGATCGCCCACGAAAACGACATGCTGCTGATTTTCGATGAAGTGCAGACCGGCATGGCGCGACTGGGAACCTGGTTCGGCTATCAGCAGTGGCACGTGCAGCCCGACATTCTCACGATGGCGAAGGGCTTGGCGGGCGGCGTGCCGTGCGGTGCGATTATCGCCACCCATGAAGTCGCCCCCAGTATGAAGCCTGGTAAACACGCCAGCACGTTCGGCGGCAACCCGCTGGCGATGGCGGCGGGGCTGGCGACGGTCGAAACGATTATCGAGGATCGAATCCTCGAAAACGTAGCGACGCAGTCGGCACGGTTCCTCGAACATTTCCTGAAGCTGAAGCAGGAACTTCCGATCATCAAGGAAGTGCGGGTCCGGGGGATGATGATCGGCGTCGATCTGAATATTCCCGGAACGCCCGCCGTCGCCAAATGCATGCAGCGGGGCGTGTTGATCAACTGCACGCACGAAACCGTCATTCGCCTGCTCCCGGCGCTCAACATCACCACGGCGCAAGTACTCGAAGGGATCACTGTCGTGAGTGACGTCCTCCGCGAGATGTCCAAAGCACCGTAGCGTGGATTTCCGTCTACGCGCCGTTTCATTGATCCCCAATTCGACCTCGAATCAATAATGAAGTCGTGTGGACTGAAGTCCACACGACGATTTCTCCAGACTCGATTCTCCATGAAAATCCGCCGCATCTCCGCCTACCGCGTTGAACTCCCCCTGGTGGAGGGAAACTACCAATGGTCGGGAGGGAAGTCGGTCGCGGTCTTCGACAGCACTGTCGTGCGAATCGACACCGACGACGGTCGCACCGGTTGGGGGGAAGTCTGTCCGCTGGGGCCGGCGTATTTGGCCGCCTATGCCAACGGCGTGCGAACGGGTCTGAAAGAACTCGCGCCGCAACTGTTGGGGTGCGACCCTCGCGAGTTGGAGAAGATCAACCGGCGGATGGACGCGGTTCTGAAAGGGCATCCGTACGTTAAGTCGGCGGTCGACATCGCCTGCTGGGACCTGCTTGGTCAATTCGCTGGCGTACCGGTCTGTACTCTGTTGGGTGGCCGGTATGGTGACGACATCACGCTCTATCGGGCGATTTCGCAGGAGTCTCCCGAAGGGATGGCGGCGAAAGTCGCCGGCTATCGGGCGGAAGGGTATCGACGGTTTCAGCTCAAAGTGGGAGCCGACGCGATCGATGACATCGCGCGGATCAAAGCGGTGTCGGCGAAGTTGCAGCCTGGAGATCGGCTCGACGCCGACGCCAACACCGGCTGGCGGATGCACGACGCGATGCGTGTGGTGCGGGGCGTCGCCGACGTCGACGTCTACATCGAACAGCCGTGCCTGACGTATGAGGAGTGCCTGTCGATCCGTCGGCAGACGAATCACCCGTTCGTGCTGGACGAGGTGATCGACTCGGTCGACGTGATTCTGCGCGGCCGGGCCGATCTTGCGATGGACATGGTGAACATCAAGATCAGCAAGTTCGGGGGGATCACCAAAGCCAAGCAGGCGCGCGATCTGTGCGCGTCGCTGGGGATCGCGATGATTGTTGAAGACAGTTGGGGGGGCGACATCGTGACGGCGGCGATCGCCCACTTGGCGCACAGCACACCGACGGAATTCCTGTTCGCCGCCACCGATTTCAACAGCTACGTGACTCGCAGCATTGCTGACGGAGCGCCGCAGCGGGTGAACGGCCGGATGGCGGCGGGCACCGCTCCCGGGTTGGGGATTTCGCCGAAGCTGGACGTGCTGGGGGAACCGGTGGTTGTGGTCGAATAATCGGCAACCGTGCCACTGACCGGATTTCGTCGCAAATTATTGACGAGGTCGAAAATGAAGACGGCTGACCGCTACCACAAATGGGTCGAGTGGAGCGACGAAGACCAAGCGTACCTGGGCAAATGCCCGGATCTGATTTCTGGGATCCACGGAGACGATCCGCGCCAAGTCTATGCCGAATTGTGCGAGGTGATTGACGATGTCGTGCGGCACTTCGAAGCCACTGGCAAACCGATGCCGGTTCCAAGGTTTCGCCCGATGTGCGCCGTCATTGAGAACGATCTTGGCGGGTAACTCAAAAAAATCGACAGACTCTCATCGATTCGGCCGCGAGAGGTCTACGATCCTCTGGTTTCGCGCGCAATTGTTTCGCGAGGTCCGGCAACTTGCAGCAATTCCCGCACGGGTTCGCCATCGCTGACTCGTTGACTGAAACCATCCGGGCCAAAACGCGTTTCCGGGGCGATCCCGAGGCGGTCGAATAGCGTCGCGCCGAACATCTCTGGTGAAACGGGGCGATCCTTCACATACGCCCCCTGCGCATCCGAAGCGCCGATCACTTGTCCTCCGTGAATTCCACCGCCGGCAAGAAACGCCGAGTAACAAGCGGGCCAGTGGTCCCGGCCGTTCAGGGAAATTCGGGGCGATCTGCCAAATTCGCCCACCATCGCGACCAGTGTCTCATCCAGCAGGCCGCGATCCTCCAGGTCTTCAAGCAGCGCCGACACCGCCAGATCAACACGTGGCAACGCCCAACTCAGGCCATACGAGGTGGTGCCAAAAATACTCCCCAAGCCGGGACCGTCACCGTGCATGTCCCACGTCTGCACATTGCGAAACGTTTCCCCGGGAGGTGTTCCGGTCCAGGCGACCACCGTGACCAGTCGAACTCCCGCTTCAATCAGTCGCCGCGCGAGCAGCAGGTTCTGGCCCAACGGACCCCGACCGTAACGATCACGAACAGAAGCCGATTCCTGGTCGAGGTCAAACGCCCGGCGGGCGGTCGGAGCCGAGACCAGATCGACGGCCTGCTCCTGAAAGCGGGTAAAGTCCCGATAAGGGGGGGCGGCCGCTCCAAAAACCGGATCGAGATCCGCGAGCAGTCGCTGACGATCATCCAGGCGGTCCTGCGACACTCCGGCCGGGGGATCGAACGCGGTAAAGCGGAAACTTGAGGATGAAGGATTGTCGAGATCGGTGCCAACGCGCAGAGGGCCATGGGCCGCTCCCAGGTAACCCCCATTGAGATAACGAGGCTGTACATCTCCCGCGAGATTCTGCAGCCAGACGTACGACGGAACATTCGCCGTCGACGGTCGCAGTCGTGAGACGACCGAGCCGAAATATGGGGTATTCTCGGCCGGCAGACTGTGTCCCGTCATGCAAACATGCATTCCTCCGTCATGGCCAGGGTTACCGTGAGTCATAGAGCGAATCAGGGCAAACCGGTCCGCCATTCCCGCCAGGCGGGGGAGCAGTTCGCAGATCCGCAGCCCCGGGACGGAAGTGTCTATTGGACGATACGGTCCGCGAATCTCGGCAGGCGCGTCCGGCTTCAGGTCGAAGCTGTCGTGATGACTCGCTCCGCCATACTGCACGATGAAGAGACACGCCTTCGCGGGCGCTGTACGTTCCCCGGGGCTGGCCAAGAGTTGTGGCAAGCCCACCCCCAAAGGTGCCAAACCGACTCCCCCGCCGCCGGCGATACCCAGCGCGCCGACTCGCAAAAGATCGCGACGCCCCAGCGTCAGGGGACTGTGACGACGACTCGCGACGGAGGAAACCGAGAGCGATTGGCCGACTTCAGGCATGGTACGACACCGTTCCAAAGGGGAAGACGACGACAGCATACCAGTCCAACAGAAACCCCACAGGCGACGTGTTAACCGAGCCGACACGCCACCACGGGAATCTGGTCCGTCAACGTCAAACCGACTTCGAAGTCGCGACCGACGGAGCGGTCTTTTCGACGTAGGCCAAGACGCCGAACAGCAGCGATCCCCAAACCCCCATTCCCACCAGCCCACGGATCAGGAAAGCGAGCCCCGCCGTGTAGCAGCCGAGCAAGCCGGCGGCCGTATGCGGGTACCAGTTGGTCATGGCCCAGACGCCAAAATTGGTGAGGACAAAGAAGGCGAGTTCCGCGACAAGCGCGGTCGTCGCAATCCGCCAGACCGGGGCTTTTTCCGGAATGGTCGCGCCGAGCGCCGCCGTCACCAGAAAGCCCAGCATCACGACGCCCTGATCGCGGAACATCGAATAGAACTCGAGATCCGACATGATCTGGCCAATCAGCAGATTGGTCGCGAACCAGGCCGCCGCCGGGATTCCCACGCCAATCCACCGATTGGAATGTCGCGCGCCGCCAAACAGACACATCGCACCAATTGGCGCGACCGAGAGCAGGCTCATCGAAAAGTCGTTGACGCTGATCAATCCGAAGCGCGCGAAGACGTAGGGAAGAACACGGACGGCGATCGCCAGTGCCGTCATTCCCAGTATGATCCCGGTGCGGTGTGAACGCATGTAAGTTCCTCGATCCCTTGGCTCGGCGGAAATTTGCCGATGGTAGTGTCGTACCAGAATTGAGCAAAAAAGCCAACCGACTGGCAACTGACAAACGCGTGTCGCCGGCGTCGATCCCTACGCCGTCCTCTGTTCCGGATACTTCACTCGCCCGTGATACATCGCTGTCAGCGACTTGGTCAATGAATCTTCAATCCGGTCGAGATCGGTGAGCGTCAAGCCGCATTCGCTGAATTGTCCATCCAACAGCCGCTTCATGATGATGTCATGCACGAGCCGTTCGATTCGGCTGGCGGTCGGTTCACTGAGAGCCCGGCTTGCTCCTTCGACCGCATCCGAGATCATCAAGACCGCCAATTCGCGGGTTGCCGGTTTGGGACCGGGGTACCGGAACAGCGACTCCTGGACGTCGTGTCGATGATCGGGTTGCTCTTCCGCCTGACGGGTCGCCTCGTGGTAGAAATACTCGACCAGGGTTGTGCCGTGATGTTGTTCGATGAAATCGATCAGCGGTTCAGGCAGCCCGTGCTGTCGCCCCAGATCGACGCCGTCTTTGACATGCCCGATGATGATCAAGGTACTCATCGCGGGGGCGAGATGTTCGTGGCGGTTTTCGCCTGGTAATGCGTTTTCAATGAAATAGTGGGGCTTCAGCGTTTTGCCGATGTCGTGAAAGTAAGCCCCGACCCGCACCAATAGGCCGTTCGCCCCAATCGCGTCGGCGGCGGTTTCGCCGATACTGGCGACGGTAATCGAGTGGTTGTACGTTCCCGGGGCGCGGCGGACCAGTTCCTGCAACAACGGGTGCGAAACGTCGCCCAGTTCCAGCAGGCTGATATCGGTGACAGCTCCAAACCACGACTCGATGAACGGCAAACTGCCGGAAACCAAAAAACCGGCCGCCAGGCACCAGCCGGCTGACCGAAGACTCTGGTACCACTGATCGCCATCGTTCCACAACAGCGCCCCGGTGGAGCTTTGGATGAGGGCCGTCCCCCAGTGCATGAGGAAGCAGACTCCTGCGGTCCAGGCTCCGACAACCACCAGAGTCGATCGAGTGGGAACATTCGGCAAAAAGATAACGGCGGTCGCACAGACACTCATCATGACGGTGAACCGGGCCAGGTCTCCCCCGCACGCCGTCGTGACCACCACAGAGAGTGCGAATCCGGTTAAGGTCGCCAGAACCTGGTTGTGGGCGACAGCGCAAATCATGACGGCGGTCAACACGACCCCGATTTCGGCCCGCCACGGGTCAAACGAAAGCCATCTCCCCAGCCAGACCCCGATGACGATCAATGCGACGTATCTCAGAAACCTCGGCAGGCTCCAGACCAGTTTCGGCTCATTGTGAACCAGATGGTAACCGATCAACACTGAAAGAACGCTGAGCATCAGGAAGACGACGACGATTCGAAGTACGCGTTCGCCTACGGATACCTGTTTTTCCAGCTCTTCGTATTCGGCTTCCAGCAATTCGAGCTTCGGCTCGTCGATCACGTCGCCCGGTTTCACCAACTGCTGCCCGACGATATATGGTTCAATGACAGGGGGGGTTTCGTTTCGCGTTTCACTGCGCAGTTTCTGAGTTGCGGGACCGTCGTAAATCAGGGTTTCCGGTGACTTGACTCGCAACCACGCGGTGAATTCCTCCTGCAAGGGGAGCAGCGCGGGGAAAAAGGTCCAGCGGCTTGGTTCCAAGCGTCCGCCCTGTGCCAGGACCGACGACAACTGAATTTCAGTGAGAGTCGCCGACTCGACTTTACCCGATTCGTCGTGAATCTCGGCCGTATCACTGCCACCCCGATCGGCGGGAAGATGTTCGGGACGCGCTAGGCCCGTCTTCTCGATTCGCTGCAAGAACCGGGTGAATTCCTCGATGACTTCGGTCAGTTTCTGGTCGGTCGAAATTGCCGATTTGAGACGATCGAACGCGGTCTGTGGATCGGGGTTTTCGACCAGACCAAACAGCCGTTTCGTCTCTGCGGGGACGTCACGCAATTCGTCGATTCCCCGCAATTGCATCAGACTGGCACGGAGATCATCCGGGATACGGGCGTGATTTTTTTTATCGAGGTTGAAAACCAGCGGAGCGCGGTCAGCTTTACGATCTCGCGCGGTTTGCGTTCGTTCCCGATCGACTCGCGAGAAGGGGATGACCGCGGCGGCACCATCGGAAGGGCGTTGACCGAGCCGGTGCGGGAACGCGTGTCGCCATCCCTGGGCTCCGATCAAAATCAGCGAAATGACTGCAAAGGTGATCGCCAGCCGCGACAGCACCCCTTTGTCGAGCAACACCGACTTCCAATCGGGCGTCGATTCATTCGACAGCCGGAGGGTTCCGTGCCGGCCGTTCCGGCCCCGCTTATGTAAAGTCGATGACATACAAACTCGTGGGGGCGAAACCGCCGCGCTACGAACGTCCTTTGGAGCGCGCCGGGCCGGAGTCTGGTCCTTCGTCGTACGCTTCGACGATTTTCTTGACCAAGGGATGCCGGACGATGTCTCGTCCGGTCAGTTTCACCGTGGCGATCCCTTCCACGTGTGACAGTTTGCGAATCGCGTCGCCGAAGCCGCTGGTGACTTCCGGGGGGAGGTCGGTCTGGGTTGAGTCGCCTGTGACCACGATCCGCGAACCGTTCCCCAGACGTGTCAGAAACATCTTCATCTGGGTCACGGTGGTGTTCTGGCCTTCATCCAGAATGATAAAGGTCTCGTTCAACGTGCGGCCACGCATGAACGCCAGTGGTAAGATCTCCACCACATCGCGCTCGATGTATCGGCGAACCTGTTCGTAATCGAGCATCTCGGAGAGCGCGTCGATCAAGGGACGCAGGAACGGATTGATTTTCGCCAACATGTCGCCCGGCAGGAACCCGAGCTTCTCACCCGCTTCGACCGCGGGGCGAACCAGTACGATTTTACGAACCAGTTCCTGCCGGAGCGCGTTGACCGCCATCGCCACAGCCAGATACGTCTTCCCGCTGCCGGCCGGTCCCTCACAAAAGACCAGGTCATGGTCGCGGATTGCCCGAACGTAGTCGGCCTGCCCCCGACTGCGCGGGTGAACACGTCGGGCTTTTTCGAGCAGGTCGATCATTTCGCCCGGGAGAGCGGTCGCCGCTTCGCCGGCTGCCGCCGATTTGGCCATTCCCAGTACACCCTCCACCTCAGTGTCGCGCAGCTCCCCTTGCTTTTCCAGGATGGAGCGCAACTCGGTGAAGACCGCCAAACCTCGTCGAATCTGTTCTTCTGTCCCGTGCAGACGCAATTGATCGCCGCGAATTGTCACCCCGACTCCCACCGCTTCACGCACCTGCCGGAGGTAGCGATCCTGGGCACCAAACAGCAGCAAGATTTGATCGGGGTCCGCGAATGTCAGCGAATCTTCAGTCATTCCGTCAGCCTCAAAGCGACGTGCGGCGGACTCGCCGGCGAAGGTCCGCTGGTTTTGAACTGGTGGCGTATTATATCAAGTCGCCGCTCGGAAACGACTGGATACCACCCGGATTTTTCTGGACACACGAACACGACCGGGGGTTCGCCCCCCTGAATTGCCCAATTTCCGTCGGCCGTACTTCATCCGCGTCATTCAAGCTCAGCCGGCCGTTGGTTCGATTCTACAGACGCTGCGGGTTCCGCCCGAATTGGCGGGTTTCCAGGGAAGGACGACATGTACGAGGAACACTTCGGGTTTCGCCACCCTCCATTTGCCGCGACTCCCGATGCGCGCTGCTGCTTCGTCCCCGAAGCGTTGCGGGCGACGATCGACGAATTGGTCCTGCGTCTCGACGCCGGGCAGGGCATCTGCGTACTCAGCGGTGCGGCCGGTCTGGGCAAGACCCTGATCAACCGGGTCGTCGCCAGCGAACTCGACGCGCGGTTCCACGTCATTCGACTCGCCACTCCGGGTTCCCTCTCCCGCAAGGCGCTGTTGCAATCGCTGTTGTCCGACCTCGATCGCCCGCAGATCGATGTCGATGAACAGCGACTGCGGCTGGAACTGGTCACGGCACTGAGGCAGCGGCTGCGCGATGATCGGCCCTGTGTACTGCTGGTGGACGAGGCGCACACTTTGTCCCCGCGACTGTTCGAAGAACTGCGGAGCCTGGCGATTCTGGATGAACAGGCGCAGCCGTTGTTGCGCGTCATGCTCTCGGGCCAGTCAAGGCTCGAGGAAACTCTGACCGCGCCGGAGTTCGACGCGTTGAACCAGCAGATCGTCTGTCACAAACTGTTGGAATCGATGACGCTGACCGAATCGGTTGAGTATGTCCTGCATCGGGTCGCCTGGGCGGGGGGGGATCCGGAGTGTCTGTTTTCCATTCCGGCGCTCGACCTGATCGTTCGGGCAGCGGCTGGCAATCCGCGGTTGCTAAACCGGTTGTGCGACTTGAGTCTGATTCTCGCCAGCGCCCACGATTTGCCCCAGGTCGGGCATCCCGAGGTGGAGTCCGCCCTGTCCGAGCTGCGGCAATTGCCCTTGCGCTGGAACGAGGATCTTCCCGATTTCCACACAACCGCTGCGCGCAGCGACACGCTGTCGGCGGAGGCTTCCCACTCGTTTTTGGCTGTCGACGAACAGATCGGCGAAAAAAGTGTGGAAGGGGGGGATCTGGAGGAGTTTCTTGACGAATCAACCGACGATGCGGATCTGTCGCACGACGAGAGTTTCGGCGACGATCCGTCCGCCGCCACCGAGTTCATTCTGGAAGATGACACTCCGTCTGCCTCAGAGGACGTTGAATTTGGGGAAGACGAAGACTCGGAAATTCAATGGGTGGCCCCATTTATCTCCGACTCGCCGCATGTCTCAGTCGAACCGCAGTCAGATGTCACCACTCGCCCGCTCGCTGCGACTCCATCCGACGCGGGTTTTGAAACGGTCGCCGATCCCTATGCCGCGCTCGATCCGCAGCGTCCCCGGCTGATGCGGACCTATGACGACCAGGCGCAGGCCGCCGTTTGGAACGGTCGGGCGAAAGATGCGGGTTCCATTCCGCAACTTCCCCCCGAACCGCCATCGGATCTGGTCTTTGATGAGTTGCCGGTTCGCGAAACTCCCCTTGAGCCAGCCAGCCGCGTTGGGGGTGACGCGTCGCGTGCTCCGTTCGAAGCTGCCGCGACGGCTGGAAGCGCGACCCCCGTTTTGACCCGCCGGGCCACCGACGGGCAGCTCCGCGGGAACGTCTTCGACAGTGCGGTCGATGAGTATGACGTCGTGGAGCCGGAATCCACTCCCGTGTCGCCAGTGCAGCCTGCACCGAGCGTCGCGTCGATGGTGACTGACGCTGCGGATGATGTCGCTGAAGAGTTTGGCGCGGGAGTCGTCAAGGAACACGGCGAGAAACCACGCGTAGACACACCGGATATCAAGTCCCCGCGCATCGCGAGCGTTCATTCGGCACATCCCCCCGCCGCCCCCGTGGCGAGTCGGTCGCGAGGCTTGGGGATGCTGTTCAGCACGTTGCGCCGGAAGCTGGGGAAGGGACCGGGAGCTGTCGGTCAGCGATGAACTCACGGGATTCGCACCCCGGAATTCACCCCATTTGGATCCAATCGCTTTACTTCGCAGGCGCGACGAGCTTGGCCTGCTCGGCTGAAATGATCGGCTACGATCCTTCCGTCTTTTTCAGCTTCACCATCTGCGTCAGGTTCTTGCCGAGATCCAGGCGGAACTCATCCTCCCCGACGCGCAACGTCACCGACTTGTCGGCGATTTCGACAACCTTCCCTTCCATCCCGCCCGCTTTAAAGTCGGCACCCCGCTTGAGTACCGTCTGCTTGTTGCTGCTGCGATCGTACAAAAACGCGTCCGAGACGCCGTTGCGAATCACCGAGCCGACCAGATAGACGTATTCGGCCGTTGAAGGCGTCGTTGGGGGCGGCGGAGGAGGGGGGGGCGCGGGGGGAGTTGTCGGAGGGGGTTCGGGAACCTTGGGCGGCCCGTTGTAGCCACGCACGAACAGGTTTTTCTTGCTGATCGCGTCAAACGTTTCTGGGCCGGCGAGTTTGGTCTCGGAAAGTGGTCCCGGCGCGGTACCATCGACCCACATCGTGGTGCGGACTGGCGAACTTAAGAGCGCCATCGCTTCCACTTGCAACTTGATCTTGAGGTTCGGGTCTGCTTCCCGACGGGGGGCGTCCATTCGCAGACTGGTGACCTTCATCAACAGTCCGGACTTCTGAAACTCGTGCAGCAACTCCGCGACCTGGCCGAGGGTTCCGTTGCCATTCACTTCGCCCCGCACCAGAAAATACGTGTTCTCTTTCTTTTGATTGTCGGCCCGGGGTCGATCGACGACGACGTTCGTCAGCTTGACGCCGGTCGCGGTATCGGTCAGCCAGTTTTGAAAGACCGCTTCGGCAGTGACCGGGTCGGGAGGGAGACTCCGCTTCCTCAGCTCGGCCATCTTTTTGACCCCCAGGCGTTGCCGTTGGCGGTCTTTTTCCTTGCGGGTGACCTCCTGTTGCAACGTGTCGATCTGATCCTGGCGGGTCGATACGGGGGCGAAAACCATCGAATCAACCATGCTCGGCAACTGCCAGACCGCGATGACGGCCGCCAACCCACCCAGCATCAACTTTTGACGGTTGGTCATCAATGTGTCTCCTGTTTCGTGGAGGATTCGCCGCCGGCTGGCTGCTCGGCCTCACTCTTCGGCTTCTCGTCGACCTTGCTCTCGGTCGACTTCTCTGACGCCTTGGGCTGCTCGGATAGGTCTTTCGTCGTGGTACTTGTCTTCGCCGCCGGTTTCGAGGACTTTTCCGCGGTTTTGGTCTCGGATTTGGTTCCTTCCGGTGTGGGAGTCCCAGCTTTCGAGGTCTCGTCTGGTTTCGTTGTTGTCGCGTCGACTCCGTCCGCCTCGTTCTCCTCGGCGACTTTGGTTTCTTTCACTCCTTTTGCTCCCTTTTTCGCCGCTCCCTTCTCCTTCTTGGGCTCCTTGAGAAGTATCTCCTGACCGTCGATCTTCCAGGGGTAGTAGCTGTCCGTCTGGGACTGCGTCACCTGGTAGGGTTTCACCCGATATCGATCCTCTGCGGTCAGCGGCCCGGTCGCCAGTGCCATCACGTCCTTCTTTTCGCGGGCGAACCCATGCGCGACGATTTTCGCGGGCTGGTTGTTCAGCTTGGAGAATTGCAGCGATTCGAGATACATGCGGTCGGTCGCCGGCATGCGCTGGGTGAAATCGCCAAACTGTCCCAGCCAGTCAACCCCTTCTCCCTGCCACGTTTCAACGAGCGCCAGAGCATTGTCGGTCGGCTTCCCTTTCTTGATTTCCGCGTCGAGTTGCATACCGCGATTCGTCATTCCTTCGATGTCGGAATCGAGATTACTCAGCCTGAAGAACTGGGCACCAAGCAGGGTGGCCACCAGGGTTCCCGCCCCGACCCCCGCCATGATCAACCGCTGCTTGCGGTTGTCTTTCTTGACGACCGTCTTCCGCGGATTCAAAAAGTCGATCCCGATGACTTTGGGGTCAGACCGTCCCAGCAGCATGCCAATCGGGCCGGCGAATTGCGACCGGATGTTCTCTTCCGGGAGCCCCGTCGACCCGTCCCGGTCCAGCCACGCGAGGGGATCGATCGGTTGAACTTCGCACGACAATCGCCGCTGCAACGCCGTCGCCAGCACCTCTTGTTCGGTCGGACCGACCAGCATCCAGGCGTGTTCGATTTTGACGTCAGCGATCGCACCCCGCAGTGCCACCAGCGCCCGGCTCACTTCGGGAACGATGGATTGCTGCTCGACCGCGTCGGGATCCTGATTGAGCCGGGCAGAGTGCGAGAACAACAACGCGCCCGCGCGAAACACCGAAATCTCAAGGCGTCGGCCAAACCGACCCACAACCAGGCTGACGCCGTTCCGTTCACTGGGGAGCTGCAACTCGGCCCGCGCCACCAGCTCGGCGACAGCGGCCGGTGTGAACCCGACCGAGGCGAGCGTGGCCCCCGCCCCAAGGCACTGCACGCGGATCGACTCCACCAGTTGCTTGGAGACGGTCGCCGCCAGCACGTCGCGCCCGGGCATTTCCGTCCGTCGCACGAGGGGCAGAAAGTCGAGACACTGCTCGTCCATCGCCATCGACGACTTGGCCCCCATCTGGAACCGCACCATCGTCGGGAGTTCGTTGTCGGGGGTATCGGGCAATTCCAATCGACGAACGAACGCGTCGTCGCGGGGGAGTGTGACCAGCACCTCACCGCTGTAAGAAATCCCCTGTTTTGAAAGCTCCGATTTCAGCCAGTCGGCGGGAACCGCGTCCGTCGAGGCTCCCCCCCCGGTGCGGGGTATCAGAAAACTCTGTTTCACTCGGACGTGCCCGGGCGACACCGTGGCGAGGACGCCGGCGATCTGTTCGTGTTCCCATTCCAGGGCCAAGGTATCGGGCATGGTTCGTATCAGTTCCGAATGCGACCACCTGAGATGACATCATCGACCGGGTCGGCTAGTTCCACAGTATCATTTAACACTCTCGGCCGGCCGGGGGGCTTGGGGAAAGCGGGCGATCTTTTTGGGATTGGTTGGGATTGTACGCGATGTGCGGGTGAAAGTGGATTTCTGGTGCGCGGCGGTGAAAAAGTTGCATGCGAAACGCTCGCGTCGTAGGACGGGTCTCTGGCCCGTCCGTCCAAGTTGGCAGACTATAATCCATTCTATGGGCCGCCCCTCCGGACGGGTCCGAGACCCATCCTACGGCGGCGTGATGCCAGACTCCTCTACTTCCCTCCCGACAGCATCTGCGATGTGAATCCAACCCCCAGATTCGTCAAGTCCCTGCGGAACACCACCTGGGGCGGCCGAACCGTGGCATCAATCACCGCTTCGACTCGGGCTCCCACGCCCCCTTCGTCAAAGTAACCGACCGACTGCACGCGGAACACATCCCCCCGCGCGGTCATGTATTTGTCGAGATTCGACAGCGTCGGCAGGTCGGCGATTTTGTGGATATACAACCAGCCAGTGGTCGCCATGTCGGTACTGGCGCTGCTCGAACCGAGCAACTGCTGTTGCTGACTGACAATCGCGCTCGCCATCTGTTCGTTCATCCCGGGAATCCCCATCAGGGTCTCCAGCCGGGCCTGGTTCACATTGATCCGTCCTTCAATGAACCGCGACGTGTTGACAGCCAACGCGTCGAACAGTTTGGGAAGATAGCCCTTCATCGCCGAGGCGTCCGCCGGCCACGGACTGGCGAGAATGGTGTCGGTTCCATTCACCTTGACCTGCACCTGGGCTCCGATCAGATCGTACAACGACACCAACTGGAACTTCGCACCGTTGGTGAGATCGATGCCATTGCGAGTCACTTGGCCGTTCGCCGAAAAGATCGCGTTGGCGGCCGTCGAAGCGGCCTGCGTGACGGCGTTGGCCGACCCTCCTTGACCGGGCGTCACTTTTTGCACTCCCTGGCCCGGGCTGGTCTGGGTGGGTGTTGTGGTCTGGGCACTGTTGGCGACTTGTCCCCCCACCTGTCTGGCAGTGATGGTCGTCGATCCGCCGCTGCCTGCAGTGGGTGTGATGGTTGTGGCACCGCCGCTCGCGGCACTCGCTGCCACCGGTGTGGTCGTGGTCGAGCCACCGCTGCTCTTGCTCCCACCGCCCGACTGTGCGGTTTTGGATCCCCCCGAGGATCCGCCCCCCCCTCCACCGGACGAGGGGGTCTTGCTGCCGCCGCCTGAACCCGAACCACTCCCCATGGAGTTCCCACCCCCGGATGCACCCGCGCCGCCAGCACTGGCGACTCCCGTACCGGTCGTGCCGTTCTGCTGCGCGGAAGGATCCTGGTACGGACCCGCCAACCGATACGCCACGACAAACGTCGCCGCCTCCTGACCCAGGATCGGCTCGATTTTGTCGAACAGTTCACCCAGGGCATTCATATTGGCGTCGAGCCGTGCGGTCCCGTCGGCCTGCACATTCAACTCCCGACTGTGAATCGTGAGGTAATGCACCCAGCCGGGAAACAGGATTCCATTCGCGTCATCCAGGGGGAGCGACTTGTCGCCGTCGTTTTCATTGGGATCGAGGATTCCGTTCCGGTTGGCGTCTTCACCAAACAGCAACAGCGGCGTCACCTCGGGCACAAGCAGCAGTTCATCCAGCGATTCAATCGGGCCATTGCGAGCCGAGATCCCCAGGCCGGCGTAGTATTCGTTCTCATTCCCCAGCTCTCGACGGGTGTCGTCGGCGTCCAGAAAATCGAGAATCGAGTCGGCGATCGATTCGGTCATCTGCGGCAGGGCCATCAACAGCGCCCGCGACTGGGTGTCATCCAATCCCAGGTCCGACAGCTTGTTGAGATTGATCTTGGACGATTCGTCGATCATTCCGAATCGGACCGACTGCCCCGACGGATCCGCCTCGACGCTGGCGACCACGCTGAAGCGACCGCGACCGCGAGCCGAACTGGAATCGCGCAGCAGGATCCCCTGAAACATTTCCGTGTTGTTGTAAAAGCTCTGAGGATCCTGTTCGGCCCGATCGATCAACAGTGCTGCCGCCAAGTCCACTCCCGAGTCAGCCAGCGCCCGGGCCTGCGCCTCGCGCCCGAACGCGCCCGAAGCCCGCGTCTCCACCGCCATGAAGTGCGAAAACGTGTACGCCCCCAGCGCCAGAAGCGCGACGAGAATGGTGACGATCACAATTACCGTGCCCCGGCGGTCGGCAGATCGCTCATGCGGCGCGGCGACCGAGTGTTTCGATCTCAATCGACCGGGTGTTCGACGTTGACGCATGGGGCTCGCTCGAATTCGCAGAGGCTTACTGAATTGTCGAGGTGTCTGTCGCTTTGGCCAGGGGGATGGCCACGACAACGCGAAAGGATTGAGTCTGGCTCGACCGCGAAGCGGCCGGCACACCGGGTCGCGTACCACGGGGCGGAGTCGTGATCTCGACAATCACCTCCACCGCCGTCGGCAGACCACCCAGCGTGGCACTATCCCAGTCGACCCGCCAACTGTACCCATCGAAATACGAGAACGAGAGATTCGTCACTTCGTTCGCTACCATTTGGGTGCTGGCGGCGAGCAGTTGCGCATTGGACGCGTTTTGCGGCTGGCTCAAGAGCATGCTGTCCCCTTCCATGCGAGCCAGGCCGGTTGGGAGACCGGTGGTTATCGTGGGGTCTCCCAACTGATAGCCGACCTGCAACATGTCACTGCTGCGGGACACACCGGCTACCTGTGTGCCAAACGGCACGAACTCGTTCCGTCGCGAAGGAGAACAGGTGGTGAATTTGAGTGTCGTCGCAGTGCCCACCAAGCCGACTGGCGTGGGTGCCACAGTTCCGGTGGACGTGCCGGTCGAACCGGTCGCACCACTCGTGCCCGTGGAACCTGTTGACGTCCCCGTCGATGTCCCGCCGGAAGTGGGCGTCGTAGCGGGGCCAGTCGTCGACGTGAACGGGGTGGAAGCGGCACCGCCGCTGCTTCCGGCCGAACCTGAACTACCGTCGCTCGCGCCGGTGGCCCCGGTCCCTGTCCCGCCCGTGGAGCCGCTTGACGGGTCTTTGAACACCACACTGCGCAAATCGATTTCGATTTGCCGAATGATCGCCCGCGCGATCTGAGCCCGTTCGACCTCTTCCTGGCCGGTGGTCGAAAACCGCCAGAACAGGTCGAGCCCCGCGTAAATTGCCCCCAGCAACAAGAGACTGAGGGAGAGCGCGACCAGCACTTCCAGAAGCGAAAACCCCCGGCGGTTCATCGTCCCCTCGCTTTCGTGGTGCTCGCACCACTGCTGGAACTGCCGGTTGAACCACCCGCAGAACTGCCGCTTGACGGGGTACTGACGGCCGAGGCCGCAGACTCGGCGGCGATCGCCGCATCTTCCTGTGCCTGCCGTTCCGCCTCGGCCTGCCGGGCGCTGATCACCGCCCCCGGGTCACGCACCATTCGGCTGATGTCAAAATGGACCTTTCCCATACTGCTATTCGCCGTATGATTCACGTCCACGGTGACATTATATAGGTCGGTATGTGGACCACTGGAGACAGTGATGCTGTAGGTCCAGCCGACTTCGTTCGGAAACGGGACGTCGGCGACAGAAACCAGAGTTTCGGCCCCCCCGGCAATTTCGCCCATCTTCGACTCGGCGAGGAACACCGCCTGCGTCAACAACCGTGCCTTGACCGCGCCCTGGCCGCCGCTGTAGATCAACTGGCCAATCGCCGCGAGTGACGTTGCCAGGATCACCATCGACAGGATGACCTCAAACAGACTGATGCCGGCTCGGGATGGCGCAGGATGCCCCGTGTGACCGGCAGGGGACGGCACAGATGCGACGTGTGTCATCGATTGCGAGCGCATGGAATCCCCCGGTTCATTGACGTCGGGTGATCGTCACTCCCCCCGTCAACCCGCGGAGCGCGAGTTCGGCGGAGGTAGAGGTGTGGGAATCGCTGACGACAATCGTTTGATCGAGGGATGAACCGTCCGGCTGGAACACGATCGGAGGAGACCAAGTGACAATCGCCAGATCATGCGACTCAGGAAGCCCCTGAAATCGGGTTTCTGGAATCATCCCGCCTCCGGTCGAGCCGATCGTGAGCGGATCGAATGTGATCTTGCCCGGAAGTTTTCCCGAGGCGATTGGCAACTTGACCGTTCCTCCACCCGCAGGGAGCTGGGTCTCCTCGGCGCTGTCTCCGTGCAGCACGCAATACCGCTGTCCGCCCGGTTCAAACCGGAACTGATAGGGGATGCCGTTTTCGACGGCGAAGACGCGGGCCGACAGCAGCCGAATCCGGGCCATTTCCGCCCCCTGCTGCAGTTGCTGGCGACTCGACAGGGCGGCGAGCGAGGGCCACGCGATCGCGATCCCCACCGCGATCAGCGACATCACCAGCAGCATCTCAAACAGCGTGAACCCGCGTCGGCCGGAACGGGGCCGACGCGGTTCAAACGTTCGTTGAGAATTCGAGGCGACGTGGTTCATATTCGCGGCTGTTCGCGACCGGTGGGAATCGGGAAGTTGTCGGCGGGGTCAGCCAACGACTTACAGCGGCTGCCAGTTCGTAATGTCGTCCGAGGTGTTCGCCTGACGGTCGGGGCCGTTTGACCAGATATCGGGCTTGTCGGTGTTGTTCGTCGGGGGGTACTGGTAGCTCAGCGCATTCCCCCAGGCATCCAACGGCAATCGGCCTCCCTTGAGGTACGGCCCCGCCCACCCCTTGTCGTCGCCGGGGTTCGTCAGCAACGCTTCCAGTCCTTGACTGGGATAGTCCCCTTCATGATCGACCGCATAAATGTCGAGCGCCGATTCCACGCCGTTGATCGTGGCCATCGTCGCCTTCCGCATGGCGACCTTCTGTTGACCGAGCAACTGTGGAACGGCGATCGCCGCGATGACCCCGATGATCGCCAAAACGATCAAGAGTTCCATCAGGGTGAAGCCCCCCCGAAGGGACGGGCGACGAATGGTGCGATGCGGGCGAGCCTGCATGGGATGTTCTCCAATTTGGGTTGGGAAGCGGAGTGGAATCGATTTGCCGCCAACCTGGCGGCCACTTGTTGACTGTCTCTGTTCTATAGTAACGGACGCGGGCTATCCCAGGGCGTCTGATCCCTGGAAAACTGGCAACAGCAGCGCCAGCATGATGAAAGTAATCACAGCCCCCATCACCAGCAGCATCACCGGTTCGATCATTCGGACCGCCAAGTCGAGGTCGCGCATGGTCCGCGACTCCATATTGTCGGCGACGTTGATCAGCACCTGTTCCAGGTTGTTCGCCTCTTCACCAACGGCGATCATTTCAACCACTTCCCGGGGAAAATGTCCGCTGGCACCGAGTGGCCGGGCGAGCGATTTTCCCGACGAAACGTTGTCGGCCGCCTGCGAAATCGCCTGACCCAGCACCCGGTTGCCGGTCGCGTCTTTGGCGATTCGCAGTGACTGCAAAATCGGCACACCGTTCTTCAACAACGTCCCCAGCATTCGGCAGAATCGGGAGATCGCCAGGTTACGCACGACCGGTCCCATCCCCTTCATTTTGAGCCGCCAGCCATCGATTTTGAATCGCCCCTCTTCCGTTCGCAGGTAATTCCGCGCTAGAAATCCCAGCCCAATCAATCCCGCCAGAATCCAGATTCCATACGATTGCACCGAATCGCTGAACGCCAGCAAAACCACAGTCGGAGCGGGGAGACGCCCGAGTTCTTTCAGTCGAGCGAAGATCGGTTCAAACTTAGGAACCAGAAACACCATCAGCCAGATCACGACGCCGATACACATGAGCATCAAAAAGGCGGGATACGCCATCGCCCCGGTGACCCGGGCCTTCATATCTTCCGAGTGTTCCGTGAACATCGCGACGCGCTTCAGCACATCTTCGAGGAAGCCCCCTTCCTCGCCCGCCCGAACCATGCTCACCGACAGTTCGTTGAACGCCCGGGGATGCCGACGCATCGCATCGGCCAGTCGACTTCCCTCGGAAACCTGCTGCCGAACGTCGGACAAGACCGTTTTCAGCGACGGATTCGAAGACTGTTCTTCCAGAACCTCGAGCGATCGCATCAGCGGAACGCCCGAGTGCAGCAGGTCGGCGAGTTGCGCGTAGAGGGTCGCCAGTTTTCGCCCCGAAACCTTTTTGCCCGCGCTCCGCGCCACGGGCTGTGCCGACCCTTGCAGCGTGATCTTCGTAGGGAACAGCGACTTGCTGGCGAGCGTCGACAGCACTTCCTGTTCGTTATTGGCGGACAGTGTGCCTGTCGTTTCGCGGCCGGAGAGTTCACGGGCGACGTACAGGAAATCGGGCATGGCTATCGGAAGCAGTCAGTCATCGGGCAAAGGAGTTGTGGGACAAACAGACGAAGATCGAAATCCAAAGCAAAACCACTCACGTCAGAAAATCCGGCTTGGTGATTCGCATCACATCCTCAATGCTGGTGATGCCGAGCGTCGCCTTGCGCCATCCGTCGGTCCGCAACGTCGTCAGTCCGTTGCGCAGACCATACGACAGCACCTGCACCGAACTGGCCCGCTCGATGCACAACTGCCGAACACCTTCGTCGGTTCGCAACAGTTCGAAGATCCCCTCGCGACCTTTGTAACCGGCGTTCTGGCATTGCCGACACCCGACCGACTTCCACAGCACCTCGGGCAACGGTTTGGGGAAATCGCGGGGGACATCTTCCTCGGTCGGCACGTATTCCTGCTTGCAGTGTTTGCACAGCCGCCGCACCAGCCGCTGCGCCATCACCCCTTCGACCGTGCTGGCGACCAGGTACGGCTCGACCCCCATATCGACCAGTCGTGTGAACGCCCCCGAGGCGTCATTCGTGTGCAGTGTGCTGAACACCAAGTGCCCTGTCAGCGACGCTTGAATCGCCGCGTTCGCCGTCTCACCGTCTCGAATTTCCCCGATTAGAATCACGTCGGGGTCATGACGCAAAATGCTCCGCAAGCCGGCCGCGAACGTCAGCCCGATCTTCGAATGCACCTGAATCTGACTGATCCCCGGAGTTTGATACTCCACAGGGTCTTCGACCGTGATGATCTTGATCGCCGGGTTTTTGATTTCGTTGAGCGCGCTGTACAGCGTGGTCGTTTTACCGCTACCGGTCGGGCCGGTCACCAGAACGATCCCGTGCGGCAGACTGATCATCTCGTGGAAGACCGAAGACATCGCGTCCGACAAGCCGACGTTCTTCAAATCGAAGACCATCCGCCCCTTGTCGAGCAGACGCAACACCACCCCTTCCCCATGCATCATTGGGATGATCGACACGCGGACGTCGACTTCGCGTCCTTGAACCCTCAGCTTGATGCGTCCGTCCTGCGGCAGCCGCTTCTCGGCGATGTTGAGTTTCGCCATGATTTTCAAACGGCTGATGATGGCCGCCTGAAAGTAGTTGATCTCCTGCGAGATCGGTTGCACCCGCAACAAACCGTCGACGCGGAACCGGATCACCAACCCCGCTTCCTGCGGCTCCAGATGGACGTCGCTGGTGTTCTGCGTGAGCGCTTCGATCAATAGTTCGTTCACGAGCCGCACGACCGAGGCGGCCTGAGCCATTTCGGCCAGTTCCCCTTCGGCCTCCCCCAACCCTTCCAGCAGTTCAACGTCCTCTTCCGCGCGCTGCGCAACTAGCTCCGTCAGAGTATCACCGCCGACGCCAAGCTGTTCTCGAATCAGCCGGGCGATGTCGGCCCGGCGGGCGAGTACCGGCTCGAGTCGGAACCCGCTGAGTGAGCTGACTTCATCAAGCGCATCGAGATCGAACGGGTCGGCGGTCGCGACGATCACACTGCCGTTGCGTCGCGAAACGGGAAACAGCGTGTGTTTAAAAATCTCGCGCGCGGGGAATTTGCTGAGCAGCTCTTTGTCGACGGTGATCTCGTCGACTTCCACGAAGCGCATGCCCAGCTCCTCGGCGAGCGCTTTGAGGACTTTGTCTTCCGTGACGACCCCCGACTCAACCAATTGCTGGTCGATCCGTTTGCCGGGAGCGGACTTCTGCGTGGCGTGCAGCAGTTGCTCGCGACTGACGACTCCCTGAGCGAGAAGAATGTCACCAATGTCCATCGTCGAAGTTCCAATCGAAGGGTGGCATCTCGGATTTGAGGGGCCGCCACTTGTCACTGACACGAGATATTCAATGCCAGCGGAATTGTCTCAGTCAAACCCGGGCGGAGTCAATGCCCGGATTCGCGGACGCCTCACCACCAACACCGAGTCGACAGAGCGGCCAGAGCGAACGAATCTCAACCGACCAAACCGCGTCGATTGCCGACGACCGGTCGCGGTCTGCGATTACCGTCCGCCGCGTCCCCCTCCCGTACCACGGCCGCCACCTCCGCCGGTGCCACGACCACCACCGCCGCCGCCAAACGCACCAGCTCCCATTCCGCCGCGGCCACCGCCGCCACCGAACTGTCCGCCGCCAAATTGGCCACCGCCGAACTGGCCTCCACCAAACTGTCCGCCGCCGAACGCGGCCGGGTTAAAGCCTCCCCCGGGGATTCCCTGACCGCCGGCAAACGGAGCGCCACCGCCACGGTTCCCGCCTTGGCCGGCACCGGGTCGGGTTGCTGTCGACGTGCCCGCATTCACCTTGACTTTGCCGAGCAACGACGACAGCGCTTGCCCGGCGGTCACGGTATTCGAATTCGACAGGGTGACAACCCGCACGGTGCTTTTCGCGTCGCGGGCCGAATCGTCAATGGCTTCCACAAGGGCTTCGACCTGTCGGAACAGTTGCTCGCTCGACGAGACGATCAGAGTGTTGGTGCGTTCGTCGACTCCCAGTGTCAGTTGGATCCCGCGCTGCTGCCGACCCCCTTGCTGTGCACCGCCCCCTAACATCATCGCCAGGGGATTGAATCCGCCACCCCCCTGACCACCTCGCGCGATCGCGGCGATGGGATTCCCCATGTTGGGGTCAAGCTGTTCCTTGTAGACGTCGCGGATGATCGCGGCCACTTCATTCGCGTCGGCGAATTCGACGGGGAGCATCCGAGGCACGCGGTCCTTCAACGATTCCGGGAGTTCAGCCGCGTCGAGAACGTCGAGAGCCGACAAAATATCACCGACCTGCTCAGACGGCCCGCTGATAAACAGCGAGTTCGACCGGGGTTCGGGGATGATCCGCAACGCCGGCCCCCCCTTGCCCAAGCTCATCCCGCTCATGTCCATCAAGTTGCCCCCCAACGACGTCAGTCCGCTGGTCATGCTGCCGAAGATGCTGGTGTTCTGCGTCGCGGTTTGCGTCACCGACCCCTGGGGAAACAGGGCTCCCAGCATGGTCGCCGTCTCGGTCGCATCAGCCGCCTGCAGGTATCGCACCGTCCAGCGGGTCTTGTTGGGGCTGGTTTCAATCAGCGATTGGATGAATCCTTCGAGATTGTCGAGAGCCTGCATGTCTTGGCCACTGATCACCAACTTCCCACCGACGACCGAAACGCGAACCTCACTCGGTCCGTTCGAATCATCTCCGCTCCCATTGGCTTGAGCCGTGAAGATCACCTCGGTGTCGTGGGAACGGGCTGGCATGCGGGTCTTCGAAGCCCCCGCTTTCGGGGTCGGTTCCGCAGCTTCCGCCTCGGCCTCTTCCATGTCGTCGAGCAACGCGTCGAGTTGTCGGGCGAGTTCATCGACCGATTCGGTCTGCGCCGTCGATTGGCTGTCGGCGACACCCCGCTTCGCGTCGGCGGCCGCCTCTTCCCGCACCGCTCGCGGGCGTGGCGACCGGACGGGGGGTTGCTCGTCTTCTTCTGTCGACTCGCGGGTCGGCACCTTCTTGTCGAAGAGTTCTGACGAGCGGTCGAGCGGGCGTTCCGCTCCGGGAACGTTGGGTGTCTTGAACAAGGGATTCGCTCCCCCTTTGGGGCGAACCACCCGGATCACACTCTTGCTGCTCGCGGGAGCCAGATTCTCAATCAGGGACAACAACTCTTCGCCCGACCGGCCACCCAGGTCGATCGTGCGAATCGGGCTGCCCGATCCTTCCCGCTGGCCGTTCCCCGTTCCGTCTTCACCCAATTGTGCCAAAACCTTGCGGATCTCGGCCACTTGATCGGGCGAGCCCCGCACCATCAACCGCTTGCCCACCGCGTCGGCTTCGATGCTGGGCGCGTCGGCGCTGTTGCCGCCAAACAGCGACCGCAAACTGGCGGCCGCCGCGACCGGGTCGAGTTTCCGCAGATTCACCACGCTCACCGATTCGGGCGCGCCCGTATCGAGCGTCTTGATGATCCCCTTGACCTGCTGCTGATCCGACGGCGACGCATACACGCTGACCCGCCGGGTCTTCAGGTCTTCATAAATCACCAGCCCCGGAACCGTCGCGTTCAACATGTCGACCACCATCCGCGGGTCGGCGGCGTTGAGTGCGTAGACTTCCAGTTGAGGCTGATTCGCACCCCGGCTGGAGAGCGTCTCTTTCGATTCTTCGACGTCGATCGATTCGATCGTCTTTTCAATCAACGCCATGTCTTCCGGACTGGCGGTGATCAGCAGGCTGTTGGTGCGGGTGTCCACAGAGCAGGCGATGCGGGCCGTTTGAGGATTGCCTTGCTGCTGCGCCGGGGCGGGCTGGCCCGGCTGTTGCGGCTGCTGGGGAGGCTGGCCAGCCGACTCGTCGCGGCGTTCACCTCGATCACGCCGCCACCATTCTCCACCGCCACCTCCCGGGTTGAATCCGCCGGGCTGTCCCCAGCCTCCCTGACCCCAACCCCCCTGCTGCGGCCAATTGGGCTGCTGGGGTTGTGCGGGAGTCGCTCGCGAGACCGTCGCCGGCCCCGAAGACATGCGGGTCGTCGACGTGCGGGCGGGCAGCGAAAACAGGTCGCGAATCGTCCGGTCTGCTTCCGACGCCATGATGTGCTTCAACTTGATCTGGCGGAAATTGCTCTTGAGTTCCGCCACCTTGCCAATCCCGTCCAGCAGTTTATAGATCTCGCGCAGATTCGCGCCGATGTCGGTGACGAACAGGCGGTTGACCTTGCCGAGCGGAACCACTTTCCCTTGAGGACCTACCAACTCCCGAATGTCCTCGGCGGCGGTCTTCGCGTCGGTTCCGGTCAAGGGAATGATGACTGACAGCAACTCGTTGTTTCCCCGATCCTCCAATTCTTCCAGGCTGACCTGGGGAATCAGGTTGGGAGGAGGGGGATCGTCGAGATTCCAGACGACAATCGTTCGATCGCGGAAAATCAGCACGAACCCCTTGCGAAGCAGATAGCTGTTGAGGATGTCGAGTGCCTCTTTGACGGTGAAGTTCTTGTCGTCGTTGTAGTAGTTGAACGTTCCAGTCGGGACTTCGTTCATGTCGAGCGACAGCTTCGCCGTCTCGGCGAACAGCTTCAGCACGTTGTCCCAAGGAGCGAACTGAAAATTGAACTTGATCGTGATTTCTTCGTCGCCGTCCTCACTTGCCGGGTCGTCGGTCGAGATTTCGGATTTGGGTCGGGGAGCCTTGCCCGTGAAGTCGGCAACCACTGTGCCGGTCGACTCGCCTTCTGTGACGTTGCGACGGTCCCGACGACGCGGCTGGTCGGCACCAGCGGTCGGCCCGCCGCGTGTCGGAGCGGCTCCGCCAGCGGTCGCGGTCCCTTCGCTGTCAAATTTCGCACCGAGTTTGGCGTCCCAGTCGGCCTGCTGTGCGGACGTCAGGACGGCCTTCAGTGCCGCGTCGCGATCTTCGTTTAGTTTCTGGCGTTCTTCGGGGCTGCCAAAAAAGCCCATCTGCTGTTGTTTGGCGCGAAAGTCGTCGGTGACTTTCTTCATCGCCCCCTTTTGTTCGTCGGTCAGTTTCAGATCGCCGGCGACATCGTCACGGCCGAGGGCGGTCGTTCCCAGGCCCTGCAGAAAGATCTGCCGATAGCGGGTGAACTGGGTCGAGGTGAGGATATCGTTCGCTTTTTCTTCCGCCGACTTCCGCAGCTCTTCCTGCTTCTTCCGCATCTCTTCCATGCGGGTCTGGAATTCCTCGGGATTTCGCATCCCCTGAAACATCCCGCGGAGCGCCTGCCGGGGCTCATCAAACGTTTTATTCAGCTCTTCGAGCTTGGTCTTCTGGGTCTCGGTGATATTGAGTTCCGTACGGACGTTGTCGCGTCCCAGCAGATCAAAGATCCAGACTTCTCCAAACCCACGCCCGCCCCCCCCTCGGCCACCACCAAAGCCACCCGGTCCAAATCCCCCTGGCCCGCCACCTGGGGCACCCCCGGGACCACCGCCCGGTTGACGGGGGCCACCTACCGGTTGTCCACCTCCCGGCTGTCCACCCCCTTCAGGCGTAGCTTGGGCACCGGCGGGAGCGTCGTTCTGGAAGAACGCCTCCACCGGCATCGGGCGACAAACCAAAAGTGTCGCTCCGAAAAGCACGACCGACGAAAGGCGACAAGCTGAGCGGGACATGGCGATCTGACGGCTTGAAGGTGAGCTAACTACCGACGGGGCATTGTCTTACATCGCAAACCCGACGAAAATCGGGCCGGCGGGACGAAACCTTTCGGTCGGTCCGGTGTTCCATCACAACAGCGTGCGTCGACACGACTGGGTCGATCTTCCGATGAATCTCTTCGCTTGATCTACTCAAAAGGTCGCTGGCGGTCGCTGTAAACCGCCGTTGGGAAGGAATTTGAGGTTCCCGTCCCACAATGTCGACATTGTCATTGTCTCCATTGAACACGCGTTACGCTCCAAAGTGTCGGAAGGTGCGATGATGTTGCAACAGTTTCGGGTAGCCTGCGCAATTTGGATGGGTTGCGCACTCTTTGCCGGCACAGTTGCCTTCTCGCAAGGTCCGGGGGGCGCGCCCCCTGCGGGTGGCCCGGGAGGAGGAGGGCCGGGTGGTGTACGCGGCGGTCGTGGGGGAGGGTTCAATCCCGAAGACTTCTTCAACCGCCTCGACACCAACGGCAATCAGCAGATCGACCCCGAGGAAATCCAGGCGTCGCCCATGAAACCGATGCTCGAACGCTCGGGAATGGACATTTCGAAACCAATTTCGAAGGAGGCCTACCTCGAAAGCTCCCGGCAGATGATGCAACGCTTCCAGGGAGGACGAGGGGGTGGACCAGGGGGCGGTGGTCCCGGGGCACCACCAGCGACTCCACCGGCGACGAACCCCCCGGCGACCCCACCGGCCGACTCCGGCCAGGATCAACGGGGGGGACGTCGAGGTGGGCGCGACCGGGGCGGCCGTGAGCGAGGCGGTCGCAGTGCGTCGGCCGCCGGCAATTCGAATCGCCCGAACGATCCGACCGCGCCCCCAGGGGGTAGCGAAAAAGACAAAAGAGACGCAAACGCCAAAACGCCCGGCGGCCCCAAGCTCCCCGCCCCCCGCCCCCGGCTGCAACTCGATCTTCCCGAACAATACGTCTCGCGCGATACGAACGGCGACGGTCAGTTGGGACTGTACGAATGGCCCAAGAGTGACTTCGCGACCTTCAAACGGCTGGATCTGAATGGTGACGGTTTCATCACCCCTCAGGAACTCGACCGCGAAGCCCGGAAAAAGGGAGGCGGAACGGAAGTCGCCGCAGTCGGCAAAGGGGACGAGCCGGCGGCCGACGCTGCCGAGGGAGATGCAGCCCCCGCAGGCGAAACGCCGCGCGGCGGGGGCCGCCGGGGCGGAAACGGTGGCGGTGGACCGGGGCGGGGTGGTTCTCGCTCGGGTGGACAGGCAGGAGGAGATCCAGCGGCCAAGCCGGCCGACAAACCACCCGAAAAGCCCGCGAATCCCGCGGAATTCGCATTCAACAACCTCGATCGTGACAAAGACGGCCAACTGACGGACGAAGAGTGGCAACGCAGTCTCTCCACTAAAGGCCTGTTTGAGCGTGCCCAGGTGACGGTCACGCTCCCCATTTCCAAAGCCGAGTTCATTCGGCTCTACCCGGCCGACAAAAAATGACCGGTCTTGTCGGAAAATCGCGGTTAGGGTTATAAGACTCCCGCCGCGATCCCCCGACCATCGCATTTCGCACGCGATTTTCGCAGTTTCCCCGCGCGGCTTCCCTCCAGAATCCACGCCCCCCGGGGCGTTCATCAGGTGCCTCATGGATGAGACCACTCTGCGGCGCGCACGCGACCCACGGTTCGCGTTCGCCCGCTGGATTCGAATCGCTGGCGTGTTGTTCGCACTTTCCGGGATCACGTACCGCGTTTTCGCCGACGAATCCGAGGAACCGCCGCAACTGCTGTTGATGCGGAACGGCTCGATCGTTCAGGGAAAAATCCTCGCCAAAGGGGACGATTATCTGGTGGGACTGCCACACGGGCAGATGTTTGTCCCCGGCCATCTCGTCCGTGCCTCCTGCCAGGATTTACGCGAAGCGTATCAGGTTCTCCTTGAGCGGGCGGCGGCACAGAGCGAAGCCGAGGCGTATATCACCCTCGCCAAGTGGTGTGCCGTCCAGAAGCTGTTCCCGGAAGCGAAGTCCGCTCTCGAGACGGCGCTCAATCTCGATCCAGGCAAGGATGACGCTCGGGACCTGCTCGTTCGGACCGACGAATTGCGACGAGAAGACGAGCAGGCACGCAAAGATCCGACCGCCGACCGGACGGAAACCACCCGTCGTAAAAGGGGGGACGACATCGAATCTTTGGGAGGGTTGCGCCCGGATCTTGCACTGGAATTCACCAAACGGATCCAGCCCATTTTGACGAACAACTGCTCTTTGACCGGTTGTCATGGTCCCCATTCCGAGGGGGGATTCCGGTTGCAGCGGGTCGCCATTGGCATCTCGCCGAATCGGGTGGGGGTCGAAAGGAATCTCGCCAATGTTTTGAAACAAATCGACGCCGACAACCCCGCCTCCAGCCCGCTGCTGACGATGTCGCGCGGGAATCACGGCAAGGGAAACAGGCCGATCTTTCGGGGACCGACGGGCAAAGACCAGATGGACGAATTGAAACGCTGGGTCCAGGCGGTGGCCCAACAGGAAGTGGTCCGCAACAAACGCACCGTCGCCAAATCGGAGTCGTCGTCGGCCGACGAACCGGACGGCGAGGTCGTTCGGCCGGCCGGGGGATTCTCGGCGGAAAACCCGTTCGCGGTCGAAGACGCAGCACGGGCAACCCGCAAGCCCAACAAAGGAACGAAACCCAACTCCCCCGTCCGACAGGCGGCGGCGGAAGAGGATCTATTCAGCCCGGAGGCGTTTAACCGGACGCGTGCGAATCGAAAGTCGCGATGACTTGGCATGCGCTGCGTACGGCAGAGCGCACTGTAGACGCGATTTCAGAGACAATGGTTGGATTGCGACTGTTTGATCGACAAAGTCCAAATAGTGTCGGAAATTCATTGGCTGGCCTCGTGCCAGGACCTTGTGCCGCTTGAGAATCTGAAGGAGTTGGGAACCCGATTGCATAGTCAGGGCTTGGCGTGAGAGAGTTCTTGTGCGTTTTCGGATTTCAATCAGTGGTCAACCCGAGTGGAAACCGCCATTCAGTCCGCCACGCTTGACCCCGCCATCGGCGATGTTAGCATCCGGAGTTACTGATCTGTTTGACCGAAACCGATCGTCGCTGTTTTTTAAAAAGTGGCGGTGGTCTGCAACTGGGAACAACCGAGCGAGTGCGGCATGTCGAAACTGGGATCGCGCGAGTGGGAACCAAAAGCCGGCGACTCGAAGTCGGCTGACCCGACCGACCTGAGAGCCGCCGAAGAGCTGGCCAAGGTCTACCAGCAGATGAGCGAACAGCTCGGGCGGGTGATTTACGGTCAGACCAACGTGTTGCGACAAGTGCTGATCGCGATGTTCGCCCAGGGGCACTGCATGCTCGAAGGGGTGCCCGGTCTCGCCAAGACGTTGATGATCTCGACGATTGCGCAACTCTTGTCGCTCGATTTCAAGCGAATTCAGTTCACCCCCGACCTGATGCCGTCCGACATCACTGGCACCGAAATTCTTGACGAAGAAGAAGGGACCGGCCGCCGACGCATGCGGTTCGTCAAGGGCCCTGTCTTCACCAACATTCTGCTCGGGGACGAAATCAACCGGACCCCGCCCAAGACACAGGCCGCCCTGTTGCAGGCGATGCAGGAATATCAAGTGACCTGCGCGGGCGAAAACTTCGCGCTCGAAAAGCCGTTCCTCGTGCTGGGGACGCAGAACCCGATCGAACAAGAAGGAACCTACCCCCTCCCCGAAGCCCAGCTCGACCGCTTCATGTTCAAGGTGCTGGTCGAATATCCCAGCTTTGAAGAAGAACTGGCGATCGCCGAGCAAACGACTAGTACCGGCACACCAGTCCTGCAGCCATACCTCGACAAAGACGACATCCTCACCCTTCAAAAGGTTGTGCGCAAGGTGATCGTCGGGCGGTCGGTTTCGACCTTCGCCGTGAAGCTGGTGCGGGCGACCCGTCCCCGCTCCAGCGAGGCTCCCGACTTCATCAAGAAGTATCTTTCGTGGGGTGCCGGTCCCCGCGCCTGCCAAGCTCTGCTGTTGGGTGCCAAGGCCAACGCGCTGCTCGACGGGCGGGTGCATGTGTCGGCCGACGACATTCGCTATGTCGCCTTCCCCGTCCTGCGGCATCGCCTGGTCACCAGCTTCGCCGCCGAGAGCGATGGCATCACGCAAGACGGAATCATCGAGAGATTGTTCACCGTCATCCGCGAGGCCGACTGATGGACAGCCGCTACTTCGACCCGGAAGGACTGGCGCGCGTCGGCAATATGGAACTTGTCGCCCGCCAGGTGGTCGAAGGTTTCATCACCGGCCGACATCGCAGCCCGTTCCATGGCTTCTCGGCCGAATATCTCGACCACCGGGCCTACACCCCGGGCGACGAGATCAGCACGATCGACTGGAAGGTACTTGCCCGGACCGACAAGTACTTCGTCAAACTCTTCGAAGACGAAACCAATCTGCGGGCTCACATTCTGCTCGACTGCTCGAAGTCGATGGCGTTCAAGAGCGGTCAACTCGACAAGCTCGGCTATGGCTGCTATCTCGCTGCCGCTCTCAGCTATTTGTTGTTGCGTCAAAACGATTCCGTCGGGCTGACACTCTTTGACACCGACATCAAGCAGTACATTCCCCCGCAGGCGCATCCGACGCAATTTCGGCGGATTCTCGATTCGCTCGACGCGACCGCGTCCGACGGAGACACAGCCGTCGGACCGGTGCTGCATCGCGTGGCCGAGCGCATCAAACGGCGGGGGCTGGTGATCATCATCAGCGATATGCTGGACAAGGAAAGCGAAATCGCCGACGGCTTGCAGCACTTCCGCCACAATCGACACGAGGTGATTGTGTTCCACGTGCTGGACGACGCCGAACTGACGTTCCCTTACGATCGACTCACCCGCTTCAAAGATATGGAGGGGGCGGGGAAGGTGGTGGTGAATCCCAAGAGTCTGCGGAAACGCTATCTTGAACGGATCACCGCCTTCACCGAGAATCTGAAGAATCTCTGCTTCGAGCGGAAGATCAGCTACCATCTGACGAAGACCAGTCAGCCGTACGCGGCGTGTCTGGCTGAGTATCTCGACAAACGCTCCCGGCTCGGCTGACAATGAACCTGCTGCCGTTGCTCAATCCCGCACTGCTCGCGTTCCTGCCACTGGCGGCGATCCCGGTGCTGTTGCATCTCTTCACTCTCTATCGAGTGAAGACAGTCGACCTCAGTACCTACCGCTTCCTGTTCGACAGTTACGTCCAGCAGCGTCGGCGGATGAAATTTGTTGAGGCACTGATCGCCTTTCTGCGAACGTTGTTTCTCGCCCTGCTGGTCTTCATGCTCGCCCGGCCGGCGATTCGCCACTGGGACAGCCTGTTCGGCGTGGGCGGAGGCAAAGAGGTGGTGCTGCTGCTCGACACGTCGGTCAGCATGAACACCACGACGGCGGGAAAGTCGGCCCTCGACCGGGCGAAATCGGTGGCGCTGGCGATTGTCGAAAAACTTGGTCCCGACGATCGGCTGACGTTGTACCGAATTGGCTCAAAGCCCGAAGAGGTCTTCAGCCGATTCGCCGCCGACTCGACCGCGATTCGCGACAAGATCGAAAGCCTGCGGGCGACGTCGTCACGGGCGAACATGCTGGCGGCGTTCACGCAGATCTTTGGTCCCCAGGCCCCGCCGCGGGAAAACCCCACGGTCTACCTGCTGACTGATGGCCAGGCGACCGGCTGGAAGGAACTGAAACAGCAGGGGGCCGAGAAACTGCTGCCGGAGGATGCCCAGTTCCTGGTGGTGAATTGCGGTTCGAATGTGCCTCTTTCGAATCGGGCGATCATTGGCGACGCCCCCAGGCAGTCGCGGTCGATTGTCGGGCTGCCAATCCGCCTGCGGCCGCGAGTGGTGAACCATTCGCAGACAGAATCGACGGAAGTCATCATCAGTGTGCAGATCAACGGCAAAGAGATCGCCCGGCCGTCGCTGTTGCTGAAGCCAGGGGAGACGGCGTCGCGCGAAGTGATTTACGTTCCAACCGAACCGGGAACAATTGAGGGGAAGTTCGAACTCGAACGCCCCGACGCGGGTCTGGAGGATGGATTCCCGGACGACGACAATTATTTGTTCACGATGCAGATCGCCGCCCCGATGAAGGTGCTGGTGGTGAATGGCTCCCCCTCCCCCGACCCGTTCGAATCGGAGACGCTGTTTCTGCGGACGGCGCTCGCCGCCCCCGATGAGCAGGATGAGTCGAAGCCTGGGGTGAACGCCCCCGCACCCGCTCCAGGAGCGGCCCCGATCGTGCGGAATGATTACGCCCGTTCGCTCGATGTGCAGGAAATCGTTGAAGGGGCGTTGAACGAAGAGGCGTTGCGAGGTGGCGGGGTGGTCATTCTGGCCAACTGCGGAGCGCTCAACGGGAATCAGTTCACGTTTCTGCGCAACTTCGTGGCGGCGGGTGGCGGGTTGCTGGTCTTCCCCGGGGATAAAGTCACGCCCGATCTGTACAATCAGCAGTTTTTCGCGATTCCGAACGCCGCCGACCGGCGGTTCACGGCGTTGCAACTGGGGCCGGCGACGGGGGATCTCAACGATTCGCAGCAGTTCCAGCGGCTCGCGAGCGAGTCGCTCGATTACGCGCACCCGGTGTTGTCAGTCTTCGACACACCGCAGTCGCGGTACCTGACCAACGCCCGGTTCTACCGGCGGTTTGCCTTCAAGCTCCCGCCGGAAAGTTCCGACCGCAAGAATTTCTGGACACTGGCCTCCTTCAGTGACAATCAACCGGCTCTGGTGGAGAGCTGGTTTGGAGAAGGGCACGCGTTACTGGCGGCATTCCCCGCGAGCAGCAAGTGGTCGAATCTGCCTCTCAAGCCCGAGTTCGTGCCCCTGGTGCTGCGAATGGTCGCGCATGTCGAGCATCGTCCCGGGATCGAGTCCCCCTCGGTCGTTTCCCCAGGGGGGAAGGCGGAAATCGGTGTCGCGAAGGACTGGGATCCGGTACGGGGGACGGTCGCTGACGTCACTGGCCGCAGCGCTCCGTTGGAATTCCGTCAGCAGGGAGCCCGCTGGCTGGCGGCCGTGGAACAAACCGCCGACAAGGGGTATTACAAGGTCGAACTCTCCGGCGGCAATGGCGAAGAGGCAAAAAAGGGGACAGCCACTTTCGCCGTCAATCTCTCCCCCGACGAATCGAATTTTGAACGGCTCCCCGACGATCAGTTGCGGGCGTTTTTTCCCGACACCAAACTCGAGTTCTTTGACGCGTCGGCTCAGGCGCAACAGGAGTTTGGCAGTGTGGGCGGAGACGCGATTGAGATCTGGCGGCCGTTGATTCTGCTGATGTTCTTTGTCATCGGTTTCGAGTTCCTGCTCTCCACTACCAGTGGACAGCGGGTCGACGCCGAGGAAGACCCGACTGTGGCCGAGCGTGTCGGCCAGCTTAACCCCGCGGATTGGGTGGGATGCATGACCGGTGCCCCCCTTCCCGGTGAGACCACTCCGTAACCCTTTGACCAGGTGCCGACGATGTCCACGAATCAACCTGGAACCCGCTCTTCCGCCCCTCCCCCCGACACGTCGGCGATCCGCCGACTGATCGGCAGTGTGAGGCGGCTGCTCCGTTCAAGCTGGGTCGCCACCGGCGTGGGGATCACGCTGGGGCTGCTGTTCGGCATCCTTGTCGCCGCCGCTCTGTTTGACCTGATGCTGCCGCTTTGGCCCAGCTTCCGGTTGATTTCGCTGCTGGCGGTCATTGTTCCGTCGGCGATCGCGTTTCATACCGGCGTCGTGCGGCCCCTCTTTCGCCGACTCAATGCGCCCCGCGTCGCCCGTACCATCGAGCCGCATTTGCCGGGAATTCACAACCGGCTGGTCAGTGTGGTCGACCTCGATCAGCACGGAGTTTCGGAATCGGTCTCGCCTGTCTTTCACCAGCGCCTCGTCTCCGAAACGCTGGAGCGAATTCGCGGTTTTCGCCCCAGCCAGGTGGTCAACTTTCGCAACCTGAAGCGGGCGACGGTCGCCGCCGTTCTGGCGGTCGGTGCGTTCTCGGCGGCTTACACGATCTTCAACGATCGCCTCCCCACGGCGCTCGCCCGAATCTTCCACCCATTCGCCGACATTCCCCCCGTCTCGGGCGTCTATTACGACGTCATCCCGGGTGACACGAAAGTGCTGCGTGGAGAGGACATTGTCGTGGCGGCCGAGGTGACGAAGGGGGAACCCGACAAACTGCAAGTCGAGATCACGTCCACCGTGACCGGCAAGAAGTTGTGGTACGACCTGGTCCCCGACGGTTCGACCTGGCAATTCAAGCTCAGCGGGTTTGAGGATACGTTTGAGTACCGCGTTCACGGGGGCGGCACCTGGAGCAAGCTGCACACCGTCACGATGATCGATCGACCGCAAATCGTCGATCTGCGAACGCTGCTGCATTATCCCGACTACATGGGAATCCCCGAGCCTCGGGTGAATCCGCCGCAGCAGACCGACGTCACGGGTCCGGAAGAGAGTCAGATTGAGGTTTTGGTCGCGACGGCGGGCAACGTCGCGCAAGGGGAGATTCAGCTCTTGCAGGCGAAGACCCGGCAAGTGGAAGTCGCCGACCGGGTGGAGCGGGTCTGGTTTTCGGAAGCGGTTCCCGATGGGTCGGCTTTGGAGGGGACGTGGGAGTGGGATCTGCGGCTGTTGGCGCGCAACGCCCACACCGACCCTGCGAACGCGGGGTTGCATCGCCACCTGTTCCACAACGCCGCCAAGGGATTGAACGTCAAACCAGGCGAAAATCTGTTCGCCTACGTCTATGTGGTACCCGATCAGGTTCCCGAAACGATCATGCTCGAATGGCATGACGGGCAGGGATGGGAACACCGCGCGTTCTGGGGTGCCGACAAAATCAACTTTGGCACCGCGAACAGCGCGAGCCGGCGTCCCATGGGTGCGGTTCCCCCCGCCGGTGAATGGACGCGATTGGAAATTCCCGCGGCGGCCGTCGATCTCGAAAAGAAGACGGTCAAGGGGATGGCCTTCTCGCTGTTTGGCGGGAAAGCAGTCTGGCACCGCAGTGGCTCCATCCCCAAACAGTTCGCCGACAAAGAAGAACTGGTCGTCACCGATCAGTTTTCGATGTCCCAAGTCAGTTCAGATCAATGGGTCGGGAAATTCCCCTTGAAGGGATCGGGCTATTATCGCGTCGAGCTGAAGAACGAACTGGGTCATCCCAGCAAGCAGATGCAGGAAGCGCGGTATGTGGCGATTCCCGACAACCCGCCGCAAATTGTTGTCGAGCGCCCCGGGACCGATATCACTTTGTCGAAGCCGGTGCGGGTGCCACTCGCGATCGCGGCGTACGACGATTTCGGACTGGCGAAGGTGGTTCTTGCGATTCAAACGCCTGCGGCTCCCGGCTGGGAGAGCCGACCGATTCTGCGGTATTCAACCCCCGTGCAGACCGACTCGTTCCTGCACACCCTCGACCTGTCGGCGATGAATCTGAAGCCCGGGGATGTGGTGAAATACCGCGTCGAGGCGCACGACCGCAAAGAGCAAAGTCGTTCGACCCCCGAGTACTCGATCAAGATTCAAGACGACGCCAACGCCGCCGACAAACGGCTTGAAAACTTCGAGAAGCAGCAGGAATCGATCAAAGAGAAGTTCGACAAACTGGTCGCCGAGCAGGCGAAGGTCGAACAGAAAATCGAACAGCTCAAAGAGAAAAACGAAACGCTGACCGAGAAGGTCGCCGAGGCGCAGGCGGAAGCGCAAAAGCAGGCCGACGCCGAGGCGGCGAAGAATCCTCCCGACCCGAATCAACCTCCTCCCGCTCCCAAACCACTGGCTCTCGACGCGCCCACGCAGCAGGCGCTCGCCGACGTCCGCAAGGAACTGGGCGAACTCGCCAAGCAGGAAGAGGCCAACGCCAACGCCAGCGCGCAGATCGCGGCTGAGTTGAAAGCTTCGGCCGAGTCGGCGGCGAAACTGGAACTGCTCCCGCCGCAGATTCTCGATCAGGTCAAAGCGATTCCCGAAAAGATGCAGGCCGAAGCGGTCAAACCGCTGCAAGAGATGACCAAGGATCTGCAACAGGGCAGCGCCGCCGACAAGGCACCTCCCAATCTGCCGCAAATGGCCGAGAACTCGGCGGCCGTGCAGGACAATCTCGAAAACCTGCAACAGCAGTTGGCAGCGATCGCCGAGGCGTCGAAGACCGCCCGTGTCGATGCCACCGCCGGCGTCGAGAAACTCCGCGATTCGATGCTTTCGCAGCAGGCAAAGAACACCACGAAGGAATTGGCCAATCTGCAGGAGTTCATTCAGAATCTCCGCAAAGACATTCAAAACCTGGAACAGACCGAAGGTCAATTGCAGGAAGCGACCGCGACGGTCCCCGAAGTGATGCTCGCCGACGTCGAAGGTCGGCAGGGCAAACTCGAAAAGAACGCCGACCCGAAACTGGCGCAGGTGAAGGAACTGCTGGCGAATCCGACGCAGGTTCCCGAGTCGGCGCGAAAAGCCCGCCCCGACTCGCCCTACGCGAAGCCCGACCCGTTGGCGGGAGACGACGCGCCGCAACCAGCGAATGACGCCAACGCGCCTGCCAACGACCCGGCGGCAGCCGACGCCGCGGATGCGGGAAATCCTCCTCCCCCCGCGCCGTTCCAACCCGCTCTCAAGAACGCGGCGAAACCCGAAAAGGGAAAACCCAAAGCTGACAAGCCCGCCAAGCTTCCCAAGGCGACTCCCGCCAGCCCCGAAAACACAACTCCCGCTGGCCAGCAAAAACGGCAGGATCTGGGAGATCGACAAGCGGTGAAGATGGCCGAGCTGGAGGCCGCTGAAAACAGCCTGGGAACCGATCTCGAAACCCTCGCGGGAATTCTCGATGAACTCGCTGAGGCGGCTGGCTTGCCGAAACCCGACGCGGCGATGGCCGCCGACTCAAACAACGCCCAACCCGGCACGCCGGAACCGATGCCCGCCGGAGAGGGTCAGCCCCCCATGCCGGCGGGGAAACCGGATCCAGCCGCGAATCCCGCCGACGGACAAACACCAGCCAAACCGGATGGCAACGCCCCGCCAGCCAACAATCCTCCCGCCAACGCCCCACAAGGCCAGCCCGCTGGCGATGCGCCGGGAGAGGTGCCACCCACTCCCGAAACCTCGTCCAAGCCGTTGAATGCCGCCGAGTTGGCCGAGATTCTGAATTCCGACCGATTGCAGGAAGCCCGGGCGATGGCGGCCCGGATGCAGGCGGCGAAGATGGCGGCGGAACTCGCCAAGACAGGCAAGACGCCCCCTCCCAAGAATCCCAACACGCCGCAGCAAAGCACTCCCGGAGGACCGATCTCACAAGTGGCGGCACTGCCTCCGTCGGCCGCCAACATGGAGGCGGTTCTGCAAACCCTCGACCTCGAAACCCGCACCATCATCCTCAAGATGCAGCCGCGCATGCGCGAGGAACTCTTGCAGGGGCTGCGTGAAGAAGGCCCCGACGGTTACCAGAAGTTCATCCGCAACTACTACCAGCGGCTGGCGAAGGTGAAGAGTGACAAGAAGTGAGATCCGCGTACTGCAAGTCGAATGTCCGATGTTGATTCCCAATTCCGTGGCTGACGACTGAGTCGTCCATCGAGCTGTGGGACGTTTTTGACATTCGATTTGGAACTCTGGAATTTTCCCCCATGCCCGTCCTTGAGTGGTTCCTGAACACGATCGGCTACAACGACCGCGAGGTGCTGACGCATCTCGACGAGGTCACGCTGGCGTTTCAGCGTCCCGGACTGTTCTGGCTGGGAATGACACTTCTGATTCCGATCGCGGTCTTCGTCTATCGTCGGCAGCATCGGAATCTCTTTCCTGCGCCCAAGCCGTTGCTGATCGCGCTGACAGTCGCCCGAACACTGATCTTCGGACTGCTCGCCGCCACACTCGCAGGGCCGTACCTGAAGCTGGATCACCGGGTCGAAAAGCGTCCGCTGGTCGCGGTGGTGATCGATCACTCCGACAGTATGCAATTGCCCGCCGGCCCGTTTGAAGTCGAGGCCGACGCGCTGCGATTGGCCGCCGCCGCGGGTTTCCCGGTCAAAGACAACACCCTCGACGTCGAATCGAAAACGAAGTTCGCCGGGCTGAGCCGGGCGGAGCTGGCGCACTCCGTCTTGCAGAGCGCGGGTGAGCTGTTTCCCAAATTGGCCGAGACGTACGAGGTGCGGTTTTACGAGGCCAAACGCCAACTGTCGCCGCTGACCGTTGATCCCGCCGATGTCACGCTCCCCTCCATGGAAGATGTCGTCGGACCAGCCACCCATCTGGGTGACGCGGTCGAACAGGTGCTGGAAGATGCCGCTGGTCGGCCGGTCGCCGGGTTGGTGCTGTTGAGCGATGGCCAGAACACCGGCGGACGGTCTCCCGCCGACGCCGCCCATTCCGCCGCCGTCGCGTCGACACCAGTGTTCGCGGTTCCTGTCGGCACCACCGTGCGACTGCGCGATGTCGCCGTCGTCGACATGTTCACTTCGGGTCAGGTTTCGGTGGGAGACAAAGCCCAGGTTTCGGTCACCATCGAATCGACCGGGTTCGACGGCCGTTCGGTTGACGTTCAGTTATTCGATGGAACGACGCTGCTCGCGACACGCAAGCTGGTTTTGAATGGTGCCGAACAGCAGCAGATCGAACTCAGTTTTGAAGCGAAAGAAGCGGGGAACCGCTCGCTCACGGTTTCGATCCCCATCCAGCCGGAGGAGCCCGCCGCGCTGCAACCCAACAACACCGATATCGCGCTGTTGCGCGTCAGTGCCGAGAAGGTGAAGATCTTGTTCATCGACGGCGGGCCGCGCTGGGACTTCCGTTTCTTGAAGAACGCGATGCGTCGCGATCATGGTTTGGCGGGACGCGCCAAGGCCGACCCCGACATCATTCTCGATACCGAAGTCGCCCGGAAAGCCTCGGCCCCCGGCGTGACCAGCCCCTACCCGGCGACACTCGATGATCTCGCCGAGTATCACACCGTGATCCTGGGAGACATCGCCCCGAACCGTTTGCCCGAGGGGTTTCTGGGGCTGTTGCGCCAGGCGGTCGAAGAGCGCGGCCTGGGGCTGATTGTGGCGGCCGGGCCGCGGGCGACGCCCCACGGGTACGATACCGATTTCCAGGATCTGCTTCCCGTTCGGCTCAAGACGGGAGTCACCGGCTCGTCGGCCCCGGTCTACAACCCGTATCACATCGATGTGACACCCGAAGGAGATCTGCACGAACTGCTGCGTTTGAATGAAGACGGCGGTCGGAACCGCGAGGCGTGGGCGAAGATGCCCCCCTATTACTGGTGTGCCGCCGTCGATCGCGCCAGCTCGGCGGCCAGCGTGCTGGCGGTAAATCCCAACGTCGAAAACGGCTTCGGAAAAATGCCGCTGATCGCCTGGCAGTTTTTTGGAGCGGGGCGGGTGCTGTTTCTGGGAACCGACTCGACCTGGCTCTGGCGCCAGAACTCGGGAGATCGGTATTACTACACGTTCTGGGGTCAGGCGGTCCGTTTCGTCGCCCGCCGCGATGAGTCGGAGAGCAAGAAAAATCACCTCGAACTGCAGCCGGTGCGGGTGCAGCCCGGCGAGGCGACGCGCGCCGAACTGCTGGCGTACGACGCCAAGGGGGAGCCGCGCACCGAGCGAACGGTGTCGGTCCAGGTGCAGACGCCCGACAACAAACCCGCGCAGATTGAACTGACCGCCGACAGTCGGCAGCCGGGACGATACACCGGTCGCTACCTGCCACCACTGGCTGGCGACTACATCGTGACGTACGAACCGGGTGATGGGAGTGATCGCGTCGATGCCCGCATGAAGGTGATGGCGTCGACCGCCGAGCTGCGGCACCCGAACGTGAACCGCGCCACGCTGGAAGGTCTGGCGACCGCGTCGGGAGGTCAGGTGTTGGAACTCAGCGCGCTCGCCACCCTCCCCGAGAAACTCAAGGGAGAACCGAGCGTCAGCCACCTGTATCGCGAGAAGACGATGTGGGACAACTGGCTGATGCTGGTGCTGCTGGTGGTGCTGTATTCGGTCGATGTGGGACTGAGGCGGCTGGTGGGGCTGACCTAGGGTCGGCTGAGGGATGGCCCGCGTGGGGTCCCGCTGAGTTGGATTGAGTCGAACAAACCACGAGTGACTGCAATGACGCCACGCTTCATTTTTTCATCAGACCTGTACCGTCGCGGACTGGTGGTACTGCTGGCTGTGTCGCTTCCCTTTCTGGGGAGCGCGACGGCGCAGCCCCCCGCCCGCCCGACCAGTGCGGCCCCGTTGACCGAGGCGGCGGTCGTCGCGCGAGTCGAAAAATCGGTCGATCGGGCGCTCAAGTATCTCGCCAGTAAGCAGCTTCCCGACGGGGGCTGGCACAACAATCAGGCGATCAACGGGCTGTCCCTCCTCGCCTTTCTTGGTCGCGGACATGTCCCCGGTCGCGGACCGTATGCCGAGGTTCTCGAGAACGGCAAAAAGGCGATTCTGCGCTCTCAAAACGACGCCGGCTTCCTGGGGGGCACCATGTACGAACATGGATTGGCGACGCTGGCCCTGTCGGAATTGTACGGCATGGATCCCGACCCGATCCTCGAACAGAAACTGCGCAAAGCGGTGCAGCTCATCATCTCGGCTCAGTCTCCCGCCGGGGGCTGGCGCTACAACCCGGTGCCGAACGACCAGGATCTGTCGGTCACCGTCGTGCAGATCGTCGCGTTGCGGGCTGCGAACAACGCCGAGATTGAGGTTCCTGAACAGGTGATTGAAAAAGCGGTCACCTACATTCGCAATTCCGCGGTCCCCGCCGGTGGGTACGGCTATCAGGGACAAGGGGGGGCGACGGCGCAAACCGCCGCCGCCGGCATCGTCTCGTTGCAACTGCTCGGCAAGTACGACGACCCCTCGATTCCCAAAGCACTCGAGTTTCTGAACAAAGTTCCGGTGGAATGGAAATCGGGGCCAGCCAACTATTTTTACTACTTCCACTACTACGCCATTCAGGCGCAGTATCAGACGGGTGGAGAATCGTGGAACTCGTGGCATCCCAAAATTCGCGAGTTGCTGCTCTCGCGGCAGAACGTGGACGGGAGCTGGGACGTCCCGGATGGAACCGCCGAGCAGGCCAACAGCGTCGGCCCCAACAAAATCTATTGGACGGCGATGAGTTCGCTGATTCTGGAAATCTATATGCACTTCCTGCCGGCGTATCAGAGGTGATGCCATGGCAATGGTCGTCGCTCCGGAAGAGCAGCATCTCCTGTTAACGGACGAGCCTTGGGAGACCTACACCCGGCTGCTGCGCACCTTCAGCGAGCGTCGGCATTTGCGGATTTCCTACGACCGGGGGACGCTCGAGATCGTGACGCTCTCGCCAGAGCGTGAGCTGCTGAAACATCTGGTCAGCCGACTGATTGTGGCGGCGACTGAAGAACTCGGACTTCCGATCGCTGGCTGCGGTTCACTCACACTTCGCCGGCGGAAACGCCGCAGGGGTTTGGAGCCGGATGAGGCCTTCTGGATTCAAAACGAGTCGAAGGTCCGAAACCTTCCCGCCTATCGACCACAAAGGGACATTCCGCCGGATCTGGTGGTCGAGATGGACGTCTCTCACGCCTCTTTGGACCGGCTTCCGATCTATGCTGTTCTGGGTGTCCCTGAGATCTGGCGAGTTGTGCAGGGAGCGGTTCGGTTCCTCGTCCGCACGGGAACGGACGCCCGCGATCACGACGCGGGGTATTCGCCGGTTGAGGAAAGCCGGGCTCTGCCCGGAGTCACCACGGCGCGAGTCAATGAACTCCTCGCCCGTCGCGGTTTGGTGGAACAAAACGCTCTGGTTCGGGAGTTTCGCGAGGGGCTCAGGCGAAGTATCGCGAATTGACGGACGTATTTTCTCGGAAAGGTGTATGGCACACAGGAATTCCAACTCGGGAACAGTGTGGATGTCTCTCCAGGATTCCAACTCGGTTCGGCGTTGATACGACGGACGACTATGTACTTCGATTCGTACTGGCGAAGTCTGATTGTCCGTGTTCACACGCGGCAAGAGGCATTGAGCGGGCCGGAAGGTGATGTACCGCCTGACGATTATTTCCATGGTGTGATGAGTTTTACCTTGGGAAAATAGGTTTGATATCGACCAACGTCGCGCGTCACCAGGCTCAACCCTTCGACCTCGGCGTGCCCACCGATATAGAAATCGGGCAATGGAGAACTTTTCGTCCCGCCGCTCTTTCGATAATTGACGAAGGCCCGTGCGGCCAACCAGCCAGCCGCGTACGGCAACGGGAGTCGATCAAAAATCACCGGGTCGAGCCAACGATCGAGTTCGTCATGTGTGTCAAATGCCGGGGCAAGTTCAGCATAAATGATCGGGTTCACGAGAATTCTGCCGTTCGCAACAGCGGCCCGAAACTGCTGTTCCGACCAGGGAAGCCAGGTTGCATCCGCTGTGGCGATGTCAAGCAGTACGTTGGTGTCGAAAAGTACCCCGCTCATTCATCACCACGCGTCAACGCCAACACCTCCGAGGTAGTGACTCCAGCGCGCGCGGCACCGCGGGACCGAGCCAACCATTCCTCGACGGGTAAGTTCGACGAGCGCCTCGTCCTGTGAAGCTCCAACCAGTTGGCGAGTTCCTCAACTTGCTTTGGCGACAACCGCTCGATAGCCGCCTCAATCTCCGCGACCGCATTCATGGCGAAATTCCTCATGGCGGATTTGGAGTTCCCGCCAACCCGCAACCAATCCATCCATCCAGCGGCGTCGCGACAGGATTCTGTCTGTCGCAAAACTATCGTCGAGTATAGTCAATGAGTGCAGGACAGACGATATCCAACACGCCATTTTTCGGGATCGCAAATCCGCCTGTTCCCCATCCACGTCGCGCAGTCAGCGCTCGACGATCGGTTCCAACCATCGCAACTTCGATCGCGCGCCCAATTTCGCACGAACTGAGTGAAAACACCGGCCCCGGAAATGTGACCTGACCTGAATAGTGGTTCCAGGAGATCGCCGAGCCGGGAATTCTTTGGGACAGATTCCACCCCAGACGGCAGTGGCAATAGTGGAATCCCAACTGTTCTATGGCGTCGATTCCCGGGGCAAGAACCGCAAGCGGATGCGGCTGTCGACAACGACATGCAATCGCGTCGCATTCCCCTACTGGAAAACGGGTTACGATTGCGGTGCCAAGTGAATGAGCGGCTCTCCTGGATACAAGTTCTCCCGATGAGCCAGAATTCTTCAAAATTTTCAGTTTTTTATTCGGCAGCCCCCAAGTTGTGTCGTCTTACGGGTGAAGACCCCCGACTTTCCACTCGCAAAGGAGCCGAATCGATGTCTGGTTCTCAAGACCCTGGCGGAGTTTCCGCTGGCGAAATTGACCGTTTGCTAGAGGCGAACTGGTCACAAATCACCCGGCGGGCGATTCACCGGACCACCCGTACCCTGATCTGGAACCGCCGACTCAGCGACGCCACCCGCTTCGCCGTCGCGGCGGCCATTCTGCTCACGATCCAGATGAGCTGGGGGGTTCTGACGCTTCAGGCTCTGCATCGCGAGGCGCTCCGTACGCAGACTCGCTCGCTGCCGGCTCCCGCCGCCGACACCTCGGCGGTGACGCCGATTCCTACCGCTCCCAATTCCGGCTCCACCGGTTGATTTGACCGGGGCCTGCCGTTCGTAGGCCTTCACGTTCCTGTTTTCGCCCTTCGGGCGTGACGGCGAATCTCTGCGCTTCGCCCCGTCGCGATTGTTTTCACACCACTTGTCCAGCGATTCGCTGGTGTCATCGTTTCACAGGAGATTTCGAACCATGTTCAAGAACATTCTGGCGTTTGTGGGTCTGGCCGCTTTGGTTGGCGCGGTTGGGGTCTGGCAGTTTGGGTACTTCAACAATGTGAAGCAGCAGATCGAGCGGGAGACAGCCGTCACCCGGGCTCAGAACATTGTCCGCGACATGGAGTCCCGGGCGGCGACACTCTCGAAGCGGGCGCGCGAATTGCGGGTCGAAGCGCAGACCCGCGACAAGGCACTGCAGCGTGAAGAAGAGCAGGCGAACAAGACGCGCCAGGCGATTGTCAAACTCGCCGAAGCGGCACGATCGGCGGGACTGCCGCGCCCCTCCGAGGCGGGTCCGGACGACCTCAAAAAGACGCTGAACTTTGCCGGCCGCATGATGGCCGCGGGTGAAGTGTACAAACTGCTCGAACGCTGGCAGGAGTCGATCACCAGCAGCGACGAACGGCTGAAGGTGACCCGCTCGATGATCGACCGCATTCGTGCGACCGCCGACCAGTTGGAACAGAAACAGTCGCAATTCGTGACGCAGGTGCAAGCGACCCGCGCGACGTTGGAACGGCTCGAACTGCAACGGGATCTATCGAAGCTCGATGCCGAGCTGGCGGAGCTGGGGTCGAGCGCCGCGGGGAACCCCGCGGGAGAACTGCAAGGGGTGCTGGAGACCTTGCAGAAGCAGATCGACGAATATGAAGCGACCAGTGAAGTGCTGGGAGCCGAGCGGACGGCGGGCGAAACGCTGACTGCGGATGAAGTCCTGGCGGGTAAGGCGACTGACGTCTCAGCGCGACAAAAGCTGGATGCGCTATGGGGAGAGAAGAAGTGAAGGGCATCCCTTGGCGAACCGCCGGCGTCAGCCCAATGCCACTTACTTTGGCACCGACGACGGAGGCTCGCTGTCGTTTCTTTTGCGGAGAGCTTTCATGAATTTCGTGGATTTCTGTCGCCGGGTGTGCGCCTTTCTCGGGTAGTCGCGGGGATGTTTCCGCTGGGGATGTTTTTTC
>CAMATH010000008.1 GCA_945860955.1 Planctomicrobium piriforme
CGGGCGATTCACGGGCACGACGTCGCTGCGAGTCCCACGATGCGGATTTCCGGTGAAGATCGAAATTGCCGTCGAACGCCGTCTTATTCGCGAAGCGGTTGGTCTGGCGAATCACAGTTGAACAGCCGGCAGCACATCGGCCGCGTGTCGTAAATTGTGCAGACGCGCGTGGTGCGGTCGAAAAAGCGACATGCCAGGCCGTTTTCTCGATCGTTCAGTAAATAGCCGACTTGTTCATCGGTGACTCCTTTGAGCGGCCGGCATTCGAGGATCCTCGGTTCACGTTCGGCGTCTCGCATTGTCGCCTCAATGATCAGTTTCTCGCAGCATTCGCCGCAATTGCACTGACATTTCACCGTGTGGTTCTGTTCCAGGCAGAGCTCGCACTCCTCTTCGTCATGCTCGCCTTCATCGTCGTATTCGTGTTCGTCGAGAGGTGGCATAGACGCAGGAGGAATGTCGCCCGCAGGTTACCGGATTGCCACAGCCTGGCAAGCTGTGGGTCGGTTGGATGGCGTTCCAGCTTGAACTGGAAAATCACCCCCAGTCGTGAGACTGGGGGCAGGGATTCAGGTCATCAGACGGGAAGAACTCAATCAACCAGCGCTGTCTTCGCCAGAGTTTGCGAGGTTGGTCGGCTCAGTTTCAACGCGGATGCGCGCGAGCTGACAGATTGATAGGGTCAGCGCCACGTGCCAGTTTCGGCCGAGTTGCTGAGAGCCGACTGTCTGCGGTGGAAACCCCGCGTGGTCCAGCCAGTACGTCAGTGCGTCCGCCAATTCGTTCACCGTCGCACTGTCGCCATTCTCGACGGCAGTGAGCAGTTCCTTGAGGGTCGCATCGGGATCCATGCGGCACCTCCCTATTCCGGCACTTCTTCCTGGGCGGCCATCATGGCCGGCCAGTAGATGATGCCGCCGTCATCGAATGCGTCGGTTTCGACCTCGTAGCTGTCGCCACATTCTTCGCATTCAACGCTCATCGTCGCATCATCGACTTCCACAATTTCCAGCACGCCGCCGCAACTGCGGCATTTTCCATGAGTCGGATCGACTCGCATGACATCCTCCCCGAAATGGACTGAAAGACCCAATTGCCCGAAGGCAACCTGCCGACATGGCAGGCGTCGTCCAGCGTGTCACTGCGGTCGAATGCGGCGCAATGGGCGTGACGGAAGTTCCGATTGCTCAAACACGCGAATTGCATTCGGAAGCAACTCAGAACAGCCGCCCCGGCGGGGGTTCAGTCCGATCCGTCGCGGCTGGTGGTTCCGTCGGAGCAGTTGTTGACGCTACTGACGAATCGACGTCGGGCACGGTCGCGGCTACGGAATTCGGTTTCGGTGCACGGCCGCCCAGCGAGGCGAGAATCTCTGATCGGACGCTGTCGAGTGCTGACAGAACAATTTCGAGTTGCCCCTGCACGAGAGCTTCGAGTGCCGTCTCGATCACCGTTGCAACCCGCTCGGCAATCTGGGAATCGAGATCCGCATCTCCCGCGGGGTCCAGACGAATCACTTCCAGCTTGCTCGCCCAGTCAGGATCGCACGGATCGAGCGCCATCCGCTTCACGATCACGTGTTCGACTGGCTGCACAGGCAGCCCGTTGCGAGTCAGCCACGACAGTTCCTCGCGAATCTGTTCGAGCGACTCTTGAAGGGCGCCGAGTTCCACCCCGACGCGATTCACGGCGCCGATTAGCACTTCAGACGACGACTCGGGATCAGCCGGTGCTCTTTTGTGGTCGCGAGCCATAGAAATAGAAACGCGGTCAGAATAGCACAGTCGCGACCCGTCACTCTGGAACGTGACCGGCGATGTCGGTACGTAGTGCCGTAGTTTTCGCGTACCGCCGCTCTGATGTGCGACGCACGACGTCGCTGCGATCTTCGTTGACCGCCGGTGGCGGCAACGTGCTGATCGAGAAGGGGCTACTCGGCGTGCCATCGACCAGCAACCGCACATAGGCGTTGTAGTTCGGCAGGTTCGTCAGATCCTGGGGTTTGAGTTGTTCAGGGAATTTGCTGAAAGCCGGAGCAAGCAGTTCGGCGTCCTCCGAGCCGACACGGAATGCAATGAGAGTGCCGCAGTTTCCGAGGACGGCGTTCAGTGTCGACTCGTCGAGCTGCCCGGTGAGTTGGTGGCTGAGCGTAAGGCACAGCCGGTATTTTCGGGATTCGGAAAGCATGATGCTGGTCGAAGGCGTGATCAGTGACTGAAATTCGTCCAGGTACAGGTGGTGATCGCGGCGTACTTCCTCGGGGATTTCCGCCCGTGTGAGCGCAGCCTGTTCCAGGCTGGTCAGTAGCAGACTCCCCAGCAGCGTCGCGTTGTCCTGCCCGAGTCGACCGCGGCTGATGTTGATCACGAGAATTTGCTCTTCGTCCATGACCCGCCGCAGGTCGAGCGACTGCCGGCTGTCGCTGGCAGTGATCGCCCGCAGGTGCCGGTTCGTGAGGAACGGCATGATCTTATTCGTCACACTGGAGACCGCCTCCGTTCGATACTGCGTGTTCCAGGTTCTGAACTCGTTCTCCCAGAACGACCGGACGATTTCGTCTTGGATCCGGGGGACGGACTGATCGCGATAGGTCGGATCGGTCAGCAGCCGGAGCATCGAATGCAGCGTCCCCTGCTGTTCGACTGTCGCGAAAACTGCGTACCGCAGAAGGTTTTCGAGGCGCGGCCCCCACGAGTCGTACAGCTTTCGGAACGCTGAGACGACTCCGGACGCCACCTGATCGATGCGCTTCGGATCGACGCAGGCCAGCGGATTGAACGGCACGACCGCGTCGCTCGCGGCGTCGAAGACAATGACATCGTTCGTGCGGTGGGTCGGCACCATGCGAAGCACCGCGTCGGCGAGATCGCCGTGGACGTCGAACACGGTGAGTCCCCTCCCAGCGTGCATGTCGGCGTGGATCTGATTGAGGAGCAACGTCGACTTGCCGGCCCCCGTTGATCCCACGATGTAGACATGCCGGCGACGATCATCACCGCCAATGGCAACCTGCCGACGGTCTTCCCGGAACCGTACCAGCCCGAGTAGCACGCTCCCCGGTTCCGCACCAGTACGAAATGCTGCCGGCGGCTCCAGTTCGGTGAATTCACTGCGCTCCATTCCTTCCGCGTCGACAGAACTCGTCGGGGGATGGATCAGTGTCGCGACCTCTTCATGCGACATCAGAAACGACTCCGCGGAACCCCGTGGAACCCCTCGTCGGATCCTCCCGACATGGAACATCGCCAGTCGAGATTTCGTGAACGCCCCGAACGCGCCCGTCATTTGATGAAGCCGGTCAATCGCGTCGTGCTCACGATGCGCCGGTCCCTGAACAATCAACCGAATCTGCGTCTCAAACAGGTGGCCGCCGATCTTCTCGGATGCCGCCTGCAGATCTTCCTCGCGTTCGTGGGCTCGACTGGCAGACGTGTCGAGTGCCGTCCGATGGGCGGCAGGAGTCCCAAGTGCGATCACCCCCAGCATCCATGCAGGAATCCAACTCCACCGTCGGGTGATTCGGGAGGCATAGAAATGAGCCAGTTCGTGATGGTGGCGGAAGAATTCCCGATCCAACCGCTGAGTCGCCCGGGTCGCCGTCCGGCGGCGACGAGATGAAGCCGGGGCAATGGTAATCTCAACCCGACAGTTCAGTCCGCAGTCGACACGGATCGCCCGCAATATATTCGTAATCGGATCGGCGAACGTCCCATTGAGCAGGTCCTCGAACTGGGCGTGCCGCAGGATCGGAAAGATCTCGGGACTCAGTAGCAAATCCGCACACCAGGTTGCGCCGGCGTCAGTACTCCCCTCTTCCGACTCCGCCGAGACAATCGAGCAGTTCGGATAATTGGCGGCAATCGGACCCGTGACGAGTTCACGAAACTGTTCGCCGAACCGAAGGAACAGGCCAACTCGTCCCGCCCGGGTGCCGTATTGCAGCGTGATCGGGAGCCGATCACGGTTCGCCTGGTGAATTGCCGCCAGCGCCCGCTCCATATACCGCGGCCCGCGGTCATTCGTCGCCGGTGCGGTGAGCAGGAATCGCACTCCGGCAGCCTACCAGAAGTAGCAAGCTCCGCACGTCACGGGGGAAAAGTGCCGGTTCGGGCCGGGGCTTTGGACAATTTATTTGGCTATCTCGCATGATGACTGACTCACACTCACGACTCACTTGTGTGTTCCGTTACCGAACTCGAACCAGGACGACTCTAAAGCCGTTCAGGTCGAATCGGGTTTCCGGCGCGTAGCCGTTTCGAGCCGCAGATCGGCAGCCGACGGCTTCGCTGTTGTAGGTTCCTCCGCGAATCACGCGGTTCTTCGCGCCCGCGCTCACCTCGGGATCGCGCCCGCCGGGCAGTTTCTTTTCAAACCAGTCGCGGCACCATTCGAATACGTTCCCATGCATGTCGTAAAGCCCCCATGCGTTTGGCGAGTACGATCCGACTTTCGCAGTTCGATTGAGATAAGCCCCCTTGGTGGCACGGTGTCCCGGCCCACCCACGGCGGGATCGTCAGTCGGACTCGCGTAGGGAGCCTTCTTGGCGTTCGGTCCGTACGGAGATAACCCGTCGCAGTTTGCGTCACGTCCATTCAGAGACCCGCCGTACGCAAAGGGGGTCTTTGATCCCGCCCGGCATGCGTATTCCCATTGAGCCTCAGTCGGTAGTGAAAACTCCCAATTCGCCGGCAGTTGCCCGTTCTGTCGCTCTTGATCCGTCAGTTTTCGGCAGAATCCAAACGCATCGTCATACGACACACTGTCGACAGGAAACTGTTCGGTCGCCTCGCTCGCGACGCGTGCATTTTGACGTCCTCCTGCGGTAAAAGCGCTGGGATTGCTTCCCATCACCTGTTCATACTGTTTCTGAGTGACTTCGTACTTCCCCGTCCAGAACCCATCTGATAATTCGACTGAAGTCTGGTCCTCGAATTCCGATCGTCCCTTTTCCTTTTTCGGGCTTCCCATCGTGAATTTTCCAGCAGGGCACCACACCAACGCCAACCTCAATCCGTTGTCGTCGCGTTCCTGGCCGGCTTTCTTACCGAGCAGGTCCGTAGACGCAGCTTTACCGCCAAGTGGTATCGTCGGCGATTCTCGCTTCTGTGCGGGCTCCGGTTTGACTGGGCTCACCTTCGCCAGCATCGCCGCCGGGATCAGCACGAGGGGTTCTCCCTCAACATTCGAGATCTGGTTCGGCCGCTGCCGGCCGCCGTCGGCGCCGTACACTTTGTCGACCTCGGCCGGCACGTTCTTTCGCACGTACGCCGCCAGCGAGTCAAAAGTAACCTGCTGGTCGTTGTCTCGCGCCTTGCCGCTGAGGCCCTCGATCACGCTGTGGAAGAACGCCCCGTGCCCTCCGCCGAACTGCTTGTTCTCGAACGAGAATTCCCCTTTGGAACAACTGAGGAGAACTGCAGTCTGCCCTGGCAACTCGCCCAGATTCACACGGTCGATTCCGATCGTTTTGACCCCCTTCGTTTTCGGTTCGTTCCGGCAGGCGTCCACCAAGACGAGTTTGTGCCCCACCCCTGATTCCTCCACTAGAGTCAGCAATTCCCCCACGCTGACCAGTGTTTGTGGAAACTTGGGAACCTGCTTCTTTCCCTGGTCGATGTCGCTCATCGTCGGGTTGGCGTCCGCCGGGCAGAAGAAACTGTCCCCCGAACCGCGGGGCTGCAAGCCATGCCCGGAGAGTCCGAGCAGCACGAGGTCGTCCCGGCCGACCTTCCGATTCTGGAGAAACTCGGGCAATCGTTTGCGGATATTCTCAGCCGTCGGCTTCCACAGTTGGTCGCGTTTACCCTGCTGAGGGGTGAGGGTGACAACGTCAAACCCGACCTCTCCCAGACGATTCGCCATGTCGTTGATGTCTCGCTCGGTGAATTCGAGCGGGTCGAGGCCGGCGTGGGAATACTCGGTGACCGCCACGAGAAACGCGAGTCGTCGGCCTTCCGCGGCAAAGCCGCTCGTCGGGGCGCAGAACAACGAAACCACGACAAGGACGAGTGCACTCGGGACATGTTGCATGGTTGAAGCTTTCGGTTGCCGGGAGACGACTTCGGTTCATTGCGGATCATAACATATTCGGGTTTCCTCCGCGTGCGCAGCATGTCATGCGGCTTTGGAATAGTTCGCAAGCCCCGTCGTTGTCATTCGGCCGTTATGACCCTGGAGTGCAACAGTTACCGCGTGTTGCTCCAGATTCGTTTGACAAATCCAACTTCTCCCAATGGGGGCGCCTCAACGCCTGGCGACGCGGCTCCGTACATTAATACAAATTCCGTGCGGCGGGATCGGTTCTGCCATTTGCGCAATCGTTAAGTGTGTCGGATAACTCATTGGATGGAACTCAGGGAAAGCCGAAATCCGAGCATGGTCACCCGGTTGTCGGGATGCGCTTCCACGCGGTGTGCCGACCGCGAGTAGTACTCAAAATCGGCGAAGCTGCCACCCCGGATGACTCGTCTCGCGCCCTGACTCACTAGTGGATCGTTTCCTCCGGGCAACCTCATCCGGTACGCATCCCTGCACCACTCATTGACATTTCCATGCATGTCGTACAACCCCCACCGGCTCTTCTTGTACGATCCCACGACAGCTGGCCGACGCGGACTCTTTCCTTTATTCGCGGGAACGCTACTGAAGTTCGCGTTGTCGCTGTTTAGGGATTTACCGAATGAGAACGGCGTAGAAGATTCCGCACGACAGGCATACTCCCATTGCGCTTCCGTAGGTAGCGTGTAATTCCATCCAGCCGGTAAGCGCCCTGCGGCGCGCTCTTGTTCCGTGAACTTCGCGCAAAACTCCATCGATTCGTCCCACGAGACGGTCTCCACCGGAAATCGCGCCGTCTGGAGGCCGACGACATCGTCACTCCAACGTCCAGTCGCTGCGACGCCGCTCGGATTCTTACCAATGACCTGTTCGTATTGAGCTTGCGTTACCTCGAACGTTCCCAGCCAGAATCCGTTCGACAATGTGACTGTGACCTGGTCTTCGTCAGGTCTCCGCCCCTTTTCATCTTTCGGGCTTCCCATAACGAACGTTCCCGGGGGGCACCACACCAGTTTCAACTCCAAACCATTGTCGTCGCGTTCCTGGCCCGCTTTTTTTCCTAGAAGATCACCAGTCGCGTTCGTACCTGCCGTAGGTTGCGTCGGTGGTTCACGATTCGGAGCGGGTCGGGGATTGGCTGGACTCACTTTCGCCAGCATCGCCGCCGGGATCAGCACCAGTGGTTCTCCTTCAACGTTGGAGATCTGATTCGGCCGCTGCCTGCCCCCCGCGGCGCCGTAAACCTTGTCGACCGCGGCCGGAACGTTCTTTCGCACGTACGCCGCCAGCGAGTCAAACGTAATCTGCTGGTCGTTGTCGCGCGCCTTGCCGCTGAGGCCCTCGATCACCTGATGAAAAAACGCCCCGTGACCGCCGCCGAACTGCTTGTTCTCAAACGAGAATTCCCCTTTGGAACAACTGAGCAGGACGGCAGTCTGCCCCGGCAGTTCTCCCAGATTCACGCGGTCGATTCCGGTCGTCTTCGCTCCCTTTGATTTTGGTTCATTCCGGCAGGCGTCGACCAGAACCAGTTTGTGTCCCACTCCCGATTCGTCCATCAGCGACAGCAACTCACCCACGCTGACCAACGTCTGAGGAAACTTGGGCGTCTGCTTCTTCCCTTGATCGATGTCGCTCATCGTCGGGTTGGCGTCCGCCGGGCAGAAAAAGCTGTCCCCCGACCCGCGCGGCTGCAAGCCGTGTCCCGACAATCCCAGCAGCACCAGGTCGTGGCGGCCCACTTTTCGGTTGTGCAGAAACTCCGGCAGTTGTGTGCGGATGTTCTCTGCCGTCGGCTTCCACTTCGGATCAGTCTTGCCGCGCTGTGGAGTCAGGGAGACGACGTCAAACCCGACTTCCACGAGGCGCTTGGCCATATCGTTGATGTCGCGCTCCGTGAATTCAAGCGGATCGAGGCCGGCGTGGGAATACTCGGTCACCGCCACCAGAAACGCCAGCCGGCGGCCTTCCGCGGAATCAACGCTTGTTGGAGCGCAGAACAACGAAACCACGACGACGACCAGTGCAACCGGGACATTTTGCATGTTTGAAGCCTGCGGATCAGCGGTCGGCCAGCTTAAGTGACAATGGAATCGTCTGATTTCCCTGATGCCATTTTCCATCAAGTTGTTGTCGATTCTTGCTTAGATTCCCATGGAAGTCCGCACCCAGGCTCGTTGACTTCAACACCACTTTGTCTCCTTTGACATCCACGGCTTCAAACGGGATTCCATAGGAATCCTGTTCAGGACTGTCGAAGGTGGCCGCATAGTCACCGTTCCTGGTTTTTCCAAAGTGCACAACTAGCCGAAATTCGCGCGTGCCGACCTTTAGAAGCCCGGCATAAAGCGATTCCCGTCCTACAAATGGCAAACGCGCGCCCGACAGCCAGACGCCGTCCATGGCTCCTTCGGAATCAAACACCAGTCTAACATCGAATACACGTGTATCGAATGAACATGTCGCGATCACCACGTCGAGTTTCCGAGCACCATGTGCGACTTGGTTCGACTGCAGGTCTGAAACGCCGTCAAACTCACCCAGATTGGCAGTCGAACTCTGCCACGCGCCGCGCAATTTGTCGGTGGGCAATAACTTGAGCAATGCGGGCGAGAATCCTGACCGCGCTCGATCAAATTCGCCGGCGGCCAGGTCGCCTATGAATGTTCGAGCCCTTTTTTCCAATTTGGAAGTGTGATTCGTTTTTGATTCTTCGTTTGGAAGATCGTTGTTCGAGGCGGCAACTGAAGTCAAGTTGCTCAGTACTGGCGGTTCCCCCTCAAAATTTGTTATCAAGTTTGGTCGCTGCTTGACTCCATCGGCGACATTCAGCCGTCCAACCGCGGCCGGAACGGTCTTCCGAACGTAGGCCGCCAAAGAATCCCAGGTAACTCGGCCATCGCCGTCACGCGCTTTGCCGCCCAGTCCCTCGATGACACTGTAAAAGAACGCCCCGTGCCCTCCACCGAACTGCTTGTTCTCGAACGAGGACTCTCCGCGCGAGCAACTTAAGAGTACGCCCGTTTGAGCCGGCAGTTCTCCGAGGTTCACGCGGTCAATCCCACCCGTTGCTTTCGCTCCCTTCGACTTTGGCTCGTTTCGACAGGCATCCACCAGCAACAGCTTATGCCCCACTCCTGATTCGTCCAGCAGCGTCAACAGTTCGCCCACGCTGACCAGCGATTGCGGAAACCTAGGCGTCTGCTTCCTTCCTTGATCGGACTCGGTCATCGTTGGGTTTGCATCGGCCGGACAGAAGAAGCTGTCCCCCGAACCGCGTGGCTGCAAGCCATGCCCGGAAAGCCCAACCACCACCAGATCGTTGCGATTGACTTTCCGATCGAGCAGAAACTCAGAAAGCCGTTTTCGAACGTTTTCGGAAATTGGCTTCCACTTCGGGTCGGTCTTGCCGCGCTGCGGAGTGAGTGAGACAACGTCGTCAAAACCGACCTCTCCCAGCCGTTTGGCCATTTCGTCGATGTCGCGCTCGGTGAACTCGAGCGGGTCAAGGCCCGCGTGGGAGTACTCTGTGACCGCCACCAGAAACGCCAGCCGTCGGCCATCCTCGGGAAAGGCCCTCGCAGGGTCGCAGAAGAACGACGCCGCAACGAGGATCAGTACGATTGGGACTTGTCGCATGGCGAATATTCCGGCTGCCGGGGGACGACCTCATCTTTGCGGTCTCGATGATACCGGATAGCCATGCACGAGGGAAATCCGCGTCGGAATTCAACCCGCGGCGATCAGGGAACTTTAGTGTCAACCGTCGAGAATGGAGTTCGCATATTGGGATAACCCTCCAGTGTCCAGACTTATCGACAAGTCGGCGTCGGCCGCCGGGGCGAGCGATGTACTTCGCGGCGGTCGGTTTCGACCCAACGGCTTGCGGTAAGTACCACGATCCGAGCGGGACGAACCGTCTCAGCGGCGGCCTGTGGCGGTGCGGCCGGCACACTGGCAACCGGGGCAGACTGAGGCTGAGTTTTCGCGATTTCGAACAGGGAATACGCGTTGGCCGCCACATGCACGACGGCGATCAGACCCACGATGGCGGCGGCAGTTTTCAGGTTGTCGTAGAGGGTATCGGACATGGAATGCGTTCCTGGTGATTGGTTGAGCGGAAGATCGACCGGTTGCGGATTGCAGTCGGCTGAAACCGGCGGCGGGATGGTCAAGGCATCCCTGGCATCAAGGAAGACGGAGGGGCGTTCGAAATCTTCCCGAGATTCTTGGCCGCGATCCCACTTCGCGCAACCAGCCGAAATAATCGACGCGAGAGAAGAACGCGGGGCGTTCCGCATGAAATTCGACACAAGAGAAAAATGGAGCGGACGCACCGACTCGGTCAGCCGGTCCTTATATGGCGGCAACGGACGCACAGAGGCTGATGCTGGCGCATCAGCGGCTCGGCGGGAGCCTCGTCCGCCCGGCCAGAATCTACCCCCAAAAAAATTCGTCGCCTTCGGCGAAGCTCCGCCGTGTGCTGCGGCACCTCTGGTCGCGGGTAAAGACAACGCTACCGACGGGCCTGCACGCAAGGCTCCGCTTGGGTTTCTGAAAACGGATCTTCTTTACTTGACGGAACTGAGGGCCAGACGGAAGCCCAGGTCGTGGCTCCGATGGCCGGGTGCGAACGCTCTGCGGTATGCCGACCGGCATCTTACGGGGTCGCTGAACCAGCAACCGCCGCGGAGCACCCGCACCGAGCCCTCAAACGAAGGCGGCCCGACAGGGTCGATCGCCGTGTTGCTTGAAAACTGACCACCGTAGTACATCGAATCGTATGTGTCTTCACACCATTCGAACACATTGCCAACCATGTCGTACAATCCGAAATTGTTGGCCACGTACGTTCCGGTTGGCGCTGTGAAAACGTAACCGTCCTTCGCTGAGATCGTGGTCCAGTTCGGGAATTTTGCCTTGGCGGTTCCGTCTCGAATGTTGGCGATTTTGGCGAGAGTCTCTGGATCGACGCCCGAAGGGTACCGCGTCGTCGTTCCGGCCCGGGCGCAGTATTCCCATTCCGCCTCTGTCAACAGCCGGTACCCACCTCCGTCCGTTTTGCCGTTCAGCCACTCCACATATTTCTGCACATCGTTCCATGTCACATTCACTACTGGATGATTTTCGCCGTACGGCGACCAGCCGACAGTTTTCCAGTTGTATTTTTCCGACGCTTTGAACTCCCCGGCCGCAAAATCGTACCCACCCCCCCCTTTCGCGTCCCGCTCCGCCTCGCTCAGGTATCCCGCGTCACTCGCGAACTTGGCAAAGTCGGCCTTCGTGATCTCACGTTGCGAGACGTAGAACGGCTCCGTCAATCGAACCCGATGTTGCTTTTCGTTGGTGTAATGTTCGAGTACCGTACCTGGAGTGCCGGTCTTCTTCTCGAATTCTCGAAGCTCCTCGGCGGACTCGATACTTCCCATCAAAAACTCCCCCGGCGGAATCAACACCATTGGAATCCCCACCGAGTTCTTTTCCACCACGCCCATCCGCCCCAGGTAACGGACCCATTCCTCCTGCCGCGCCCGGGCGGTCTTCTGGTCGAACGGGGCGGTCAGGGGTACGGGCTTCGGCCCCGGTGCACTCGATTTGTTGGGCAATGCTGGCTTGAGTCCGTCAATCTTCGCCAGCATCGCCGGCGTGAGCAGCACGGGTTGTTCCTGGCCGATGTTCGCGATCATGTGCGGCTGCTGGATGGCGCCCCCCTTCTTCAGGTGGTCGGTCCCGTTGATGCGGTCGGGGACCTCGTCGCAAACGTACGTCGCCAGCCGCTGCCAGGAGATGCGATTGCGCTTCGCGTCGATTGCCCCCCCTTTCAGTCCCTCAATCACGCACATGAAAAACGCCCCGTGTCCACCGCCGAACGCCTCGTCTTCGTACGAGAACTGCCTGCGGGAACAGCTCAAGAGAACCGCCGTGCGGGGGGGAAGAATCGCCGTTTCGATTTCGTCGATGCCGCGAGTCGCCCCCTTGCGGGCCGTTTCGACGCGACAGGCGTCGACCAGCAGCAATTTGGGACCGATGCCGCTCTGCTTCAAGGTCCCCAGCACTTCCTGGATGCCGATCAGCGTCTCGGGATACTTCGGAACCTGCACCCGCCCCTCGTCCTTGACGTTGAACGTGGGGTTGGCATCGGCCGGGCAAAAGTAGCTGTCGCCCGAGCCGCGCGGTTGCAAACCGTGCCCGGAAAGCCCGACCAGAATAAGGTCGTTCTTGGTCACCCGCTTCGGCTTCGTCAGAAATTCGTCGAGGCGAACCCGCACATTGTCGGCGGTCGGTTTCATCCGTCCGTCCTTCTTGCCCCGCTGGAGTGAAAGAACCTGCACCTCGTATCCGACTTCGCTCAACCATTAGCCGCTTTCCTCGACGTCGCGTTCGGTGTACGGCAGCGACTTCAAATCGTCGTGATCGTACTCCGAAACTCCCACGAAAAATGCCAGCCGCCTACCGGCTTCCTGGGCGTACGCCGCCTGCGGCCACCCTCCCAGCGCCAGGGTCAAAGCCAGACCAGCTAGCACGAACCGCCGTCGAGTGAACGATCCCATGGATTGACTCACATCCGCAATCGGAGAACCGGAGAATCAGATGATGACTGTACTGTAAGACGATGTTTCTACCTGCTATCGCCTTTTCGTCCCCAAACGAAAAACCGCCAGGATGGTACCACGCCGGTCGGCCTCAGCAATCGGATCGATTCCAGGATCCAGTGTAGCAGTTGAATACACGGGTGTGGCATCAAACTCGATGTTGGCGACACGCAACTCGGCAAACTGCGGTTTCGGAAGATAGTACACCTTGACGACAGATATGCCCGATTGAATCAGGTCGAGTTCGTCCTCTGTGATCTGAATCACGACGGCGTTGTCCTCGAAGTACTCCTCGGTCGCGGGGCGCGTCGGAAACACTTGCAGACTGGGGAACAACTCCAGTCCCTCGCGGCCCAGAATCTCAGAGAGCTTGAGTTGATATTTGGACGCGGTCCGGCAGTTGACAGTCGCCGGCACTTTGGCGGTGAGCGATTTGACGAATCTGCCTTTTTCGTCTTGAAACTGCAACTTTGTATCAAACGGCTCAACAAAACGGATCTGCGCCGGCACCCCTACCTTGCCTTGTTTTCCCTTTTCCGGCAACGCTGGCGGCTCGAAGGCAACTGCTTGAGCATCTTCCGAAGTTTCTGCAACTGAACCTTGCGGGTGCGTACTGGCTACAAGAATTGGGGACCCCCCTGCGACGTTGGAAACCAAATTGGGATGCTGCCGTCCGCCGTCGACGCCGAACACTTTTTGAACGCTCTGCGGAACTTTCTTCCGCACATAAGTCTGGAGTGAGTCCCACGTAATCTGCTTCTCCTCGTCGACGGCCTTTCCAGAAAGTCCATCGAGTACACTGGCGAAGAACGCTCCGTGCCCACCGCCAAACCTCGCGTTCTCGAACGAAAATTCCCCTTTCGAACAACTCATCAGTACCGCAGTCTGCGGCGGCAATCCGACCAAGTTCATCTTGTCAATCCCGGTTGACTTGGTGCCCTTCGTCTTCGGTTCGTTTCGGCACGCATCGACGAGCACCAGCTTGTGTCCCGCCCCGGATTCATCAAGCATCGTCAACAGTTCAGCCACGCTGACGAGTGTCTTGGGTTCCTTCGGTTTCTGCAACTTTCCCGATTCGATCTCCTCCATCGACGGATTCGCGTCGACCGGGCAAAAGAAGCTTTCGGCCGAGCCGCGCGGCTGCAGGCCGTGCCCGGAAAGTCCCAACAAGACAAGATCGTGACGGTCGACCTTGCGATGCCGCAGAAACTCCATCAGCCGTTTGCGGATGTTTTCCGCCGTCGGCTTGCACCTCGGATCGATCTGCCCGCGCCGCGGCGTTAGCGAATAGACGTCGAAACCGACCTCCACGAGGCGCTTTGCCATATCGTCGATGTCGCGCTCGGTGAACTCAAGCGGGTCAAGGCCTGCATGGGAATACTCGGTGACCGCCACGAGAAACGCCAGCCGCCGGCCCTCCTCGGGAAAGGCCCTCGCGGGGCCGCAGAAGTATGAAGCCGCAACGAGGATCAGTACGATCGGGAATTGTCGCATGGCGAATTTTCCGGCTGCCGGGGGACGACCTCATCTTTGTGTTTTCGATGATACCGAATAGCCGTCCACGTGGGAAATCCACGTCGGATTTCAACATGCGGCGATCATTCAGCTTTTGGGTCACCCGTCGAGAATGGAGCTCCCATATTGGGATAACCTTCCGGTGTCCGAACTATCGACATGTCGGCGTCGGCCGCCGGGGCGAGCGATGTACTTCGCGGCAGTCGGTTTCGACCCATTGGCTGGCGGTAAGTACGACAATCCGAGCGGGACGAACCGTCTCAGCGGCGGCCAGTGGGGCGGCTGGTACACTGGCAACTGGGGCAGACTGAGACTGAGGTTGCACGATTTCGAACAGCGGATACGCGTTGGCTGCCACGTGCACGACGGCGATCAGACCCACGATGGCGGCGGCGGATTTCAAGTTGACGTAGAGGGCATCGGACATGGAAGGAGTTCCTTGTGGTTGGATGAGTGGAAGATCGACCGGTCACGGATTGCAGTCGGGCGAAACCGGCGGCGGGATGGTCAAGTCATCCCTGGCATCAAGGAAGACGCAGGGGCGTTCGAAATCTTCCCGAGATTCTTCGCAACGATCTCGCTTCGCTCAACCAGCCGAAATAATCGACGAGAGAGAAAAGTGAGGGGCGTTCCGCATGAGAATCGACGCGAATGAAAAGGGCCGCGTAAGCATCAATCGGTTGAGTCGTTCATTAACGGGCACCAACGGACTCACATAAGCCGATGCTGGCGCATCAGCGGCTCGGCAGGAGCCTCGCCCGACCTACCAGAATCTCCCCCCAAAAAATTCGTCGCCTCCGGCGAAGCTCCGCCGAATGCTTCGGCCCCTTTGGTCGCGAGTCAAGACGCCGCTCCCGGCGTGCCTGCGGCTGCGCTCTTGTTTTCTGGACTCGAATCTTCTATTTGACGGAACTGAGGGCCAGACGGAAACCCAAGCTGCTGTACCGGGAGCCAGGTGAGTTCCTGTTCCGGTCCGCCGACCGGCAGCGGGACGCGTCGCCGAGCCAAGGGCCGCCTCGGGGCACCCGCTGCGAACCCCCCTTGACTTCCGGATCCGTCCCGCCAGGGAGTTTGACTTCGTACGCGTCGCGGCACCACTCCATAACGTTCCCGTGCATGTCGTGCAGGCCCCAGCGGTTATTCGGGTACGACCCGACAGTCGTCGGTCGCTTCAGGTACTTCCCTTTCGCACTCGTCCCGTACGGGTTCGTCCCGTCGCAATTCTCCTCGATTCCATTCAGGCTCTCGCCAAAGGAAAACGGCGTCGTCGATTCCGCTCGGCACCCATACTCCCATTGCGCCTCGGTCGGCAGTGTGTATTCCCAGCCCGCCGGCAACCGCCCCGCGACGCGTTCTTGTTCCGTGAACTTCTGACAGAACTCCAATGCCTCTTCCCACGACACCGTTTCGACAGGGAAGTCCCCCGTCTGCATCCCGGAAACGTCGGATTTCCGCTCGCCTGTGGAAGAGAACGCGCTCGGGTTCTTTCCCATGATCCGTTCGTACTGCGCCTGCGTCACCTCGTACTTCCCCAGCCAGTAACCAGACAGTTTGACCTGCACTTGAGCTTCATCGTTCTGTCGGTCTTTCTCACTGGCCGGGCTTCCCATCGTAAAACTTCCGTCCGGACACCAGACGAGTTTGAGCTTAATCGCATTGTCGTCACGCGCTTGCCCGGCTTTCGTGCCCCTAGCGCCGATGACGCTCCCGTTCAATTGCGAGGATTCCGTCGGCACGGGGATCTTCGTTTTCGGTCCAACTTTGTCTGCATTCAACTTCTCCACGCTCGCCGCCGTCAACAACACCGGCGATTCTCCCTCAGTATTCGAAATCAAATTCGGCCGCTGCTTTCCTCCCTGTGCGCCGTAGACCTCCGTCACCGACCGTGGGACCCGTCTTTTGACGTATGCCGCGAGCGAATCCCAGGTCACCTGTTGTTCATCGTCGACGGCCCGCCCCGACAGTCCCTCGATCACGCTGTGGAAAAACGCTCCGTGCCCTTCGCCGAATCTTTTGTGCTCAAACGACGTTTCTCCCTTCGAACAACTTAACAGCACCGCCGTCTGCGACGGGAGCTCGCCCAGATTCACCTTGTCGATCCCAGCGACCGTCTTCCCTCCTTTCGACTTCGGTTCGTTTCGGCAGGCGTCGACCAGTACCAGTTTTTGCCCCACCCCCGATTCGTCGAGCATGGTCAGCAGTTCTCCGACGCTCACCAAAGAGTCCGGGTCTTTTGGCGTCTGCTTCTTTCCCTGGTCCAGCTCGGCCATCGACGGATTCGCGTCGATCGGACAAAAGAAACTGTCGCCCGATCCCCGCGGCTGCAACCCGTGACCCGACAGCCCCAGCAACACCAGATCGTGCCGCGACACTTTTCGGCTCTTCAAGAATCCCGCCAAACCGGTACCGATATTCGCCGCCGTCGGCTGGAGTTTCGCATCCGACTTTCCCGATTTCGGCGTGAGCGCCAAAACCTGGAACCCGGCCCCGGTCAATTGCCGGCCGAAGTCTTCGATGTCGCGCTCGGTGAATTCGAGCGGATCGAGGCCCGAATGGCGGTATTCGGTCACGGCGACCAGAAACGCCAGGCGTTGACCTGGTTCCTGAGCCGGAACGAGAGCCGGAGAGCCGATCCATGCCGTCGCCAGGAACAGGCTGGCGAGCAGAAGTTGACGTCGTGGAAACTGTGGCATGGGATGCCTCGCGTTGGATCGATGACCGGAAGTCAATTGGACGAGTGTTGTAATAGACAACGAACGGCGGAGGGAAATCTTCCCGGAGACTCCGCGCCTCGGGAGGGCGAAGTTGCTGCAGCGCCGCCGCTGCGTCTCCGCATGATTGAAAACCGTCCTACGGGGCCCGAGTTGTCATTTTTTGGAATTTCGTCGTTCAATGAGCGGAAACACACGCGAGGCGGAATCCCAGATAGTTGAAACTGCGCGTCGGCAGAGTGCTGCTGCGTGCGGCCGACCGGCAGTCGATAGGGCGTCCCGTACTCCAGGAACCACCGCGGTTCACTCGCTGCGAACCAGCGTCGACCAGCGGATCGATCCCCCCGGGCAATTTCTCGGCGTACGTGTCGCGGCACCATTCCCTCACATTGCCGTGCATGTCGTGAAGGCCCCATTTGTTGGCCGGATACGAGCCAACCTGCACCGGTGACTTGATGGGATTCAGAGCCTGGCCAGTTGGCGACCTTGGCAGATACTCCGCACTGAAATTCGCCTGCTCGCCGCTGAGTTTGTCGCCAAACGAGAACGGTTTGACGCTGGTGGCGGTTCGACAGGCGTATTCCCATTGAGCCTCTGTTGGCAGAGTGTATTCCCAATCAGACGGCAATCTGCCAGCCGCGCGTTCTGATGCTGTCAGTTGTCGACAGAATTCCAGCGAGTCGTCATACGACACCATCTCGACAGGATATCGTTCATATTGCTTTGGGTTTTTCGCGACGCCGGAGAATCGGCTTGGTTTTGCGTTCATCACTCGAAAGTACTCGGCCTGCGTCACCTCAAATTTCCCCAGCCAAAAGCCTTTGGTAAGCGTCACGGAAACCTGATCTTCATCCATTTTCCGTTGTTTTTCGACCTTCGGACTCCCCATTTTGAAATCACCCGGCGGACACCACACCAGTTTCAGCTTCAGTGCGTTGTCGTCGCGTTCCTGGCCTGCTGTTGCTCCATTCAGTTCGCCAATCGCAGTCGTATCCACCGGTGTTTCCGCGGATTCATCGCGATTCGGTGCATGCACAACGTTAACTTCACTGAGGGCCACGCGGAAGCCCAGCATGGGGCTGCTCCGATCGTCGGGCGAACATGCGAATCGGCACGCCGATCGGCAGTGCTCTGCGCCGCCAGTGTACCAACCGCCGCCACGGACTGCCCGCTCCGAGCCCGTCTTCACTTCGGGGTCCGTCCCGCCAGTAAGTTTCCAGTTGTACGCGTCACGACACAATTCCCACACGTTTCCGTGCATGTCGTGAAGGCCCCATTCATTTGCGGGATAAGAGCCGACAACCGTGGTGCGTCCCAGGTTCTTGCCTTTGTTTGTCGTGCCATACGGTATCTCCCCATCGCAATTCGCTTCGGTTCCGTTTAAACTCTGGCCGAACGAAAACGATGTGTCGCTTTTTCCCGTGCGGCAAGCGTATTCCCATTGTGCCTCGGTCGGAAGGTTGTACTCCCAGCCGGCCGGCAGGCGACCAGCCTTCCGCTCCGTTTCGGTGAACCTCTTGCACAACACCATGGCGTCGTCGTACGACACCTGTTCTACCGGGAATTGCGCAGTCTGTTGGCTCGAAACTCGCGACGCGCCTTCACCGCTAGCGGTGAAGAAACTCGGGTTCTTGCCCATGACCTGTTCGTATTGAGCTTGCGTCACCTCGAACTTTCCCAGCCAGAACCCGTTCGACAATGTGACTGTGACCTGGTCTTCGTCAGGTTTGCGCCCCTTTTCATCTTTCGGGCTGCCCATTCGGAACGAACCCTTCGGACACCACACCAGTCTCAACTTCAATATATTGTCGTCGCGTTCCTGGCCCGCTTTTGTCTCTTGAATATCCCCAGTTTCGGTCGTGCCTGCCGTAGGTTGCGTCGTTGGTTCGCGTTTTGGAGCGGGTCCGGGATTGACGGAATTCACTTTCGCCAGCATTGCCGTCGGAATCAGCACCAGCGGTTCACCTTCCACGTTGGAGATCTGGTTCGGCCGCTGCCTGCCCCCCGCGGCGCCGTAAACCTTGTCGACCGCAGCCGGAACGTTCTTCCGCACGTAGGCCGCCAGCGAGTCGAATGTAATCTGCTGGTCGTTGTCGCGAGCCTTGCCGCTCAAGCCCTCGATCACCTGATGAAAAAACGCCCCGTGACCGCCGCCGAACTGCCGATTCTCGAACGAGAATTCCCCTTTGGAACAACTGAGCAGGACGGCCGTCTGCCCCGGCAATTCCCCGAGATTCACGCGGTCGATACCGGTCGTCTTCGCCCCCTTGGACTTCGGTTCATTCCGGCAGGCGTCGACCAGCACCAGTTTGTGTCCCACTCCCGATTCGTCCATCAGCGACAGCAACTCACCCACGCTGACCAACGTCTGAGGAAACTTGGGCGTCTGCTTCTTCCCTTGATCGCTGTCGCTCATCGTCGGATTGGCGTCCGCCGGGCAGAAAAAGCTGTCCCCCGACCCGCGCGGCTGCAAGCCGTGTCCCGACAATCCCAGCAGCACCAGGTCGTGGCGGCCCACTTTTCGGTTGTGCAGAAACTCCGGCAGTTGTGTGCGGATGTTCTCCGCCGTCGGCTTCCATTTCGGGTCGGTCTTGCCCCTCTGCGGTGTCAAGGAAACAACGTCGAATCCGACTTCCGCCAGGCGCTTCGAAAGATCGTCAATGTCGCGCTCGGTGAATTCGAGCGGGTCGAGTCCGGCGTGGGAGTACTCGGTCACCGCGACCAGATACGCCAGGCGGCGGCCCTCTGCCGAAAAGGCGGTTCCAGGAGCGCAGAGCAAAGACGTTGCGACAGCGAGGATTACCAACGGGATTTGTCGCATGGCAATTCATCCGGCGGCGAGGGGGACGACAGAATCTTTAATAACGAAGATGATACCGCATCGTGGACTACCATGGAAACTTTCCGCACACGACACAGGGTTTTGCGCGGACGCGTTTGGACTCGAATCAGGACGGAACGCGGCCCGTTGCGCTGCATTGGGCGCCGGGAGTACATCGGCGGCTTGGCAGTGGCCTCTCCCTCACGGCGAGAAATTCTGTACCGGACTGCCTTACTCAAGAGAACTCAGCGCGAGGCGGAAACCGAGGAAGTTGAGCCTGTGTTCGGGCGCGTAGTTGTCGCGACACGCCGACCGGCAAAGCACGGCGCTCGTGTTCCAACTGCCGCCTCGGAACGCCCGATGCGAGCCGCCCTTGGTCTCCGGATCGGTCCCGCCCGGTAGTTTGTCTGCGTATGTGTCGCGACACCATTCCCGCACGTTTCCGTGCATGTCGTGCAACCCCCAGTTGTTCGCAGCATACGAGCCGACCGTTGTCGTGCGTCCCAAGGATTTCCCTTGGATCGTGGTACCGTAGGGGAATTCCCCGTGGCAATTCACCTTGTTCCCATTCAGGCTGCCGCCGAAGAAATACGGCGTCGTGGTGCCTGCGCGGCACGCGTATTCCCATTGCGCTTCCGTAGGCAGTGTGTACTCCCAGCCCGCCGACAGACGACCTGCCGCGTGCTCCTGTTCGGTGAACTTCCGGCAAAACTCCAGCGCCTCCTCCCACGACACGTTTTCCACCGGGAAGTCTCCCGTCTGCATTCCCGCGACTTTGGATTCCTGCTTACCTGCAGGGGAGAAGTCGCTCGGGTTCTTTCCCATGATCCGTTCGTACTGCGCCTGCGTCACCTCATACTTTCCCAGCCAATAACCCGTCAGTTTCACCTGCACTTGTGCTTCGTTGAACTCTCGAACCTTCTCATTGGCAGGACTCCCCATCGCAAAACTTCCGTCGGGACACCAGACCAGCCTTAACTTCAGTTGGTTGTCGTCGCGCTCCTGCCCCGCTTTTGTCCCTTTCGCCCCAACCACCTTGCCGGGCTCCGTGAACTTCTCCGGTTTGGTCGATTTCGGCGACTCCTTCGGCAATCTGCCTGCATTCAACTTCGCCACACTCGCCGCCGTCAACAGCACCGGCGATTCCCCTTCAGTATTCGAAATCAGATTCGGCCGCTGCTTCCCTCCCTGGGCGCCGTAAACCTCGGTCACCGACCGCGGAACACGCCGGCGGACGTACGCCGCCAGCGAATCCCAGGTCACCTGCTGTTCATCGTCGACCGCCCGCCCCGACAGCCCTTCGATCACACTGTGGAAAAACGCCCCGTGCCCCTCGCCGAACTTTTTGTGCTCGAACGACATCTCTCCCCTGGAGCAACTCAGTAGTACTGCCGTCTGCGACGGAAGCTCGCCCAGATTCACCTTGTCGATCCCGGCGACCGTTTTCCCTCCCTTCGACTTCGGCTCATTCCGGCAGGCGTCGACCAGCACCAGTTTCTGCCCGACTCCCGATTCCTCGAGAGTCGTCAGCAGTTCGCCGACACTGACCAGCGTGTCTGGCTCTTTCGGCGTCTGCCTTTTCCCCTGGTCCAGCTCGGCCATCGACAGATTCGCATCGATCGGGCAAAAGAAACTGTCGCCCGATCCCCGCGGCTGCAACCCGTGCCCCGACAGCCCCAGCAATACCAGATCGTGCCGCGACACCTTTCGGCTCTTCAAGAACTCCGCCAGACGGGTACGGATATTCGCCGCCGTCGGCTGGAGTTTCGCATCCGACTTTCCCGATTTCGGTGTGAGCGCCAAAACATCGAACCCGGCCCCGGCTAATTGCCGGCCGAAGTCTTCGATGTCGCGCTCGGTGAATTCGAGCGGATCGAGACCTGAATGGCGATACTCGGTCACGGCGACCAGAAACGCCAGCCGCTGACCTGGGTCTTGCGCCCAAACGAGAGTCGGAGAGCCGATCCATGCCGTCGCCAGGATCAGACTCGCCAGCAGAAGTTCACGTCGTTGGAGCTGTCGCATGGGATCGCTCGGTTGTTGTCGAGGACCGGAATGACTCTCGGGGGGAATTGTAATAGAGAACGAACGGCGGAGGGAAATCTTCCCGGGGATTCCGGCGTCTCCAGGTCAACCGTAAGCCTGGCTTATGAACCTCGCTTCCGACCGGCACCTGCGGTGCGTCAGGCGAGCCGCGGAGCGCCTCGCCGACAACGAATTCCCTGGAAGCAGCCGCTGGTCCTGCGTCGGTGCAAACGCGTGTCTGGGGCGACCACGACATCCGTCGCGGTCGTCCGTACGACTTCGGTCGAATATCGAATTTCACTCGTCATTCGAACTTCGTCATTCGGATTTCGTCATTGATTCGTCATTCTGATTTCGTCATTCGTCATTCCCAGCCTACCTCTCATACCTCACCGAAATCTGATCGACCGGATTCCCGATGTACCGATCGACCTTTTTACTCGCCAATTCGACATCCTTGCCGAACCCGGTGCCGCGGCTTCCCTTGAATGGCGTCTCAGAGCATTGGTTGTAGCAGACGTGAATCAGGCCGATTTGTTCATTCGGCCGCAGTTTCAGGTTCGCGGCGGCCGTCAGCGAAAAATCGTCGACCTTCTTGAATTCGACCACTTTCTGCTCGTTCTTGTGCCAGCCGGGAATGTCGATGTGACTCTTGGCTGGGACCAGCCAGTACTGCGGACGCGGGTTCAGTTCGCTGAACTCGAACACGCTGATCCCGTCGATTGAGACCACCGCGGCGACCTCTTCATTACCGTCGTTGATCAGGCGAATCGCGTACAGATCTCGGTCATTGAGTTCCACGAACGGCAACCCGCGCTGCTTCACTCCTGGAATAACCGGTTCGTACTTGTCGCCGCGTTTCACCAGCACTTCAATCGCCAGCGGAGAGCCTTCGCGGGCGACGATTCGCGCGCCTTGCGGCTTCGGCGGTGGATTCCTCTGCGCGTCCTTGAATGCGTTCGATCGCGCGTTGTCGTCGGCCAATGGCGGGATGCTCACCGACAACCCCAACAACCGCGGGACCGCTTCGACGCCGAACAGGAAATGCGTGAACTCACCCAAACTTGTTCCATTCGTGTCGACAACCCGCGCGATGATTTTGACTCCCTGCCGATTGTTTTCCTCGACCGACAGGTATTGACCAGAGACCTCGGCCTGATAGTCCTGGTCGTTGATCGTGAAGCCGAACTTCTGGAGCGCCGCGGCCAATCGAGTCTGGATCTCGGGGCCGCCGCTGCCGCGAACGCTTTGGGCCGCCGAAAAGCCACCGACCGCGATCACTTTGAAATCACGCTTGGTGAGCGCCGGCTCAAGCTGTTTGGCCAGCTCGGCCGCCGCTTGGGCGATGGCGTCGGGAACGGGCTGGTCTTGAGCCGTGGCATACCGCGCGTTGGCCGCCATACCGGTCAGACAGAGAACGGCGCAAGTCAGCCGGCAGAAGATGCCGTGGAATGTAGTGGCTGGCATCATAGTGTGGTTCTAGTAGAGGCGAGTGTGATGAAACTGATTGCCGGGGAGATCTGTCATTCGAACTTCGTCATTCGTCATTGATTCGTCATTCGGATTTCGACATTCGTCATTCCCACGATCACCGTCCACTAAACGATCTCGGCTCATACCCCAGCCGCAGTTCGACGGCGACATCCTGGAACAACGAAGTCCCTTCACGAGCCTCCCAGCGGTCACGCTTCATCGTCCCGGGGGGCGTTTCGACCAGGGGGCCCAATCCATACCGGGAGAGGTCGCGGTTCGCCTCGATGCGAGCCGCCAGATTGGCGACGTCTGGCAATCCCAGTTCCAATGCCACTTCGCGCGGCCCCAGGTCCGTGTTGTATCGTTCGACCACGAACCCCACCGCCTCGCGGAAACTTTCCACCGGTTGCTGGGCGTCTTCTCCCACGCACAGGAACTTCTGCGTGATCCGCCGCGACCCGGCTTGAAACCTTTCGCGATCGGCGGCGACCAGTTCACGCATCTCTTCCCGCGGCGGATAGAGATCCCGCACCCGCTGTTCCACCCGTTCCCCCAGCGCCCGCGATTCGCGAATCTCGTCGCCGAAGTCGATCATCCCCTTCGCGTGGCAGTTCATGCAGCTTACGCCGTTCACGACCAGCGGCAACCCGGTGATCGCCGCCCGGTCGAAGACCACGTCGACGGGACCAACGTCAATTCGCTTGCCGACGCCGTCGACCAGCAGGTAGGCCTGCTGTCCGTTCGGCAAAGAGAAGATCACTTCGCCGCCGTCGTGGATGAAGGCAAACCGATTCGTCGTGATGTTTCCGGGAAGCTTCGGTCCCAACGGGAACCGCACCAGGTCTCCCCGCTGCCTGCGCGGTTTGAAGTCGTAGCTGATCCAGTAGTACCCTCCCTGGCCGGTCTGGTGGCGTTCGACCAACCGGTTCTGCCGCGAGACGCCGCTGGCGGCGAACCCCGCCCGCCAGACCCGGCGGTTGGCTTCAGTGCTGCTGGCGATGTTCCCCAACCGGTCGACACCCAGCCGACGTTCCAGCACGTCGAGCGATTCTGGCAGGTCGAGCAGCACGTGATAGAGCGGCGGCTGGGCGGCGGTCGTCACAAACCAGTCGGCTCGCACGAAGGGAGGCAGATCCTGTCCCGAAAACTGCTGCACATCTTTGGCAACCGCCTGCAACTTCTCTTCGCGGGCTTTTTCGAAACCAAGCGTGTACGGGTATTGAACGATGACGGCCAACCACTGCCGCTGGTTCCAACCCAGCCGGCGGATGTCGACCATCAGAACGGTCTCGGACGTGTCAGCCAGAACTTCGGGAATGACCGGTTGCGGTTCCCAGCTCAGGCTGTTGAGTACCTTCGACAGGGCGGCCCGGTACATCCGCAGATCGCGTTCGGAGACCGATTCGTTGTTGTAGAGATTGCTCAACGTGAAGAATCGCAGGTACGGCCGATCGTCGGCCGAGGCGGCGAGCAGTCGCGCGCGAATCGCCGACATATCGTCGAGAAACGTCCGCCGTTTGATTTCGCGGCGCACGGGGAGCGGCGCCCCCGCTTCGATCCAGCGTTTGATCAAACCGGCTGAATCGGCGGGAACGTCTTTCGACTCGGGAGATCCCCCCTGCGGCATGAAGCCGGTTTCCACGGCGTCGTACAGCAGCGATTTTTTGGGATTTCCGGGAACGACGGCCGCCATGCCCAGCGCGGCATCGCCGCGCGGAGCGAACAGGGTGGCGGGGTTGGTGACGTCGAGGCCGGCGTTTTTGCCGTTCGATCCGCCGTGGCAGCGGGAGCAGCGCTCTTTGAGAAACGCCTGGGCCTGGGTGGCGAGGGCCTGGAGCTCGGGGGTGCTGGCGGGCTCATCGTCCGCCGCCCTTGTGGACGTACCTCCCCAAAGCACCAGAGAGAGAGCGCCAACCCGGGTGAACCAATTCAATACTCGACGCATGACACAGGTCCTCGACGCGATTGCCTGGAGTGGATCGAATCAACACGGCGACAGCCCCGACCGCACTCGCGCCCGGATCGTCTGGTAGAGTAGACGAACGGCAATCAAAAATCTTCCCAGGGAATTCTCGCGAAGAGGGAAAGCCTATCGGGAGGATGAATTGCGTGGATTCATCCCCGACACTCCACTGGAAGCAGTTCGGCTGTGAGTCGTAACTGATTGCCGGTTGATGGACTTCGGATGAACGCAGGGCGGGAAAAATCTCCCGCACTCCAGGGAAAATCCCCCGGAGCGTTCGCGAAAGGCTACCAGCACCGGGGGATCGACTTCAAATTTTCGCCTTCGAAGGAAAACCCTCTCGGGACGGGAGAATGGTCGGTTCCGTCATTGGCTTCCGCCGTTTGAGGGAGCTGAGGGCCAGACGGAAACCCAAGTTGTTGTTCCGGTTGTCGGTCGACGCAAAAACACCACAAAGACGCCGCGCCCTGTTCAAGCCAGCGACGTTCGACATTCAAAATCTGGTGAGTTCGCAGAAACAGGTTGAGTTCGTCCTCCGCAGGAGACGGACCGAGAATGGGAAGCACAAACGATCGATAAGCCATCAGACTCCCAGTTAACCAAAGGTGTGTCCAAAAAATTCGTTACGACGCGTCACGTTCCGCCGAATGCTGCGGTCCTCTGTCGAGTAGGCCCGGGGGATTGCTCCCCCGGACCTCTCACAGAACCGGACTTGTGGTTCACACATCCGGCTCTTTGAAGTGAACATCAGCGTCGAAGACGTTCTCCGACACTCAACCTCACGTTCCGCTTGCGCTTCCCGCGAGGCTGCTGGATTCGGTCGTCAGGTTGAACTCGTTTGTGCAGCAGGCGTAGGCTCTTCCGCGGATTCGTCCGCGAACGCACCTCTCCCGCCCCCCAAAGGGCTGTCGGCGAACACGAGTATCAGGTTGACGTGACTCCACGCTTCTCACTCCATGACCCCCTTCGCTCCACCGGCTTTCACCGGCTTCAACGCTACTATGGGACCATCCGACTTCTCTCCCGGCTTCGGACTGCCGTTGTTTACCTTCGGCAACCCTACCGCACTTGCGGACCTGAAGAGATCTCTGAGGGTAAGAACGAACAATGTCCCGCTGCGCCCGTCCCCACTACCTGCCTGTCACGACTGGATATTGGGCTTAGCGTAAGGTGGCACGCTCACCCGGACAGGCCGGCCTTACGGGGCTTCACTCTCGTTCGGTGCTGCGGTTCGCCATCCGGCTTCCATTCCACACGCACTCGCGGGGAGGTCGCGCCCGATCACGTGACCGGTCACTTCCCGTGCAGTTGCCTTCGGCTCTTGGTTTCCTCCAGTTGGACCCAAAAGGGACTTTCACCCTCAATTGTTCATTCATGCCTCACGCACGTCCGGGCCTCCGCTCCCGGCTCCGCTCGACTGTTCCTGTTCGCCTGCTGACTGGACGGGACTCAGGGCCAGGCGGAAGCCCAAGATGTAGTTCCGGAGGCCGGGCGAGTTGAGGTAGCGAGCCGCCGACCGGCAGCGCACGGCGACGCTGTTCCAACCGCCGCCACGGAGCACCCGCAGCGAGCCCGTTTTTGCAACCGGGTCCGTTTTTCCAGGGAGTTTCGCTTCGTACGCGTCGAGGCACCACTCCCACACGTTGCCGTGCATGTCGTGCAGCCCCCACTTGTTCGCCGGATACGAGCCGACCGTCGTCGTCCGTTTCAAATAGTCACCTTTGTTCGTTGTACCGTACGGGTTCGTTCCGTCACAATTCGCCTCGGTTCCGTTCAGGCTCGTGCCGAATGAAAACGGCGTCACACTCTCTTTCGTCCGGCAAGCGTACTCCCATTGCGCCTCCGTCGGCAGGGTGTACTGCCAACCGGTGGGGAGCCTCCCCGCCTTCCGCTCGGCCTCGGTGAACTTTTTGCAGAATTCGAGGGCGTCGTCGTATGAGACCTGTTCGACGGGAAACTCCGCGGTCTGCTGGCCCGAAACACGTGATTTCCCTTCCCCCGTCGCGCAGAAATAGCTGGGATTCTTTCCCATGATCTTTTCGTACTGCGACTGCGTCACTTCGAATTTCCCCAACCAGAAGCCGCTCGACAGCGTGACGTCGACCTGGTCTTCTTCTCTATGCCCGGTTTCGTTTTTGGGACTTCCCATGCGAAAACTGTCGGGGGGGCACCAGACCAACTTTAGCTTCAGGGCGTTGTCGTCGCGCACTTGGCCTTCCTGAGTCCGTTTTACCGTTCCAATCACGCTCGCAGGCGATTCCTTCGGAATCGTGTTCTTCGGAATGTCGACTTTACCGGCATTGGGGCTGATCTTCGCCAGCACGCTCGCCGGGATCAGCACGGGGGGCTGCCCTTCAAGATTCGATTTGAGGTTCGGATGTTGCTGCGCGCCGTCGTTCTTCAACTGCGGCACCGCTTCGATTCGCGCAGGGACCTCTTCGCGTACGAACCCCTGCAGAGAATCCCACGTCACTCGATTCTTCAGGTCAGCGCCGGCTCCCTTCAATCCATCCAGCACAGTGTGAAAAAACGCCCCGTGCCCGCCCCCGAACGCCTCGTTTTCATACGAGTATTCCCCTCGCGAACAACTCAGCAGCACCGCTGTCTGCGGCGGCAGTTCGGCAAGGGTCAACCGGTCGATGCCGCCGGCGCTCCGCCGGGTTCCCTTCGATTTCGGTTCCGTGCGGCAGGCGTCGACCAGCACCAGCTTGGGACCGATTCCGCTGTCTTCCAGCGTCTGCAGCAATTGTGCGATGCTGAGCAGGGTTTTGGGGGCCTGCGGAACTTGTACGCGCCCTTCGTCTTCGAGAGTCATCGACGGATTAGCGTCGAGCGGGCAGAAAAAGCTGTCGCTGGAACCGCGCGGCTGCAAACCGTGCCCGGTCAGCCCCACGATGATCAGATCGCGCCGCGTCACCTCGCGCGATTCGAGGAATTCCTTGAGCCGATCGCGAATGTTGGCGGCGGTCGGCCGCAATTTGGCGTCTTTCTTTCCTCGCGCCCCAGAAAGGACCACCAAGTCGTATTCGGCCTGCTTAAGCAGTGCCGAGCTCGCTTCGACGTCGCGCTCGGTGTAGGGGAGCGGATCGAGGGCGGCATGATTGTATTCGGGAACGGCGACGAAAAACGCCAGCCGGCGGCCTGGGTCCTGGGCTTTGACCAGAACCGGAAGGCCGAACAAAGCGGCGGCCGGAATCAGACCGGCCAGCAGGAGTCGACGTCGCGGGAACTGTCGCATGAGATCGCTCCTTCGTTTTCGAGGACCGGAATCACTATCGGAGAATTGTAATAGAGACAGAATGGGGAAGGGAAATCTTCCTGGAAATTCGCGATATCGATCGGGCCGATGAAAAATCCCGACTCCCCCGAGTGCGGAATTCCCCGGCACGTGAATCGGTGGGGGCTTGCGTGCGCGATTCGCTGCCCGTTCGATTCGCCGGTTACGCCGCCGCCTTGGCGGCTTCGTCGCGCAGGAACCTGCGTAACGCCTCGACTGTCGCCTGGGCATCAAGGCGAACTTGATCGATCGATTTCTCGCCCGATTTCAGATCAGCCACGTGTCCGTCGATCTTCTTCGCCCAGAGTCGGCATCGGTCGACCAGTTGTTGACGCCCACTGGCGCTGAGTGTCGCGTGGGGGGCCTCGATCAGTGCGTCGCACGCGTGTCGAAATTCCCGCAAACGGCGCTCCAGATCGGCTGGACGATTCAGCGTGACCCGATCGAATTCACCGGCCGCCTGTTCCAGGGCCAGGTAGTGCTCGGCCGCCGTCCGCCCTGCCGTCAGTACGCCGGGCTTCTCCCAACCCCAGTCGGGGACGGAAGGACGAAGTAGAAACAGGGCAATACCGGCCGCGGTGGCGATTGGGATCAACCAGATCAACGCCCGGCGTGAATTCGGTTGCGGCCTGGCTGGCGACGACTGGGAACGCGGCGGAGTTTGGGGCGTGGACCCGATCCGATCTGATTGAAAGATCCGCTCCTGAACACGCTCTACCGCGGCGGACAATTCCGGTCCCCGCGGCACGCGATTCCAATGCTCCCCCCCGTCGATGAATGCCCGCTCCTGCAATTCAAAAAGCAGTTGAGGATGAGTCAACAGTGTTCGTAGCGGGGGTGTCGGAAGCTGACTCAATCCGCCATTCAAAACCACAGGCAGTTCCGTTCCCAGGGCTTCTTCCAGTGATGGATTCGTAGTCTGCGGACCGTGAATCACGGCAAGTTCGTCGACCAATTGGTGAAGATCGAGTCCGACGAGTTGGCGTTCCAGCCACTGTCGCAGTTCGACCGGTTCGGTCGGCATGTCGAGGGCAATGAGAATCATGTCAGTTGCTCATCTTCCCTTCGATGCACTCACGCAGCAACTCGCGGCCGCGAGAACGACGGGTGTAAATCGTTCCGACGGCGACGTTAAACCGCTGTGCCTGATCCGCCACGGAAATATCGGAGAGATCGGCGCGAAGGACCTCTTGAAACTCCGGGGGCAGCGCGGACAGACATGTCGCCCATGCCTGATCAAGGCGTTCGAAGTCGATCGACTCTGGAGCACGAGAGTCATGTCCATCGCCCAGCGTCTGTTCTCCGCCCCGCCGTTTACGACGACGAGTCCAGTCAATCGCATGATTCTTCGCGACCTGGAACAACCAGGCACGCAGATTCTCGGGTTGACGGAGATTCTCGGGCTGTTGGTCCCTGGAGAGCGATTCGAGCAGCTTCATCCAGAGGTCTTGCAATAGATCCTCCGCATCCTGAGGTTGCCGCGTAAACGACTGCAGGTATGAAAGTAATCGCTCCGCGTAACGGCGGAACAGCTCATTGAATGCCTCCACACGCCCTGCAACCAGAATTGGCCAGAGTTCGGCGTCGGTGCAATGGGAAAATGAATCGTCGGCAGCCATGCCGCCACAGTAGCGAGTCGAGGGACGGCGCTCAATTCCGAGCTGTGCCGAGGCCACAATCCCGATTTCAACCGCGGAAGCACTGAGACCGTCCGGGTGCGGAGGGGCCGGCAGTGGACACAAGTCGCTGGCGGATGCATCAACGACACTCCGTGGTTAGCGAACGTGGCTTTGAGAATTGGCGGCAGACGGATGGTGCATCGTCTGCCTCTCAAAGGGGAACGACGACGCCATCAATAGGACGGACTCCTCCGCGGAATCTTCCCGACGAGTCTCCGATTTGTCTGCCATTTTCACCACGAAGGTGACCAAATCACCCGCTTTTCTGCTTCTTTAGGCGGCAAACTGAAATCCCTACGTCTTTTTTTCAAATTCTCGGGAAGATGTGGCCGGCGGCGACGTTTCCTAGTTGAAGAGTGCCAATCAACAAGCCCGCTGGACTTTCAATGTGGCTTCCACCCACACAAGTTTGTTCCTTCGGTCGTTCTGCAACTCAAGTACGGAGAATCTGTCATGCGAAGGTTGGTTATCGTTGTAGTCATCTCAGGTTCGGTTCTTGGAGCCGCGCCAGAGTTTTCCGCGACAACGCTCTTGCCGCGTGCGGCGGCCCAGGGTGGATTGTTGGTGAACTTGGGTAAATTCCTGGTCGGTTGGATCGCCGGTCACGCTCTGGATCGCGTCACGGGATTGGACGGCACGGCGGATACTCGGCAACTGAAACGGGAGCTGAACGAACTCGCACGCAACGATCGTGCCAACGCCGCACGGATTCTGCAACTCCGGTCTGACCTGCGAGATGGCATGCTGCGGACAGACGTGGAACGACTGTTGCGTAAAACACTGGCCGAAGTCGATGTCCGGTTGCTCAAACTTGCGAGCGAAGTGGCCGAGCAGCGGAAGGAACTGAACAAGCAGTTGCTCGACCTGACTCTGAATCGGCAACAACTCGACAAGTTGTACGCACAGTTCAACAGCCTTGACCGTCGGCTCAAGAATGAACTCCGTGAACACCAGCAGCGGTTGGACGTCCACGAGGAACGGATATCCCGCATCGAACAACGTATGGACGATCACTCGAGCCGCGTTGACGATCATGATGAGAGGTTGCGGCGCCTGTCGGCGGAGATAGAGGCGTTCCGACGCGATTATCCGCGCATCAGTCCTGAGGAGCAGGGTGCCCAACTGGGTGTCGCGGGAATGACAGCACTGCGGAACGGCGACACCCGTGAGGCGATTGTCCCCGAACGCAATTTCGGTCGACCGCAGCGCGGGGTCAATGACGCACGACGAGAACCGGTGTATGGGGTCGGAGTTCAAGGGGCTCGTGGTCCCAGCGAGCGAACGCGTGGGCGCACACAAAATGTCGCGTCGGCTTGCCGAGGCCGATAGTGTCGCGACGCATCCTGCTGGCGAATGCAGTCCGAGAGTTTGCCCCGGACCGCATCCACACAGATTTTCTGACATCGAATTGATCGCCCCGAAGAACAGAGTTGCTGCGATGTCCGGCGTCTCAATTCGAGGCTGTCAGAACCAATCGTGGGTAAGTCCAATCTCGGCGTACGCGGCTGGTGAATCACCCCTTGTGCACGATGATTGTCGTTTCCTATCGTTGTCGAACGCGTCAAATAACCATACGGTTCTGTGGTAATTCGGACCGGATGCTTCGACTCGGCTTCGTCGTAACGAATTCGTAGGCCACCGGACAGCAGTTGGCCGAAAGACCGTGGGATAATCGCCCCGTTCGAGTGTGTGTCGTCTCTCCCGGGGCGGTTGCCTATGGCTCGCTCCGACAAGCGGCGTTCCTCGACCGGGGAGGGTGAAGGGGCACGGGGTAGTAGCCGTGCCGGCCCGCGGAACGGACGAAGGCAGCTTCCACGGTATCAGAGCGGGAGCGGAGTCTGCACGATGGTCGGCAGCCGAACGGCTGGACGAACTGGTTGCGCTGTGGGGTGAAGTTCGACGAGTGACTGCCAGGCTCCTCGATGGTCGACGAACAGCGGCGACCGGACGGGGTCTGGCGATCCGAGGTAGGCATCGAGTGTGGCGGCGTACACCAGCCGGCGGTTCTTGTTCTCGGCGATCTGGTTCGCGACGGCCAGCAGGTGGTAGGCCCGGTCGATGCTGCGGGTCAGAAACGCCACTCGAAACCGGGGACGCTCCCAGGTCTTGCCATGCTGCAGCCACTGGGAAAGCACCATCGACTGGTATGCGTCGTACGTCTGGAGTTTCCGGCGGACGCTCTGGAAGCTGTTCGAATCGACCGACTCGGTGCTCAGATCGATCTCGAACGCCACGCTGAAGTTTTTGCCTCCGGTTGTGAATCGGAAGAAGCAATCGGGCTGCACCATGCGGTCGCCGACGGCGAACGTCAAGTCGTTTTCTCGATGGACCCGCAAAATAGTCACGCGATGGTCGTGGCAACCACGGAGTGTCGCCACGATCACCTCACCGAGCGTCAGCGTGTGCTCGAAGAGTGACGGAGAAATCTCGGCGAAGAACCCCTTCGGGGGGAGCGGTGTCTCTATTCCCAGCAAGGCCTGAAACCCGGCCGGCGTCAGCTTGTAGTAATTCTGCAGGCCCCCTCCCGCATGGGCGGTCGACCAGGAGCGGATGAATCCCACGCCCGCAAGTGTCTGAAGCCGCTCGCGCAGTCGCCGTTCGTTACCGAACGGGTCGCCGGGAAACGTGCTGCTCGCGCGCAGCAGCAGCGTCGTCGTGAGGGGCGTCCAACTGAGAAGTCGCAGGATGGCCCGGTCGCGATCGGAGAGCGTGATCGTATTTGTCATGCAGCGGAACCCAGCGTACCATTCTTCACCACAGACTCACCAAACATCCGATGAACCGCCCCGGCTACGTCAGCATCGATGAATTGCAAGCCGCCACAACGCTGGAGGCGGCAGCCGGCAAGTGCGGCGTAACCATCGACGTGCAGGGGACCGGCGAAAATGTCCGGCTGGATTGTCCCTTCGGCTGCACCGGAGACCACGCCGGCAAGCGCGAAGTCTCGGTCAACGTAACCAACCCCCAGAAAGTCTTCTGCTGCCACGCCTACGGCTGCCAGTTTCGTGGGAATCTGCTGTCGCTGATGCACGGCTGGCTCACCGGCACGCGCCCGACCGGCGAAAAACTCAAGGGGAACGAGTTTACTCGCGTACGCGATGTTTTGGCTGGCAAATCCCCTGCCGGGTCTCCAACACCGGTTCCTTCACCAACAGCTCCAACCGCGATTACCGCCCCCACGAAGCCGACACGCAATCTGCCGCTCGTCCAGAGCGAGAACGAAAAGGCGCGGGAACTGACGACGATTGACGAGAAGTTCGTCGTCGACGTGGCGTCGATGTCGCCGACGGCGGCGAGTTACGTCCGACGGCATCCGTGTCTCACTCCCGCGTCGATGCGGAAATGGCGGATCGGGTTCCTGCCAGCCGATGGGGGCGGCGACAAACGGGGCTGGTCGCTGCGGGGGCAAATCCTCTATCCCCTGCTCTCCGAAGACGGTCAGGAACTGGCCTGGATCGGTCGTGACCCACAGTTCGAAGCGAAAGAGATCGCTTTCAACGCACTCTCGCCCGACGCTCGGTCGAAAGAGAAGAAGCCCGCGAAGCATCGATTCCCAGTCGACTTTCACCGGGGCTTGGAACTGTTCGGCCAGCATGGAAGCCGGCTCAAGGAATCCGGGTATCGGGAGCGGATCGCCGAGTGCGGGATCATCGTCTGTGAAGGGTTCAACGACGTGGTGGGACTCGACAATCTCGGGATCCCGGCGGTCGCGATCTGTTCCAACCGGATCACCGAAGCACAACTCGCGAAGATCGAACGGTTTTCCCGACTGCTCGCAGGTGGCAAAGTGACGTTGTTGTTCGACGCCGACGAGGCGGGTGACGAGGGGGCGAGGGAGGCGCTCTGGCTGCTGGCGCAGCGGCGCCTCGACGTCCGTATCGGCTGGAGCCGTGCGATGCACGGCGGGAAGTTCGCGGGACGTCAGCCCGAGTCGCTGACGCGGGACGAATGGGAGTCGGCCGTTCGGCCGACGACGACACGCTGAGGGCGGGCGTCCGTCGCGCTTCCAGCGCGAACACACCGGACGCCCGTGGGGGCGCCGTGTGCGTCGCCCCCAGGCCCCTCGCCGGGGTATGGATCCGCTCCGCGGTGGCCGACGCCGACAGGGCGCATGGTGCGGACCCACGTCGCGGACCGCCGGTAGGCGGGCGCGACCCCCCAGCCTGGCGCCGCGTCGGTCACCGAGTTTACGAGGGGCCAGCGTGTCGACCATGGATGGGGGGTCGCGGTGCAGGCCGCGACGTGGTGTCCCTTGTAACGTGGCGTTCTCCGTGGCTTTCGGAAGCCACAAATTCGGTCGAGCTCCGCTCGCCTGTCGATCGCCGTCCGGTCGCCTGTGGGGGCGATCGATCGGCGTGGCCTCGGCGCCCGCCCGGCCGGACAACTCTGGGGTCGGATCGACGCTGCGCCGCAATCCCCTTTTCTCTCGCGTTGCCGTTCGTCCGGACCGCTCCGGCGGTCCGTCCTCCGTCGTCTGAAATCTTTCAAAAAGCAGGCCCGCCGCAGCGGGCCCCCCTTTGCTTATACAATAGAGCTTTGTAACAAGGCTTTGTCGGAAGGAAACCGACGAAGAGATTCTGGCTTGTACATGCCGTTGTTCGGATGGGCGGTTCTGGAAAAGGTCCGGCAAACACCAATAGTCGGTCCGGCAAACGCCAATACCTGCGTTCGAAAAAGGTCCGGCGAACGCCAACAGGGGGCGAGCCGATTTCAGGCTTCTGTGGCCTTCCGTTCCAGAAGCCAGACTCCGAAGTCGGGGAACTGGAAGTGTTCCCGTTCGATCTTTTCCAGCGCAGCCTCGCGGGCTGCCTCGCGGTAATGGTGTGGGTTGAGCGCCCGATGCAGTTCCTGGAACGCGGTCGAGAATGCCATGTAGTGTTTTCTCCCTTCGGAACTGGCGAGGTATGCCTGAAACGCCGCCTGGCGTTCGGCGGCATACACCGATCGGAGCGACTGCTCTTCCTGTGCCTGGCTGGCTTTCTCGCGTTCCCACCGCTCACGCTGCTGCGCCTTGTCGTGGATGTAGATCCAGTCGGGAGGCATGCGCTGGTTCTGGATCCCGTCGATCAGGAACGCCGCCGGCGAGACCTTGAATCCGGGAAATCCGTGCGGTTTTTCGTGCATCGCGGCGTCGGTGATCTTGACCCACCGCTGGATGTTGGCGCGAGTTTGCGTCTCAAACAACCGGCGGATCGCCGCCGCGTCGACGCCGATCTTCTGGAGCGGTTCGAAGAGTGGATCCTCCGAAATCGCATTCTTTCGGCCTGTGGTGCGTTTGGATTCCGCCTGGCGGAAGTACTCCCCTTCGAAGAATTGAACGACGTAGAGCCCCTTCCCACGTCGAATAAACAGGTCTTGCGGACCGGCCTGCCCCTGCCCGAGTTCGATGATCTGGTGATCAAGAAGTTCGCGGATGCAGCGAATCAGGTCGAATTTTCGCTTCTTGAGCGGCCTGTCGGCCGAGAAACCGATTCCGTTGATCGTCAAATCGTCGACATTGAGAAACACCCGCTTCGAGCGCCAGAAGCGGTCTTTCAATTTGAGGAACAGTCGCCGACTCGCAGGGCTGAGGTGCTGGTAAAGATCGAGATCGAAGAGGAGCGTTCCTCCGGTCGCCTGGCACATCTTGAAAAACATCGACGACCATTCGATGCGCCAGGCCCGATCGGTCGCAACGTCCCCTCCCTGGCCGCGTGTCGGCAGGAAGCTCGAAAGAAAATGCATCGTCACCCGTTCGTGCTGTTGGGTGACCGGGTTGTAGAACGCAGTGTTCTGGTATGCAACGAGTGAAAGACGCTCCAGCGACCTTCTGAGTTGGTCGTACTGGTATCCTCCCATCGACATCCCCAGTCGCTTGATGAGCCAGTACGGGGTGGCGAGCAGAGTCGGCTCGGCATTCGGCTGCGACAGGGTGATGCCCAGCAATCCCCAGAGGACGTATTCGTCTTCGGATTGCAATCCTCGGGGGGCATAAACGGTGACCTGGGCGGCTTGTTGCTTGTCCCCCGCCTTGAACGAATACTCTGTGTCGAACGTCGCGGTTGTGCGTTCCCCTCCCTGTAGCGGCCAGAGGGCCGTTTCCAATAGCGAAAGCTGGGCGATCGCTTCACGCTCTATCCCGGGGAGGCGGTAGCGGTTTTTCTTCGTCGTGCCGTTGCGGGTCTCAGTTCCCGTCATGGGTGAAGTGGAGCATGTGCCGAGAGGGGCCACCGGTCAATTTGAAGGGCTTGCCACAATGGGAGCGGGTGATGCAGTGCGATTTCCACCGGCAATTCAGCGGAACCAGCGGGCGAACAAACCTCTCGTCGGCTGGGGCTTCGGCTGAACTTTCTCGGGCTGCTTTTCGGGAGTTTTTCCTTTCGGTTGCGGCTTTTCCTTTTCGCATTCCCGCTCCTTGGGCGAAGCGGATTTCGATTCAGCCGCTGGAGCCCGTGCCGGCGTGGCGTCGATTGTATTTTTCCTTGGGTGCGGCGTGCCGTCCGTCAGCCGAAGCTGCTGCTGGAGCGAACCGATCAAAAGGTTTCCCTCTCGGAGTCGTTCCGAGAGACCGCTGATGAGTTCCATCTGCTGGGACATCATTCCCGACTGCGTGGCGATCTGCTGGTTTTTGATCGTCAGTTCCGCCTGGAGCATGGCGATCAGATCGGACTGCCCGTTGGACGCTGCCTGCCCAGTTGATCTACCGCTCCCCTGCTCGGCCGCGGGCTGCTCGGGAACTTCGCGTCTCAACAATTCCTCGGAAATGCGCCAAGCGAAGTTTTCCCCTTTGACGCGTAAGTCGCGGACTTCGTCGACGGTTGGACGAATCTGATCGCGGTCAGGATGAGCCGCGGCTTCGATGATCGGATAGATGATCCGGCGGATCGACGACGGAGACTTGCCGGTGATGAGTGCCGCTTCCTTGACGGTGTGAAAGGCGTTCACAGGAGGGGAGGGGAATGTCGTGTCGAGACTACCACACTGGAACCCGTTGGCAAGGGGTTTCGGCAGCGTGTCAGATCACGTTGCCACGGCACCGTTTCGACAAGGTGACGACAACCTGCCCGGCGGGGTTTCAGCGACTACCAAACTGCGGGGTTGGAACGGTACGGCAGGGTGCCGGAGACCGCTTCGAAATGGTGCCGAGTTGCAACCCTCGGAGTGACTCCGGAAACGTACCACGGCAGGGGAGCGGCAAGATTCTTGGAACGTGACCACAGTCGTTCCATGGAACCGCTCCGCGAACCTGCCGGCAGCCTTTCACAGCGCCTGAAAGCGGCTTCCAGACTGCATTCCAACGATGTGCGGCTGGAGAGTATCGGCAACGTTTCCCGGCCTTCCATGGCGAGCTATCAGGTGACGACACGTACGCGTGGCACGGCAATCGGCGATGACCATTTCGATCAATGTTCCGACGGCAGCAACGCTGTGATCGCCCCGCCATCATCGTCCTCGATGAACCACAGTCCTTCCGGTTTGTCCGGGTCATCGAAAACCTGCAGGTAGTCGAGGCCATTTTTTTCGACGGCGAGCTGCTGGAGCTGGATGAGGCAGTGGTAGATCGCATCCCGGTAGAGCTCGATGCAGGCCGGCGTCGCGACGAATGGTTTCTCCGCGCTCGGCTGGAACATGTACCGAGAGTCGGGATCCTCGAAGGGGATTTCCTGGACTTTCAGAATCGGCTTATCCATAGGCGGGGTGGGAATCGAATCGCGGTTGGCGGGCCACAGTCGACACAGCGACCGGCGGTCGCGACGTGGTGTCGAATGATGCCATGAACGGTGGGGGAGTGGCAAGGTGACGAGAACCGGCCGCAGGCGGTTCGACGGAGCCGCTGCACGACCCTGCCGGTCGGCTGGGAGCGATCCTGCGGATCGCGGTGGACCGCCAACCGCGCCGGTGATGCATGATCTGGGCAACGTGGCCGCTGCTCGCACAAAAAAAGCCCCGGTGACCGAAGTCATCGGGGCGGTTTTCCGAATGCGGGTTCAATGCCGAATCGATTCGGCGATTCCGCCGCTATGTTCGAATCCGGCAAATCGGCAGCCCCATTGTGTCGGCGTGCCGTCCGGTGGCCTCGATCGCGCCCGACCGGATGAGTTCCTCGTAGAGCCCCTCGTTTTCAGAGTAGGTCTTGAACGCGAACTCGTCGGGGCCGATCTCCTCGAAGGGGAGATTGACGGAGACTGTGGCGTAGTCTTCGCCGTTCTCGACGAGCTGAACGGCGAGCCGGCCGTTTTGGTAACGGCCAAGTTCGATCTCGACCTCTTTCAGGCCGAAGTGATCAATGTGGACCATGGGTGGTGGGGGGAAGTTGATAAATCGCCGGGATTGCTCCGCGGCAGCAGGAACCCAGCAAGCCGCAGCCCGCCGTCAAGGCGTGCGAGCGGAAGGCCGCAGCCGTGGCGATCCCGCAGGTTTCGGAGTGGTCAGCGAACGAAACCTCTTGCGCGGTCGCCCCGCGAGCTACCCTTGCACGGCAGTAGGGATCGGCTTGCAACACTTTGCTGCCCTGCGAGCAATCAGCGCTCATAGCTTGGGGAGTCACCGACTACGGACTGTCCAGACTTCGGAATGGTCGTCGTGGAATAGTGGGGCATCGAGGAATTCAATCGACGGCAGGGGAGTGGCAAGATTCCGGGAAGTTGGCGCTGGCCCTTCCACGGAACCGCTCCGCGACCCTGCCGGTTCTTTGGGCGCGATCCCGATCGCGACAGTCCGCCAATCACACCGTCGGTAGACGAAAATTTTTACCGCTGCGCTCACAAAAAAGCCCCGGTGACCGAATTCATCGGGGCTGAACTCTCACTGCGCTTTTTCGATAACTCGCTGCACGAAATACGGAATTGGCGAACCAGAGTCGTTGATGGATCCATCCTCCATTCCTGCGTACACCTGTTTCAGGACATCGAGCATTTCTGGGGCGACTGCGATGAGACGGGCGTTCGCAGCCTCTTGGCTCTCGTTGCAGAGAAGTTCGATACTCGCGACAGGGAATTTTCTTGATCGTCCGACAATTCGGAATCCAGTTCGATCATCGGGAGTCGGGTATGTTTCGATTTTCCACGGTCCAGTCGTGTGTGCCGGTGATGTGGATGCGGTGTGCATCGGGAAGTGGGGGAGGAAGTGAAAAGCCCGTAGGCACGCTGGAATGGACAGGCCCGCGCCGGCGGTCAAGGAGGAACGCGCAGCGGCAAATCCTTGACCGGAAAGGCGCGAGTCTGTCAGGGTTGGCTGCCTACGTGGCGTTCGCGTCCGAATAACTCCTGATGCGCCCTTCCAGTTTCGCCGGTGTGAAAGCCGTTCCTCGCGGTCGTTCGATGAATCCGCGCCACGACTTCGCCGCCGTGTTCCGAAAAGATGCCCTTCCACAGGAACCGTTCCGCAACGCTCTCGGCGGCCGGAGATGAATAGCCAACGCCTACCGGCCCGTGATTAACCGCATCACAAGCGACCGATGCCCTCTCGGTTCGCCCTGCTGTCGGACATCGGAGATGTAGGCGGCGGGATTCTCTCGAAGGAGGCGAACGGCCTTTGTGTACGCCTCGTCTCGCGAGGCAGCGTCGATGATGCAGCCGTATTGGAGCTTGACCTGGTACAGCATGATGGGGGAGGGGAATGGAAGTAAGGAAGCCCGGATTGGGCTGGCTGCCCCCCAGTCCGCCGGCCCGCAGTCAAGGTGGAGACCGGAGGTACGACCTTGACGGCGGAAAGCGACGGCGGACCAAACTGCGGCCAGCCCGAGCCGGGCCGTGGAAACGAAATCGACTTGTCGATCGCGAGCGCGTGGCGAAATGACGACCTGCGTTGATCGCAAAATGGTCGTCAGGAAACTTGATTCCGCTGGCACAGATGTTGGCACAGAACCGTTGAGTCGCCGTGGAAAAACACGTAGAATCTGGACTGTTTGGAAAGGGTTGAGTCAGCACTCAATTTGTCCAAAAACCTCTGTTTCTAAAGGGTTTTGATCGCGTTCCCGCCCCTTCGATTCCATGGCCTCCGGAGCCGAAGGTTGGTGGTTCGAATCCACTCGGGGATACTCGTCTTACGGCAAATCGACAGGGGTCTGTCACAGAACCCGGCCCGGTTCCAACCGGACGGGGAGGCAACGAACCTTCCGGCTTGTCCAGCAGTTTTCACTCGCTGGAGGGTTCAAGATGCCGAAGAAGGTTGGCGAGATTCCGAACCCCCAGCGGTCGGCTGGGAGCGATCGAGACGGTCTACGAACTCGCGGACTCTTTGTTAACGGAAATCTCTGTTTGGCCGTTCACCTGGAACTTGGGTGCGGAAAACGAATCGACTGGTTGGCAGGACAAAGAGTACGGCAGAACTGGAGCGGCAGGGTTGGCCGACCCCAAGGAGCGGCCGGCTCGAAGCGACGGACCGGTCTGCCGAGGCTGCCCAATCGGTCCAGTCTCGTGGAGTTTCGGCACCGAAGATGACCGACACCGCTCTTGGCGCTGGACGCAAATTCCAGGTCTGACAAAATCGACCACACCGCCGCCCGTCATGCGCTGTACAAGATTGTCGCCGACCCCAGAACTCCCCGCATTTTCCGCAGATTGTCGTGTCCCGGATCTTCCCCCCGATTCTGTTTTCACAGACGAGGAACTTCTGCTTAGATCACTTCGTGCAACGGCTCGTTGCCCGTATCGACCAGATACTGCGGAACCCCCGACTGATCAAACACCCGAATGTTCTGGGCGTCGATGCCGGCACACTTGTAGAGAGTCGCGAAGACTTCCTGGAATTTGACCGGACGCAGCGACGGGTGTTCGCCGTACCGGTTGGTTGTTCCAATCGCCTGACCGGTTCGCATTCCTCCGCCCGCCAGGATTGCCGTGTTCGCCTGCGGCCAGTGATCCCGGCTGTTGTTGCCGTTGATCTTGGGGGTGCGTCCAAACTCACCCCAGACGACCACCGCGACATCCCGATCCAGTCCCCGTTCATGCAGGTCAGACACCAAGGCCGACAATCCCTGGTCGAGCAGCGGGCATTCCTCGCGACATTTGGGGTAGTTCATGCCGTCGGGACCGTGCCAGTCCCAGCGGCTGTAGTTCAGCGACACAAACCGCGCGCCCGCTTCCACCAGTCGGCGGGCGACACAGAAGTTTTCAATCATCGGCGGCGCGCCGTCACGCTGGAATTCTTCGCTGCTTTTGCCATAACGGGCGACGATCTGCGGGTCTTCTTTCGACAGATCGAGAGCGTCAACGAGCCGGGAGGTGGTGAGGATCCCCATCGCCTGCTGCGCGTAAACGTCCATGCTCTCCATCACTCCCTTAGCGTCGGCCTGACGACGGAAGCGATCGAGAGACTGCATGAGCTGGGTTCGGTCGCGGAGTTTGTCGAGAGTCACCCCTTGCAAAACCATGCTGTCGGAAGTGCTGCGGGCTTTGCGACCCAGCAGGTTGAACGGAGCGTGCGCGACCCCCAGAAAGCCGCCATCCCCGGGTTCGCCCCAAGTGCGGTTGCCCGTGGTATACATGAGCGCCAGGTGGGCGGGAATCGCGTCGTTCGCGGGGCCTTGCGTTTTAGAAACCCACGCTCCCGCCTCCGGCCAGCCTCCGGGAGGAACCCGACCGCCGCGCTTGCGCCCCGTCATACACTGGTAGCCATCGTGCAACCCGTCCGAGTCGGCGAGCGACCGGACGATGTTGAACTTGTCCATCATCTGCGCCATGCGGGGGAACATCTCCGAGACTTCAATCCCGGGAACGTTCGTTTGAATCGCCGAAAATTCGCCCCGGATCTCGCGCGGTGCCTGCGGCTTCGGATCCCACATGTCGAGGTGGGGAGCCCCGCCGGGCAGATAGATGTTGATGATCGCCTTGTGCGACAGCCCCGCTTTCGGCTGAGCGGCCCGCAGCGTGTCTGCCAGTGTGATCCCCCCCAATGCCATTCCCCCCACGGTGAGGAAATCCCGTCGGGAAACACCACTGCAATCAGAGAGCTGGCGGGAAGGTTGGCGGCCGAAAATCGTCAACATCGGGGTGATCCTGTCGTAGTCACAGTGACAGCGAGACGCATGGAAGCCAGTTTATTTGATCGACAGGTTCGGGTCAACAAGTCAATCGAACAGATAACTGACCGACTCATTCCGGTGAATCCGCTTGATCGCCTCTCCCAACAACGGCGCGACCGAAACAACCCGCAGATTCGGAAACATCTGTTCGGGCGACAGCGGGACGCTGTTCGTCACCACAACCTCGTGGATCGGCGCTTCCCGCAGAATTTTTGACGCCTGTCCGCAAAAGACAGGATGCGTCGCCCCCACGTAGATTCGGCTCGCTTCGTGGGCATGGACCACTTTGACCGCCCCCACCATCGAACCGCCCGTGGTGATCATGTCGTCAAAAATCAGCGCCGTCTTGCCCGCGATCGGACCGCCAATCAAATTCGCCTGCTTGGTCTCCGTCGCGCTCGACCGCCGTTTGTCGACAATGCACAGAGAACCACCCATCCGCTCCTGATGCTGTAGCGCCCGCTTGATGCTCCCTTCATCGGGACTCACAACCACCAGCTCTGACTCGGGCAATCCCAAACCGAGGAAGTAGTCATCGAGAATCGGGGCGGCATACAGGTGATCGACCGGGATGTCGAAAAACCCCTGAATCTGCGCCGCGTGCAGATCCATCGCCAGGACCCGGTTCGCCCCCGCCTCAACGATCAGATTCGCGACCAGCTTCGCCGTGATCGGCACCCGCCCCGCGTCTTTCCGGTCTTGTCGGGCGTATCCGAAATACGGAATGACTGCGGTGATTCGCTCGGCACTCGCCCGTCGGCAGGCGTCGATCAGGACCAGCAACTCCATCAGGCTTTCGTTCACCGGCGGGCACGTCGGCTGCACGATGAAGACGTCGCGCCCGCGGATGTTTTCCTCCAGGCGCACGCCGATCTCGCCGTCGGGAAAGTTCCACGACTCGAGCCTGCCCAGCGTGATGTTCAAGTACGCTGCGATCTCACCCGCGAGTGCCGGATGGGCCTTCCCGCTGAGAATCGTCAGATAATCGTACATGCGAGGGATCCTGAGGATTATCGATTCTCGATCGGCACAAACTGCCGTTCTCGGGGACCGGTGTAAATCTGTCGCGGACGGTTGATTCGGCTGACTCCATCCTCCCGCTGTTCACGCCAATGGGCGATCCAGCCTGGCAGCCGGCCCAGTGCGAACATCACGGTGAACATGTTCGTCGGAATTCCCATCGCGCGATAGATGATCCCGCTGTAAAAGTCGACGTTCGGATACAGTTTCCGTTCAATGAAATACGAATCGCTCAGCGCCACTTCGGCCAGTTCCTGAGCGATCTCCAGCAACGGGTCATTGATGCCGAGCAACGCCAGAACCTCTCCTGCCTTCTTCTGCAGGATGGTCGCCCGCGGGTCGAAATTCTTGTAAACGCGGTGACCAAAACCCATCAGGCGGAAACCCGATTTCTTGTCTTTCGCCATCGCAACGTACTTTTTCAAGTCTCCGCCGTCGTCGCGAATCTTTTCGAGCATCTCGATCACTTCCTGATTGGCCCCGCCGTGCAGCGGACCCCACAGGGCGCAGATCCCCGCCGAGATCGACGCGAACAGGTTCGCCTGGCTGCTTCCCACCACCCGCACCGTCGAGGTGCTGCAATTCTGCTCGTGGTCGGCGTGCAGAATCAACAGCGCGTTGAGCGCACTCTCCAGCACCGGGGAAACTTCGTAGTGTTCGGTCGGGACGGCGAACATCATGTTCAGGAAGTTTGCGCAGTACGACAGTTCGTTCCGCGGATAAATCATCGGATGCCCGATGGACTTCTTGTACGCGTACGCCGCGATCGTCTTCAACTGCGCCAACAGCCGCACCATGTTCAGGTCGGGATCGTTGGCGGGCGCTTCCGGGTAATACGTCGAGAGCGACGCCACCATCGCCGACAGAATCGCCATCGGGTGCGCCGTTGGAGGAAACCCCTCGAAGAACTTCTTGAGGTCTTCGTGGATCATGCTGTGGGCGGTCAGCCGACCCCGCCACTCGGCCAACTGGTCCCGATCGGGGAGTTCGCCGTAAATCAGTAGGTAGGCGACTTCCGAAAACGCCGCCGTCTCGGCGAGCTGCTCAATCGGGTATCCGCGATATCGTAGAATTCCCGCTTCGCCATCAATGAAGGTAATCGCGCTCTTGCACAGCCCGGTGTCCCCCAGCCCGGGGTCGAACATAATCGCCCCCGATTGTGCTCGCAGCGCGGAAATGTCGATCCCCAACTCCGCTTCCGTCCCCACCAACGTCGGGAATTCGTATTCCTTGCCGTTCAGCAGCAGTTTCGCCGTACTCATTGTATTCGAATTCTCCATCGCGCGGTCCGCAATCGCGGCGTGTCTAGTAGACAGGTGGGTGGTGGGGGGAGCGGCGAACCGAGATTAGCCAACCACAGGAAGCGACACAAGGAACGAGTTGCGGAACCCCAGTCTCAAGACAACCTCCCCGCCGCTTGCCTCAAACGTTGCCCCCCGTCTATTGTTAGACGTCGGTGGATCCTTCTCCACTCCCGCCCGCCTCACGGAATTCGACCGCATGCCGTCCCCCGCCCCTGCGTCGCGACTGCTTCGCCCGTTCCCCCCTGTCCGCACATTCGTCGCCTGCCTGCTCGCTGGCTGGTGCGGATGCGTCGGAGCGTGGCTTCTCCCGGGAAAATCCGCCTCCGCCCAGGACGATAATGAGACCCGGCGCGACAAGGGGCTGGCACTTTTCCAGGAACACGTTCGCGGCATCCTGTCGCATCATTGCGTGAAGTGCCACGGTGGCGACTCGGTCGAGTCGGAGTTCAATCTCATCGACGAAACGCGACTGCTGGCTGGTGGTGCCTCCGGAAAAGCGGTCGAACCGGGGAACGCCAAAGAGAGCCGGCTGTACCAGCGCATCACCCACGCCACCAAACCCGGGATGCCCTTTCAGGCTGAAAAACTCAAAGAGGCCGACATCGCCCGAATCGCCGAGTGGATTGATCTGGGGGCTCCCTACGACAAACCGCTCGCCGACTCCTCCGCGAATTCCGCCTCATGGACCGACAAGAAGATTGCCCCCGATTCCCGGGCTTTTTGGTCATTCCAACCGTTAAAAAAGGTCACCCCGCCGGCCGTCAAAAACGAAGCGTGGTGCCGAAATCCGATGGATCGGTTCATTCTCAGTCGGCTTGAGTCGGCTGGCCTCACTCCCAACGAACCGGCTGACCGCGTGCGTCTGCTCCGGCGGGCCGCCTTCGAACTGACCGGCCTTCCTCCCACACCGGCCGAGATTGCCGCTTTGGCCGATGCCAACGACGCCGCCGGCTGGGGCCGACAAGTGGAACGCCTGCTCGACAGCCAGCACTACGGAGAGCGCTGGGCCCGCCACTGGCTCGATGTGGCGCGATTCGCCGAGAGTCATGGTTACGAACACGACTACGACCGTCCGACCGCCTACACCTACCGCGACTTCGTGATCCAGGCGCTCAACCGCGATCTGCCCTTCGATCAGTTCGTGAAATGGCAGCTCGCTGGCGACGAATTCGCCCCGAACGACAACTTGGCGCTGATGGCGACCGGATACCTCGCCGCCGGTGTCCATAGCACGCAGATCACCAAGAACGAAGTCGAAAAGCACCGTTACGACGAACTCGACGACATTGTCGGGACGATCGGCCTATCGATGCTGGGACTGTCGGTCGGTTGTGCCCGCTGTCACGATCACAAGTACGACCCAATCCCCCAGCGCGACTACTATCGGCTGGTCAGCACGTTCACCACAACCGTCCGATCTGAAGTCGAACTTGAGGTCAATCGCGAGGAAACCGAGAAGGCAAAACGGGAGCATGCGGCGGCCCAGGTTCCCCTCGTCGCGGCACTCCGTCAGTACGAGGCAGAACACCTGGCTACCCGATTCGCCGACTGGGAAGCGAAGAATCCGCTCAAGGCCGAACAGTACCCTTGGATTATCGCCGAGCCTGCGGAATCGAAGTCGGAAGGGGGAGCCACGCTCACCCTGCAACCCGACGGCGCGGTGACCGCGACGGGAACGAATCCGAATTTCGACACGTACACTTTCGTTGTCCGAACGAAACTCACCGGCATTCGACACTTGCGGATCGAAGCGCTGGCGATGGCGGGTCTCGTTAAGGGGGGGCCGGGTCGAGCGGACAATGGCAACTTCGATCTCACCGACCTCAAGGTGTCGATCGCACCTCAAGATAAGCCGGAGTCGGTTGCTTCCCTTAAACTCACAGCCCCCCGAGCGACGTTTGAACAGCCAGGGCTGCCGATCGCCGCCGTCCTCGACGACAACGACCGTTCGGGCTGGGCGGTGGATCCGCAGTTTGGCAAAGATCACGCGGCTGGCTTCGCACTCGCTGAGCCGGCAGGTTTTGAACAAGGTTCGATTCTCACCTTCCGGCTGGTATTCAAGGGGAATGACCGCCACAACTTCGGCCGCACCCGGCTCTCGGTTTCGACGGCGGTCGAACCTCCCGAACTCCCTGTGGCGGCACTTGCCGGGGGGATTCTCGCGGCACGCCTCACTCCCGCCGCCGACCGCAGCGCCGACCAACAGAAGACGCTACTCGCTTGGTACGGCAGCGCTCACGACGCCGACTGGCAGAAATTGAACAAGGCGGTTCTGGAACATGGGGCCGCCGCCCCGAAGTCCGCGTTGATGAAGTCGCTGATTTCCAGCGAAGGACTCCCCGCGCTTCGACTGCATACTCAAGGGGGGGACTTCCTCGAACAGACTCACTTCCTCCGCCGGGGGGACGTCAACCAGAAGATCGCGGTGGCCACGCCGGGCTTCCTGCAGGTTCTGGAGCCGGCGGATGAGAAAATCGATCGCTGGCAGGAACAGGTTCCCACCGGGTGGCGAACGAGTTACCGCCGACGGACGTTTGCGAATTGGATCACCGACGTCGACCACGGCGCGGGTTCACTGCTCGCCCGGGTCATTGTCAATCGGCTGTGGCAGCATCACTTCGGGCGTGGGTTGGTGGCGACTCCCAGCGACTTCGGCCTGCGCGGCTCGGCTCCGACTCATCCTGAATTGCTCGACTGGCTGGCCGGCGAACTGATCGCCAACGGGTGGAAGCTCAAGCCGATTCATAAGCTGATCCTCGAAAGCGCCACTTGGGCGCAATCGTCCCGTTTTGACGACAACAAGGCGAAGATCGATCGCGATAATCTGCTGTTGTGGCGGAAGTCTCCCCAACGGCTGGAGGGAGAGGTGATTCGCGACAGTGTGCTGGCGGTTTCCGGACTGCTCGATCCGAAGCCGTTTGGCCCGGGAACGTTGGATGAATCCAGCCGGCGGCGGAGCATCTACTTCACGGTGAAGCGGAGCAAACTGATGCCGATGCTGCAAACGTTTGATGCGCCCGACGCGCTGTCGAGTATTGGCGAACGTCCCACGACCACGGTCGCGCCGCAGGCACTGCTGCTCATGAATAATCCGCAAACCCGCATGGCGGCGCGGGGCTTCGCGGAACGAGTTTTGGCGACCGCGCCAAACTCAGCCACCGACCAGGTGAAGACCGCCTATCAACTTGCCATCGCCCGTTTCCCCAACGTCGAAGAACTGGCCGATGGGGAAGCCTTCCTTATGCAGCAGGCCGACTCATATCGGCAAGCGAGCGCTTCGAACGCGGGCTTGCTCGCCCTGGCGGATTATTGCCAGGTCGTACTCTGTCTCAATGAATTCGTCTACATCGAGTAGTCTTGCCATGCACACGCCCCATTTGTTCGCCGAGCCTGCCGCCGCTTTCGGATCCCGCCGCGAGTTTCTGACGCGGTCGGGGCAAGGCTGCGGTCTGCTCGCGCTGTCGAGCCTGCTGGCGCAGCAGGGCTTAGTCGCGCCGGCCGAGGCTGGTTCGGAGTCTGTCAATCCGCTGGCGAGCCGACAGCCTCACTTCCCGGTGCCGGCGAAGTCGGTGATCTGGCTGTTTATGAACGGCGGTCCCAGTCAGGTTGATACCTGGGACTACAAGCCCGAACTCGCCCGGCGGGATGGCAAGGAACTCGAAGGCTTCGACAAGAATACCGGGTTCTTCACCGACAACGTCGGCCCGGTGATGAAATCGCCATTCGAGTTTCAGCAGCAGGGGCAGAGCGGTGCCTGGGTCTCTGAGATCTTCCCTCAGATGTCGAAACACGTCGATAAAATGGCCTTTCTCTATTCGTGCCATACCGATTCGAACAACCATTCGCCGGCGCTGTTCAAGATCAACACTGGCTCCGCGCGGATGGGGTTTCCGTGCGTCGGATCGTGGGTCACGTATGGCCTGGGAACCGAGACGCAGAACCTGCCGGCGTTTGTGGTGATGTACGACACTTTGGGGCGGGGGATTCCCAAGGGGCACGCGCAAAACTGGGGTTCGGGGTTTCTGCCCAGCGTGTATCAGGGGACCGCGCTCAAGGCGCAGGGAGCCCCGATTGACGACCTGATTCGGTCGGCGGAACAGTCCGACAAACAACAGCGGTCGCAGCTCGACTTGTTGGCGCGACTCAACCGCAGGCAGTTGGAGCAGCGGCCGGGGGAGGTCGATCTGGCCGCCCGGATCGAGTCGTTCGAGTTGGCGTACCGCATGCAGATGGCGGCCCCCGAGGCGATCGATCTCACGAGTGAGTCGGAAGCGACGCAAAAGCTGTATGGTCTCGACAATCCGAAATGCACGCACTTCGCGAAACAGTGCCTCACCGCCCGGCGGATGGTCGAGCGGGGGGTTCGGTTCGTGCAGATTTACAGCGGCGGGATGGATAATGAACTGAGCTGGGACGGCCACAGCGACATTAAGAAAAACCACAGCGGTTTCGCGCAGGAAACCGACCAGCCGGTCGCCGGCCTGCTCGCCGACCTCGAATCGCGCGGCATGCTCGAGTCGACTCTGGTGATCTGGGGAGGCGAATTCGGTCGCCTGCCGATCGTGCAAAAGGGAGGCACCGGCCGGGACCACAACCCCCACGCCTTCACCTACTGGCTGGCGGGAGGCGGAGTCAAAGGGGGAACGCTGTACGGGAAAACCGACGAAATCGGCCATAAAGCGGTGGAAAACCGTGTGAGTGTCCACGACCTGCACGCGACGATCCTGCACCTGATGGGGCTGGAACACACCAAACTCACCTACCGCTTCAGCGGCAGGGATTTCCGGCTGACGGATGTGGAGGGGAATGTGGTCGAGGACGTCGTGGCGTAAGGCGGTCGTTCGCCGGGACTGGAACCCTCGGTACAATGCCTGCGTAGCGGGGGTTTTCACCCCTGCGAGACACGCCGTTGCAAGTCATTCGCCGACGCCTTCGTCGAATCGGATGCGGTAACTTTTGCCACGGAGAATGAAAACACCACATCCGGATTCCGGCGAAGAACCAGAGTCGAGGGGCGTCGTTGACAATCGCCATTCCTTCCCGTCAAGATGACGGAACACCTTTCCCCTTTGGTTTCAGGAGCTTTCGCTCGTGAGCGACGCCGATTCCGTGACTCTGTTGCCCGCCGAGGCCGATCTGCAGTCCGTCGAACGCCTGGGCGAAGCGTACCGGCGGATCACCACCGAGGTCGGGAAGGTCATCGTCGGGCAGCAGCATGTGATCGAAGAAATCCTGATCGCAATGTTCGCCGGCGGACATTGCCTATTGGTGGGCGTCCCTGGACTGGCAAAGACGCTGCTCATTCGAACGCTCGCCGACTGCCTCGATCTGTCGTTCAGCCGCATTCAGTTCACCCCCGATCTGATGCCCGCCGACATCACCGGAACCGAAGTCATTCAAGAGGACAAGGCGACCGGTGCCCGGGCCTTTCGGTTTATTCCCGGACCGATCTTCGCGAATGTGGTCCTCGCCGACGAAATCAACCGAACTCCGCCGAAAACCCAGGCGGCGCTCCTCGAGGCGATGCAGGAGCATCAGGTGACCGTCGGCGGACGGTGGCACAAGCTCCCCGAGCCGTTCTTCGTGCTGGCGACGCAAAACCCGATCGAGCAGGAGGGAACGTATCCGCTTCCCGAAGCGCAGCTTGACCGGTTCATGTTCAATGTGATGGTTGATTACCCGACGGAAGACGAAGAATTTCACATCGTTCGGCAAACCACCGCCGACACGCAGGCGGTCACGTCGAAGACCCTGTCCCGCGAGGAAATCGGGGCGCTGCAGCATTTCGTCCGACGGGTTCCGGTCGCCGACCATGTCATCCGCTACGCCATGCAGTTCACCCGTCTGACGCGGAACCGCGGCGTGGGTGTCCCCGATTTCATCAAGAAGTACGTCAGTTGGGGGGCCGGTCCCCGCGCCAGTCAATATCTGGTCCTTGGCGCGAAAGCCCGGGCGGTGCTGCACGGGCGTCCCTACGCGAGCACCGAAGATGTGCGGGCGGTCGCCGCCCCGGTCCTGCGGCATCGCCTGATGACCAACTTCAACGCCGAAGCCGAGGGAGTTCGTCCCGACGACATCGTCGCCCGGCTCGCCGAGATGATCCCCCAGGATCCGCAATCGCTCGCGGAAAAGAAGACGCTGGAACCGGTGTTCAAGACCGCCTAGCGCCCCATGGAAGCCCACCAGAAATACCTCGATCCCGCGACCCTGGCGAAACTCAACGGGCTGGATCTGAAAGCCCGGCTGATTGTCGAGGGATATGTTTCGGGTTTGCACAAAAGCCCGTTTCGCGGGTTTTCCATCGAATTCGCCGAACATCGCGAATACGTCGCCGGGGATGACCTGCGTTATGTCGACTGGAAGGTGTTTGGTAAGTCCGACCGCATCTATCTCAAACAGTACGAAGAAGAGACCAACTTCGCATGCTGGTTTCTGGTCGACACGAGCGAGTCGATGACCTATCGCTCGGACCAGGCGGCGGTCTCGAAGCTGGAATACGCCCGTTATGTGGCCGCCGCGCTCTCGTACATCGTGTTGCAACAGCAGGACGCGGTGGGACTGGCGACGTTTGACCGGGGTGTCCGCAGTTTTGTCCGCGCCGCAACCCAGCCCGCGCATTTGAAACAGCTTTGCCACGTCATGGAGAGTGACGGAACCGGGAGCGATACCGCCCTGGGACCGATACTTCACGAACTCGCCGAACGGATCAAACAGCGCGGGGTGGTCGTTTTGTTGAGCGATCTGTTCGATGATGTCGAGGCGCTGATGATGGGACTCAAGCACCTGCGGCACCGTCGGCATGAGGTCATCGTGCTGCAGATCATCGACCCGGCCGAGCAGGATTTTCCGTTTCTCGATCCCACACTGTTCCGGGGCCTGGAAGGGCTTCCGGAACTCATGACGGAGCCCCGCGCGCTGAAAGCCGCGTATCAGCGCGAGTTCGAACAGTTTCTGTCGGACGTGCGGGGCGGCTGTCGCGACCTGCATATGGATCACATGGTTCTTCGCACCGACCAGCCACTCGATCTGGCGCTGCGGACGTTCCTGAGCGCCCGCGCACGCCGCAAGCAGGGGGCGCGATGAGGTCACTTCACGCGTTGTACCGATGCTCGCACAGGCCGGAAGAGTCCCGGATCGTCCACGCCAGGAAAACCAGCAGCCCGCGTCGGAGTGATGCGCCACAGACCGCCGTAGGACGGGTCTCTGACCCGTCCGGCGGCGTCGCAGTCCATCGCCACACTCGTCAGGACGGGTCCGAGACCCGTCCTACGAGAGCGACGTCTTTTCCCGAAGCGGTTCAATGACGAATCAGCGCAGCCTCTTCCTTCATCTCGATCAGCCCGCTTAGGTCACTCCGCCGTGTTTCCCTGGATCGCCAATCTGTTCGCTTCGCCGTCGCTGTTGTGGTGGCTTGGGTTGGCCGGCGCGCCGCTGGTGATTCACCTGTTGCATCGCCGGAAATTCCGCGAAACGCAATGGGCGGCGATGAAGTTCCTGCTCGAAGCGGCCCGCAAGAATTCCCGCAGGCTTCGCGTCGAACAGTTGCTGCTGCTTCTGGTCCGCACGCTGCTGATTCTGCTGGCGCTGATGGCGGTCGCCGAACCGTTGGTGAACCGCGCCTCGGCACTGTTCCAATCGGGACTTCCAGTGCATCGGATTGTGATCATCGACGCGTCGGCGAGCATGGGGGCGACCTCGGGAGACGAAACGCTGTTCCACAATGCCCGCCGCCTCGCGCGCGACATTGTGGAACGATCCCGCCAGGGTGACGCGATCAATCTGGTTCGCCTCTCCACTTTGTCCCCGCGCGTCATTGTGCAGACCCCCGCCCTGAGTGCCGGTCCGGTTCTGGATGAAATCGACCGGATGGAACTCTCCCCCGCGCCGGCGGGACTTCTGGTCGGTCTGGAAGAGGCTGTCCCCCTGTTGCGCGGCGCGCCGGAGATCCGTCGCAAGGAAGTGTATCTCCTCAGCGATTTTCAGCGAGCCACATGGGACGCGGGGGCGGGGGACGCGTCGACGCGTCTGCGGGGCGTGTTGAAAAAACTGACCGACGGGGCCGAGTTGGTGTTGATTGACGTCGGTGAGCCGGGCCTGGCCAACGCGGGAGTCAACGGCATCGAGTCTCTGGACCCGGTGACGATTGCCGGGCGGGGCACGCGGGTGCGTGTCAGCGTTCGCAATTTCTCCAGCGAAGCGCTGGCGGACCGGGAACTGCAGCTTCTGGTGGACGACCGGCTGGTTGATCGCCGAACGGTGAATCTGGCCGCGGGGGCCGAGACTTCGGAACTGTTCAACCCCGTCATCGACGGAGCGGGGGAACATCGTATCGAAGCCCGGCTGGGGGACGATTCGCTCCCCGTCGACAACCGTCGCTGGCTGGCGGTGTCGGTGAAAGACCGGTTGCGGGTGTTGTGCGTGAACGGCAGGGGGACGGGACGGGCACTGGCCAAGTCGACCGATTTCCTGGCGCTCGCGCTGTCGCCGGCGGCGCGCGGGGGAGCGGTGGGGACGACGGAACGGAGTATCCTCGAGCCGACTGTGGTGAATGAAAGTGAACTGGCGAGTCTCGATTTGTCGTTGTTCGACTGTGTGTTTTATTGCGACGTGAAACGGTTTACCGAGCGCGAAGCGACCGCGATCACGACGTTTTTGAAACAGGGTGGCGGAGTGATTTTTTGCGCGGGGGACCAGGTGCAGGCGAAGGAGTACAACGACGTCCTGTATAAACAGGGAGCCGGTGTCCTGCCTGCAAAGATTGGCGAGCGCCAGGGAGATCCCGTGCGACGTGAGTCGATCGTTCGCTTCGACCCCGGAGAGTTTGGGCATCCGCTCATCGGCGCGTTTCAGGGAAACCCGGATGCGGGTCTGGAAAGCACCGTGTCGTACGCTTATCTCGCGACCTCGGGGATCAAGGAATCTGGTGGAAAAGTCGCCTTGCGATTTGACGACGGACAGCCGGCGATCCTCGAAAAATCCGTTGGCCTCGGGAAGTCGGTTCTCATCACGACCTCGCTTGATGATCAATGGTCGCTGTGGCCGTTATGGCCGAGTTATGTTCCGCTGATTCAGGAGATCGCGCAATTCGCGGTCGCCGGTCGGGCGGGACAACGGCAAAAGACCGTGGGAGACAGTCTCGAGGCGAGTGTGCCCGCGGGAATCGGAGACACGGCGGTCGAAATGTCGCACCCCAATGGCGAACGGGAGAAGATCCGCCCGATTTCGAAGAATGGCGAATCGCGGATTGTGTTTGGTCCCGCGATTGAACTGGGGATTTATGAAGCCCGGATTCCTCCGCCATCGCTCCGGACTGAACAGTTCGCGGTCAATTTCGATTCTGCGGAAAGTAATCTCACGAAGTACACGCCGGAAGAGTTGCGGGAGGGACCGTTGGCTGGCATCGATGCGACTCTGGCACGCACCGCTTTGGAGCCCGCATCCACCGCGAGCGAATCGGTCCGACCGGTTTCGGGCGGGTTGACCCGGCCGATCTTGTATTTGTTGCTGTACCTGCTGTTTGTCGAGCAGGCACTGGCCTGGAATTTCAGCGCGGGCCTGTGGTTGTTGTGTCCACCGCTGGCGCTGTATTTGTGGTGGCGCAAGCGGAGTGGCGGAGTGCCGGCCTGAGTCGCCAGTCAAACGCGAATCGACCTGCTAAACTACCCCGTATGAACACACTGCGTTTTCTGCTCACCAACGACGACGGTGTCGACGCCGCTGGCCTGTCGGCCCTGCGTACCGCCGCCCAGGCCGTCACCACAGTTCCCACGTTGACTGTGGCCCCCGATCGCTGCCATTCCGGCTGCGGACATCGCGTGACCACGCACGACCCGATTCGCGTCAGTCGGCAAAGCGAACACGTATTTACGACCGATGGGACCCCCGCCGACTGCGTGCGGGTCGCGCTCGATCACGTTGTTCCTGATGTCGACTGGGTATTGGCGGGGATCAACCATGGCGGCAACCTGGGGGCCGATGTCTTTATGTCGGGAACCGTCGCCGCCGTGCGCGAAGGGGTCTTGCATGGGAAGCCGGGAATCGCCGCTTCGTACTACCATAAAAAAGGCCTCGACCCGCTGAATTGGGAACGAGCGACCCGCTGGCTGACACCGATTCTGCGTGATCTCACCAGTCGACCGTGGCTGCCAGGGTCATTCTGGAATATCAATCTGCCCCACCTGTTGAACGACTCGGCCGAACCCGAGATCGAGTTTTGTGACCTCGATCCGTCCCCCTTGCCGGTCCGATACCGGACGGAAGACGGCGTATTGCACTACGCCGGCAACTACCACGAACGCCAGCGACACCCGGGCAGTGACGTCGACCGCTGTTTCGCGGGACGGATCACCATCTCGCTGGTCAAGTTGTACTAGCCCCAGGCGGGATTTTTCGCGGCGGCTTCGAACCGCCACGACTCGCGGGAGCGGCGACCACATTCCCGTGCGACGCGAATCGCCTGAGTCGAATTGCCGCTTGCCGGGTGAAGAGCCGCGGTCAAAACGGCGCTTCGGTTGAATGCACCGCCCCTTGTTGCGCCTTGGTGAACAGTTCCCGCCAGGCCTTGGAGCCGTCGTTCGGGATGTGTTCGAGATTCACGCCACGCGGGAAGAACGGCAGTTTCCCCCCTTGCCAGTCGGCCCAATACTGAAAGGCGTGGTTGTAGTACGTCGTCGTGCCGGCTGGCCAGCGGACGGCGAGCAGCAGTTCGGGATACGGAAACGGTTTCTCTTTCGGAGCGCACCGGAACTTTTCGATCGCCTCGAAATCGAGTTCGATTCCCAAACCCGGACCGGCGGGAACCGGAGCAAGGCCGTTTTGAACCGGCAGCGGGGTTTTCACGCAATCCCGTTCGTACAGTTGATGGCAATTCACCGAGGGCCACCGGGCGTTTTCCAAGACCGCGCCCAACTGCAGCGCGAAGGCGGCGGCGATCTTTGTCCCGACAATCTGCAGGAAGAATGATCGGTTGTTGACCTGGCAGACATGCGCCTCGCGCTGAATCCGCGTCGCGCCGCCACACAAAACAAACCCGTCGACCATCTCTTCGCGAATCGCCGTCTCAATCGGCGTTTCTCCGAAGTGGTGCGCGGTGTGCATCGAGAGGGGCACGTGGGTATGCTGCCGGAGGAACTTGTAACCGGCCACATCACTGTGGGGAATCGGACTCTCGAACATCACCACGTTGGGGAACTGTTCCAGATCCTTGAGGAGTCGTGTGCAGTGCGCGGTGTCGACGCCGAACCCGTTAAAGTCCATGTCGACTTCAAAGTGCGGTGGGAGTGTGGCGCACAACTTGCGGGTGTTTTCGACAACGTCGTACCAGGGACGCCCCTTCGTTTTGAAACTCGTATAGCCATTCGCCTGCGCGAGCTGGCATTCGCTGATCCAGTCGTCAGCGGGCAGGTCGATATCCCACCAGGAAATGTGACAGCGGTCGCGATGCTGCTTCCCCAGCAGTTGATGCAGCGGCGCGTCCAGGATCTTGGCCGCCGCGTCGAACAGAGCGATCTGTAACCCCGCCCCCAGGGAATCGTCCCACATGTTCTCGGCGGGGTGTTTTCCAATCACCTTGCGACGGGCTTCGTCCGAGACTGTGGCCGCGCCCCACGTGTAGTAGACCATCGTCTCGCCAATGCCGACAACCCCGGAGTCGAGCGTCACCTGACAGATTTCGAACAGGGTCCAGTGAGGAATCTCACGGACCATGTTGCGAGCGGGGACCGGACGGAGTGGAAGGTCAACCCAAAAGGTCTCAATGGACTTGACGGTGTGCGACATGGAGGGCGGGTGCGCGAGGGGCGGGGAAGAGGTGTGTGACTGGATCCAGAGCGGGTCAATTGGTCACATCCGGGAAAGGCGTGCCTTACGAGCCAGTGGACCAATCGACGGTGGATCTTAGGAAGCGTGGCTTACGTGTCCAATGGATTACATCAACGCCGAGATCGGCTTCCCCTCCGGCAAAATCGCCACCGGGCGACCGCCGAAATCGTTGATCGTGCGCTGGGAATCGATCCCCAGATGTCGATAAACCGTTGCCAGCAGATCCTGGGGCGTCACCGGATTGGAAATCGGATACTCCGAACGCGACGTCGTCGCCCCCACGACTTCCCCCATCCGCAGGCCCCCACCGGAAATGAACGCGCTGAACGCCTGGGGCCAGTGGTCCCGTCCCACTCCCGGCTGATCCGAGAAATTCTTCGGGGCATACGTCACGCGTGGAGTCCGCCCGAATTCTCCGCAGGCGATCACCAGCACTTGTTTGTCGAGGCCTCTCGCACCCAGATCTTCAACCAGCGCCGTCAGTGCCTGGTCCATCTGCGGCAATCGCTCGCGCTGCGCGAAGTCGAGATGAAACGCCCCCGCGTGGTCATCCCAACTGAAGTTCTTTGTAGTGTCGTTGGGAGCGGTCGCGTCGATGTTGATCACCGCGACCCCCGCCTCGGCCAGACGCCGCGCCAATAGACAACTCTGACCCCAGCGATGGCGACCGTAACGGTCACGCAGTCGGGGATCCTCGTTCGCCAGTTCGAACGCGCTCGCGACCCTCCGGCTCGTCAGCATTTGAAACGCGGCCGTCCGGAACACGTCAACCCCTTCGAGACTCCCGCGCAAATCCAGATCACGCCGGAAGCGATCGAACTGACCCGAGAGCGACTTGCGATCGTCGAGCCGACCGTTGTCGAGTCCGGTCGCCAACGTCAGGTTCTTGGGGGCGTAGTCAGGGACCGAGGGATCGCCCGTCTCGAATGCCTTGTGGGCGACCCCCAGATACCCGGTCTGCGTCATGAAAGGGGCTCGCTGCACACCCACGTACTGTGGCAAGCCGTCGGTGTGAGCCCCGCGAATGTAACTGGCGATCATCCCGAAGTCGGGATGTTCCGACCGCGCTTGCGACGTCGGGTCGGGAACCCGCGGCGTTTTTCCGGTCAGAACTTCGATACTGCCGTCGTTATGCGCGGCCATTTCGTGGTGCAGCGACCGGATGATCGAAAACCGGTCAGCCATCTGCGCCTGTAGCGGAAAATACTCACAGATCTCCATCCCGGGGACGTTGGTCTGAATCGGGTTCAATGGGCCGCGATATTCCTGCGGCGCGTTGGGCTTCATGTCGTAGGTTTCGAGCTGACTCGGTCCCCCCCACATCCAGAACAGGATGACGGAGGTCGCTGGCTCGCCAACTCCCGCCGCCGCCCGTCGACGCAACAACTCCTCCAGCGATAGCCCGCCCAACGCCAGAACGCCGGCCCGGAGAAACTCTCTCCGCCGCACTGGTCCGCGACAAAACAACCCGGGCATGTTCAACATCGGAAATCCCATCCACAGATCACCAGAGCGCACTTCCATCAGCATATCGGCATGCGTGGGGGATCGCCATCCCAACCATACACCCAGCGCTCTGAATTCCGACGTTGGGCACCGGCCGCCGAAGGACGGGTCTCTGACCCGTCCTTCGGCAACATTTGAAACGGAACACAAACCGCCTTTTTGGGTGGACGGGTCGGAGACCCGTCCTACCAAGCAAGCGACTCGTTTTCGGTCGCCTGGGGTATTAAATCGGCATTGCCGACGCCACCAGATTTCTCCATAATCGCGCCGTTGTACGGATCACCACTTGTTCCCGAAGGAGTGAACGCCCCATGGGCATTTTCAACGACAATGCCGAGTCGATCGGCCGCACGCCGCTCGTTCGCATCAACCGCCTGACCAAAGGCCTCGGTGCGACCGTCCTCGCGAAAATCGAAGGCCGCAACCCCGCGTACTCGGTGAAGTGTCGCATCGGTGCCGCCATGATCTGGGACGCCGAAAAGCGGGGTGTTCTCAAGCCGGGGATGAGTGTGGTTGAGCCGACCAGTGGCAACACCGGGATCGCACTCGCATTTGTCTGCGCCGCCAAGGGCTATCCCCTGGTGTTGACGATGCCCGAAACGATGTCGATGGAGCGTCGCCAGATGCTCAAATCGTTCGGTGCCGAACTGGTGCTCACGCCTGGTGCCGAAGGGATGCGCGGGGCGATCGCCAAAGCCGAAGAACTCGCCGCCCAGCCCGGGTTCTTCATGCCACAGCAATTCAAGAACCCTGCGAACCCCGAGATCCACGTGAAGACGACGGGTCCGGAAATCTGGAACGACACCGACGGCAAGGTCGATTATTTTGTGTCGGGGGTAGGCACCGGCGGGACGATCACCGGTGTGTCGCGCTACTTCAAAAAGGTGAAGGGGCAGGCGCTGTACACGATCGCCGTCGAGCCGGCCGAGAGCGCGGTGCTGTCGGGCAAACCTCCCGGACGGCACAAAATCCAGGGGATCGGCGCGGGGTTCGTTCCCGACGTGCTGGATCGCAGCGTGATTGACGAAGTGATCACGATCACCGACGACGAAGCGATTGAAACCGCGCGTCGGCTCGCGAAGGAAGAGGGAATCACCTGCGGCATCAGTTGCGGGGCCGCCATGGCGGTCGCGCTCAAAGTCGCCGCCCGTCCCGAGGCCGCTGGCAAAACCATCGTCACCGTCCTCCCCGATTCGGGTGAACGCTATCTGTCGACCGTGCTGTTTGCTTCGTAGCCCCCGTGACGGTCAATCGGTGCCCGACAGTGCGCTCCGTAGCGTGGAATCCAGTCCACGCGATACCGGTGATCAAGCCGTTGGACAGAAGCTGGGGGGGACAGAGTCCCCCCAGCTTGGGTGCGACAGCGTCGCATTTGTCGCCTGATACTTCCTACCAATTCAACCGACAGGGCGAATGATTTGGTTGCGGCCCCGCGAAGCGGGACCGCCTTGGGTTGTCTACTCCCGTTCCAGGTAATTGGTACTGACGAACAGCCCGCGCTCGTCAATCGCCGCCAGGTAGAAGACCAGTCCCTTTCCCTCAGGGAGCTTCGCCGAGATCACCCCCTCTTTCAGTTCCGCAGGGACCGACTTCCACTCCCGTGTTTGCCAGGGACCGCCGTCGGTGGTGTAGTGCAGGGCAACCTGTTTGATCGGTGACTCTGCGACGACTTTTGCGGTGGCGATTCCCGAATCCAGTTGGAGTTCCGTAAGCGTGGGTAGGGCGGGACCCTTCTTGAAAGCGGTATCAACAAACGCGTCGACCTCTTTGAAGGTCCAGATGTGTCCGTGCGGAAGCCGTGGAATGACCGACAACGTACGGGGCGCATCGACCAGTCGATAGCACTTGCGGTAACTGTCGAGCGGGTACGCGAAGTCATTGGTTCCGTTGAGAAACAGAATCGGACAGGAGACCCCGGGCAAGTACTTCGACGGGTCAAACGTCGTGACCCAACGGTCGCGGTGTGCCTCGGTCATTTTGCTGAATCGAGGTTCGACCCAGACGCTGTTGTCTGCGAGATGGCCGCAACCGTAGACGGGAACCGCGACTTTCAACCGGTCGTCAATTCCCGCGACGATACACGTGAGATACCCGCCCCAACTGATGCCCGTTACTCCGATCCGATCGCGATCGACCTCGGGCTGGGCCGCCAGCAGCGAATGCGCTCGCAAGACGTCGGCGACCGCGTGATAACTCCACATATCGCGAACCGTCTCCGGGCTGAAGTCGCGAAATTTCAACTCATCGGACTGGTCTGGGCCGGCGTCGGGTAGCCTGCCGTTGGGACCGTTCCCTGCCAGGTCCATGGCGATGGCGGCGTAGCCTCGCTTGGCCCAGTGTTCCGCCCATTCCCGAAACGCCTTTCCGCCACCGCCGTGAACCAGCACCATCGCCGGGAATGGACCAGCCCCTTCCGGTCGGGCGTACCAGGCGAAGACACGTGTCGCGTGATTTTCGAACGGCTCACCGGCGTACCAGACCGGTTGAACCAGGCCGTCACGCTCGCCAAAAGTCGCCGCCGGTGTCTGTTTGAGTTCGTCCAGATTCCAAGGGCCTGAATTCCGTTCTCCCGCGTAAACGTCGAGGCTGAACGCGAAACTCAGAACAAAAACAACCACAACTCGCGAGAGAATGCGGAGCATGCTGCGTCACCAGGGGTGTGAAACAAGTGGGGAACTCGACGTGAACTCCACGCAGGTTAACGCGCCCGGCGTGACAAATCACGATACACGTCACGTGCCTGTTCGAATTCCCGCAACGCCTCGGGTTTCAACACGCCGCGATTCCGGGCAATCTCCCGTTCCATCAGATCGACGAAGTAGCGTACCTGTTCCCGACGGGGCACGATCTCGGCGCCAGCAATGGTGAAATGCCAGGGGGCGGTGTGGGCGAATCGCTTCCGTCCCCCCAAACGAGGTTCGATACTGCGAACCACCAGCCAGCCGGTTTCGGTCACCTCGATTTCACGACGCGTTGTCGCCTGCCAGGCGCGCTCTGGCGTGGAAACCAATTCCGGGACGAATCGGTCGACAACCTGACCATTCACCAGGATCTCGATGGTTGATACCGGTTGCTCGCTGACAGTTTCAATGTCCACCGCGAGTTTGCGCGGTGCTTTCCCCTCAAACGCAAACCGATCGCCCGCGAGTTTGCCATCCACCGTGGCAAATAACATCGGTCCGGTTGTCACAAAGCTCCGCCCCGCTTTTAGCCCCGCGAGCCATCCTTCGACAGAGAACTTCTCACCAGTGTGAACATAGACGCGACTGTGTCCCAACGGAACGGGATGGACTCCTGAAGCGGTTCCCGCTGTGGGAGCGAGCTGAAAGCCACAATTGAGCAGAGCGTAATAGACTTCCCAACCGGAATTCAACCAGCCCCATTCAGTCAGCGCGTCCGGTCCCTCCCGTTCCAGGGGCATCCACTCGGGAGGAGGAACCGGCGACTGTTTGAATCCGAAATTGGTCCGCCAGACACTGTTGTTCGAGAGTTCGAACAAGTCGATTTCCGCGACCGGTACCAGCATCATTGACCAGGGCCAGGAATGCTTGTCGAGGTCGAGCAACGCCCCTTCCGCGTGCGCCCTGCGTGCGATTTCCCCCACCGGCGGGGCCAGCGTCTCGAATACCGATTTGTGATTCAACAGGAACATCGCCCCCAGCAGGTGGGCTTTCCCATCGACCGAAAAGACTTCGTACTCCGTATTGCGCGGCAGAATCACATGGTGTTCGTCGACAACAATCGGGTCGGTCCCCCGATCTTCGCGCGGCCCGAATGGCGATGGTCCCTGCCTTCTCAATGGCGAAGGAAGCAGGTCGGGAGCCGCGTCGGAGCGAGTCGTCCAATACGTCACGGGAAACGCGACGTTCAAATCCTCGGCGAGCATCACGTTGGGCAATTCCACGATTCGCCGATGCACGTGCGTCTCGCCGGAATACCAACCCCGCAACCCAAGATCGATCCAACGAGTCAGCCGAATGGTCCGCTCGACAGGTTCGTCCGCGACCACAAACTTCTGTGAGACCGGCAGATACTCCTTGCCCCGTTCCACCTCGATCTCGTACTCGCCAGGAGGCAGTTCCCGTCGAAAGGGATGAGCCGACACGGTGGTATGCCGCTCTTGCGACCCGGGCATGGGAACCCATTGCTCCTCGTACACCACAGCCGACCCGGCCTTGTCGGCCGATTGAACGAATAGCCATTCGCCTCGCGAATCCCGCAAATAGACCCGGGCGGCGAGCGGTCGGCCGGTTTTTGCGTCGACAATTCTCCCTTGAAACTCGGCGGCAAAGCTCAAATCGGTCGCGATCAACCCTGTCAGGCAGACGGCCGAAAGCCACTGCAGGAGAGTGGTCAGTCGCGCCGGCAATCCGGCGGAACGACAGTCGGAGGTTGGGGGAAGCATCGAGGTCATGAACTGTGTGGCCCTGCGCGCGAAATGGAACCCAGCTTGAATTCCGACGGTGCCGGGTACGATACGACGGATCGGGTCGAGAGACAAACCCCGGTCAATCTCGAACACGACCAACAGACTGTCGGCCCCGCTTGAGATCGCACCCGTCGACGATACAATCCGCGCTCCCCAACCGCAGGAGATTCGTCGTTGTTCAACCGCATCGCAGAGCAGTACCGCAACCGCACCGCCGTCGTCATTGGGGCGGGCGGGATTGGTGGCGAGATCAGCCGATTTTTGTCATCGCACGACGCCCGGCTGGTTGTCGCGGACCGTGATCCCAAGTTGCTGGAGCGAATCGCCAGCCTGGGAGGGGGATCGGCCCAGATCACAACCCGGACCCTGGATGTTCAGGATGGCCAGGGGGTCGCGGACTTCTTCCGTTTCGTCCAGACGACGGTGGGGACACCCGACTTCCTGTTCTATACCGCCGGTATTCTGAATATTGAATCCTTCGCGGAGACCTCCAACGAGATTTGGAACCGCGCGGTGAATGTGAATTTGAACGGAGCGTTCTATTGCACGAAGGGGGCGGCGGATCTGATGCGCCCGGCGGGCAAGGGGAGCATCCTGCTATTGGCGTCCATCTCGGGAACAAAGGCCCGGTCTGGAACGCGGGTCAACCCGGTTTACAATACGACCAAGGCGGGGTTGGTGGCATTTGTGAACTCGACCGCTATGCAACTGCGGCCATTTGGCGTGCGCATCAACTGCATTTCACCCGGGCCGACTTCCACCGCGATGATGGACGTACAGCCACCCCAGGTTCATTCGGCGGTGGGAGAGATCAGTCTCGACGGACGGATGAACAATCCGACGGAAGTCGCCGAATTGGCGCTGTTTGTGGCCGCCCATGGCCGATTTACAGGGGAAGATCTGGGAATGGGGGGAGGGGCGGGATTGGGGGGCTGAAACGGGTTGGTGCCACGCCCTTCTTCGCAGAGGCTCTCCGATAGTGAACGCCCATTTTCGGAAAATTCGCCGGTAAATTCCGCGAGTCTGCAACGTGTCGTCGAAACCACCGGCTGAAAAATGCTCCGCGAGACAAAATGGGGTCGGCTTGTAGTACAATAAAAGGGGTTGCCAGAACCCCTCGTTCGGTTCCCGAATCCTCACTTGCCGCACGACACCCGATATGACTCTGCCTTCACGCCATCGCTGGTTGATCCGCCTGACGCTGGTCGCGGCATTCGCCGTGGTTCGATCCGCAGGTTTGCGTGCCGAGGACTCCGCCAATCCCGAGGCCGCGACTCACTGGGCGTTTCGCCCGGTGACGCGGTCTGCGGTCCCTGTCGTCCAACGACGGGAACGGGTTCAAAACCCGGTCGACGCGTTTTTGTTGTCGCGATTGGAGGAAAAGGGGCTTTCCTTCGCCCCCGCCGCGTCCCGGCGCGAACTGATTCGGCGGGTGAAATTCGATCTCACCGGGCTCCCCCCCACTCCTGCGGAAATCACCGAGTTTGTGAATGATTCCGCACCCGACGCCTTCGAACGGCTGGTCGACCGGTTGCTGGCCAGTCCCCAGTATGGCGAACATTGGGGCCGGTTCTGGCTGGATATTGTCCGTTACGCCGAGACCGCCGGCTTCAACGCGGACCCGGTTCGTCCCCTTGCCTGGAAATACCGCGACTGGGTCATTCAGGCGTTCAACAACGATCTGCCGTTCGACAGATTTGTGGAACAGCAGATCGCCGGCGATGAGCTTTTTCCGGACGATCCGCAGGCTCGGCTCGCGACGGGATACATCTTGATGTGGCCCGACGAAAGCAACGCGTCGAACATTTTGCTCGCCCGTCAGGAATCGCTGAACGACCTGACCGGCAACGTCGGGTCGGTGTTTCTGGGAGTCTCGATCGGTTGCGCCCAGTGCCACAATCACAAGTTCGATCCGATTCCGCAGCGCGATTTCTTCCGCCTGCAGGCGTTCTTTTCGGGACTGGTTCGCTGCGACAGCGCCGCAGTCGGCCCGTTGCCGGAATTGGTCGCGTGGCAGAAACTGGACGACGAATGGCTCCAGCAGACGCAGCCCCAGCGGCTGGAACTGCAAAAACTGGAAGCTGAGGCGCGGGTGAAGGCGGCGGGCGATCGACGGATGAAGTTCCCCCAGGTCGTTCTCGAGGCGATCGACACTCCGCCGGAACTGCGCACGACGATGCAGCGCCAGCTCGCCTTCTGGTGTGAACGGCAGATGGGAATCACCGATGAGGGGATCGTGGCGGCACTGTCGCCCGAGCAGAAGCAGCGGCGTATTGAATTGCGCAAGCAGCTCGCCGACGCCAAGACGAAACGTCCGAAACCTCCCGCCGAGATCGATGGCATGGTGGCGGGTGAAGTCGACTGCACTCCGCCAGCGACGCACGTGCTGGCTGCCGGGAGTTACAACAAACCGCTCGCGGAGGTCCAGCCTGGCTTCCCGTCGTTTGTGGCGACGGGTTCTCCGGGCGACGCGCCCATCACTGCTCCCCATTCCAAGACCTCGGGGCGTCGGTCGGTTTTGGCGAAGTGGATGTCGAATCCCGCGAACCCTCTGGTTCCCCGGGTGATCGTCAATCGGGTCTGGCAGGGGCATTTTGGACGGGGCCTGGTCGACAATGGCAACGATTTTGGGAGCCAGACCAGTCCCCCGACCCATCCCGAGTTGCTCGACTGGCTCGCGGCCGTCTTTGTCTCTGCCGAAGTCACATCTGGGGGCTCTGACCAGTCGGGACTGGGCTGGAAGCTGAAGAACCTGCACCGGTTGATACTCACGTCCACTGCGTATCAGCAGGCGGGAGTTGACGCGGTGAACCCGGAATCGCTCTCCACCGCGTTGGAAGCCGACTCGGGGAACCGGTTCTACTGGCACTTCACCCGCCGACGGCTTTCGGGTGAATCGGTTCGTGATTCCCTGTTGGCAATCGCCGGCAATTTGAACCAGACGCAGCTTGGACCCAGCGTCTGGCCCGAACTCCCCCGCGATTTCACCGCGCGTGAGGCGTGGAAGGTTTCACCTGCGATCGCCGACCGCAATCGGCGGAGCATTTACATCCACGCGAAACGGAACCTTCCGTACCCGCTGTTGGAAGCGTTTGATCTCCCCGACATGCACGAGAGCTGCGCCCGGCGGTCTCAGACGACGGTCGCGCCCCAGGCGCTGATGCTGCTCAACAGCGAATTGATCCTGGCGCTCGCCCGGCAACTGGCGGGAGAGCTACTGCGCGACAACCCCGAAGCCGACGCCACAACTCTCATTGGCGAACTCTACGCGCGAGTCTTCGGCCGAGCCCCCGATGCCGACGAACTTCCGGCGGCCAACAGTTTTCTTGATCGGCAAACGCTACTCTTGGGCCAGCGTGTCCGCTCGGGAGATCGGTTATTGCTCCCGAAAGGAATGCCCAAATTCCTCGACCCCGCCCGGGCTGCCGCCGTGGTCGATTTGTGCCACGCGCTGCTGAATGCGAATGAGTTTTTGTACGTGGATTAGCGTGCGGTGTTCATAGCCCATGAGAGAAGTCGCGGTGTGGAGACTCCCTCTTCATTCGACCTTTCTCGGCTGTGGGCTAGTACATCCCCCGGCGTTTTCACGGAGTCGCTCGAGCGGCATCTGCTTTTGGATTCGCGTCGGCGACCGGCTGCCAATGGGCCCACATCGCGCCGCGCCCCTTTTCGAATTTCGTCAGCAGGCGTTCCGTTCGGTCGGCCAGGCACATGACCGCGAGTTGCCGGGCACCGTCCCGGCGGGTTCCATACAGCAGAAACTCACCATCCGCCGAGGGCTGGGGATGGTAATGCGTCGAACCTTCCGCAGTGGTCGTCAATCGTTCGGGCTGACCGTCGAGAGCGACGTGAAAGAGCTCGACGTTCTTGCCAACCAGCGCGGTGTAAAAGATTGACTTCCCGTCGACCGACCAGACGGGAATGTCACTGCTCCCTCCGTGAAAGTCGAAGACGTCGAGAAATTCGGTGACGCCCCGATAACCGGCCCGGTCTGCGATTTTTCGCAGTCCTGTTCCGTCGGCGTTCACGAGATTCGGGTGGCAGTTGTAATGTTCTCCGGAGACAAACAGCAGGTGCCGACCATCGGGGGACCAGGTGGGCGCGAAGTTGAACGGGTTCCCGGTCTTCACATGGACCGCGTTTGAACCGTCGGCGTCCGCCAGGTACACCTGATAGCTCTTGTGGTAGGCGATTCGCTTCCCATCGCGCGACGCGCTGAAACCGTACGTGAATTCCTGGGAACCTTTGGTGAGATCGACTTTGTTTTTGCCATCGCGGTCCATTTTAAACGGATGCGAGTTGCCGTCGATGAGCGCGGTGAACCCGAGCTTGGTCGAGTCTCCCTGCCAGAAAAACAGTCCGCCGTTGTAAAAGCTGACGCGATCGACCGCCGTCACGTTAATCGCCCGTCGTGACTCCAGATCGACCAGATACGAGTCCAGCGACCAGCCTTCCGCGGTGAAGCGAAACGTCTTGTGTTCTTCCTCCCACGCGGCGTTTTCAGGACTCTGCCATCCCCGCGCGACGATCGCGGTCTGGCCGTCGGGGGACCAGCCCGCGAATTGGGTCCAGGCGTTGGGATCGTCGACAAGCGGCTCGCCGATCGGCTGAGAATCCCCCCCCGCGATCGGGATCACTTTCGCCCGCATCGTCCGGACATTGGTATGACGATTGCCGGGGAGATTGGTTTGCATTTCGGTGAAACCAATCAGTCGGGGCGGTGTCGCTGCGACGGGGGCATCGCCCGGTGCCGCGAGCAGCAGCGCACCCAAAGCCAGAATCACTGTGTGTGTCATGTCGAACGATGGGACAAATGAGGGAATGACAGTCCGATTCGAGACGATACCAAGGGAGAAGTCCCGGGTGATAGCGCCATCGACGAACGCGCTTTGTCGGCATCAGCCTCGGGCGATCTCCTCAAGCGGTGGAAGGCCAATCCGCGCACAGGTCGCAAGCAGCGGGCATTCCGCACATTTCGGTCGGCGGGCGATACAGATCTTCCGTCCGTGATGAATCAGCCGATGGGCCGTGTTAATCCACTCTTCCCTCGGCAACACCGCCATCAGATCCTGCTCGATCTTCTCCGGCGTCGATTCTTTGGTCAGCCCCAGGAGTTTGCTGATCCGTTTCACATGCGTGTCGACCACGACGCCCGTCGCGATTCCAAACGCGGTCCCCAGCAACACATTCGCCGTCTTGCGACCCACCCCCGGCAGGCTGGTCAGCTCCTCGACGGTCCGTGGCAGCTCTCCACCAAACTCGTCCACCAGCTTTCGCGCCATGCCCCGCAGATTCGTCGCCTTCGCCCGGAAGAACCCGGTCGATTGAACCAGTTGTTCCACCTCTTCCTGTTCCGCGTCGGCGAGCGCCTGGGGGGTTGGGAACCTTCGGAAGAGTTCTGGGGTGACCTGGTTCACTCGTTCGTCGGTACACTGTGCCGACAGAATGGTGGCGGCGAGCAGTTGGAACGGAGATTCGTGCCGCAATGCGCACTCCGCGACCGGATACGCGAGCGCCAATCCCTCGACGATTCGCAGGGCGCGTTCCCGGCGTTCCTTCTCGCGGGCCGCAGATCGTGACGTAACCATTCTTCTCTCCAGACCGTTATGACCAGCAGCGGGCTGGGGAAACCGCGAATTTCGCGACTCCCCCGCGTGGACAGAGCCTCGCCGGTCAGACTACAGTGACGTTCGCCCCTAACCAACCTGGAACACGGACATGCCCGAGGATTACCCGGCACTCTATCTCGAAGGTCTCCGGCTGTTCAACGCCGAGGACTTTTTCGAGAGTCATGAAGTGCTGGAAGATCTGTGGTCGGAAACCGAGGGAGAACGACGCAAGTTCTACCAGGGACTGATTCAGGCCGCCGTGGCGCTGTTGCACTTTGGCAACGAGAATCTGGGGGGGGCGAAGAAAGTCTACCTGTCGTCGCGAAAGTACCTGGAGGCGTACGCCCCCCGGTACGAAGGACTGGATGTCGAGGAGTTTCTGAAGAACCTCGACTGGTGTTTCGCGGAGCTGGTTGAAAACCAGGACAAATATCCCGCCGGCGTGGCGTTGCGCGACGAGCGGATTCCGAAACTGAAGATTCCGGGAGATTGACCGGTTTCCATGCACTCTGAACCCGAATTCACCGCCGACCTCACTGGTTTCGAGGGGACGGTTCCTTTGTTCCCGCTGGATGGGGTGGTTCTGTTCCCCCATGTGGCGCTGCCGTTGCACATCTTCGAGCCGCGGTATCGCAAGATGGTCGCCGACGCGCTCGACGGGAACCGGTTGATCGCGCTCGCGCTCCCGCGTTCCGGTCCCGTCTCACCCGCCGGGCCTGAACTGAACCCGATTGTCTGTGTGGGACGGATCACGGCGGAAGAGCGATTGGCCGGGGGGCGATACAATATTGTTCTCACCGGACTGCAACGGGCCGAGCTGGTCAGTGAACTGGTGACCGACCTGCCGTACCGCGTGGGGGAACTGGAATTGCTCCCCGACGAGTATCGCGACGACCTGGCGATCGATCTGGAGGTTCGGCAGGAAGAGCTGCTGAAGTCGTTCCGGCGGTTGATGAAAACGGGGCGGTCAGATTCGCTGTTCCAGCAGATGCTTGATGCTGATTTGCCGTTAGGGGTGCTGTGCGATCTGCTGGTGGCCGCCCTCAAAGTCGCTCCCGTCGACAAGTACCGGGCGCTCGCCGAGGTGGATGTCGAACGGCGGAGCGAATTCCTGCTGCGGACGATTCACGCGCTCTCTTCCGAGGGACAACCTCAACGGCGTCCGGTGAAATACCCTCCCCGATTCAGTCTGAATTGAGCGATGTCGGACTCGTCACAACCGGTGGACCTGCCGCGTATTGAACGCGCCGTGCGCGAGATTCTCGCGGCGGTGGGAGAAGACCCCGACCGGGAGGGGCTGCTCGAAACACCGGCGCGCGTGGCGCGGATGTATGCCGAGCTGTTTTCGGGATTGAGGGCGACTCCCGAAGAGCATCTGCGGCGGGTGTTCGAAGAGAAGTACGACGAGATGGTGCTGGTGCGGGACATCACGTTCAACAGCATGTGCGAGCATCATCTGCTGCCGTTCCATGGGGTGGCGCATATCGGTTACATCCCGGACGGAAAGGTGGCGGGGTTGAGCAAACTGGCCCGGGTGGTGGAGGACATTTCCCACCGCCCGCAGGTGCAGGAGCGGATGACGCACCAGATCGCCGACCTGATGGAGAAGGAGTTGCGGGCGAAAGGGGTGGTGGTGGTACTCGAAGCGACTCACACGTGCATGACGATTCGGGGAGTGCGCAAACCGGGCAGTCTCACGGTGACCAGTGCTGTTCGCGGTCGGTTCAAGACGAACCAGTCGACGCGGGCGGAAGCGATGGCGCTGATCATGAACAAGAGGTAGCCGTCCTTCGGGGAGAGTCATGCAGGACGCCATCGCTTTCTTTTCGCTCCGATTGATTGCCGGCATCGGGTTGATGCTGCTGGTGATGCCGCGCCAGAATGTGACCAGCGCGTTTTTTCGGATTCTGCTGCTGGTCTGCCTGGGCTTGGGAGTGGTGGCGACGCTGACGACCGAGGGGAACCGGTTCGGACCGATCGCGTTGTGTGTGACGGCATTCGTCGGTTCGGTGCTGTGGCTGCTCGAACGGCGCTCGGGAGGAACGATTGCGTTGCTGTTGGTTTCGCTGCTGGCGGCGTATGAGACAATTGCCTGTGGTCAGCGGCTGTCTGAGTCGGCGGGGGTTCCGCTGATGCCGCTGCTTTGTTCCACCGTCGCCACGGTGGGAACATTGGGGGGGGCGATGGCGGGGATGCTGTTGGGACATCGTTACCTCACCGCGCCGGGGATGCCGCTTGCGCCGTTGTTGAGATTGAATAACGCGCTCGGGATCGCCGGGCTGGCGCGTCTGGCGGTTTCGGGCTGGATGTTGGGGGCGCACTGGCCGCCTCCGAGCGGGGGGGCTCCCGGCACGTGGCTCGCGCTGCGGTGGCTGGCCGGCGTGGTGGGCCCATTGGTCGTCTGGATCATGGTCAAAAAGATCCTCCGCTATCGCAACACGCAGTCGGCGACCGGTGTGCTGTTCGTCGGCGTGATTCTCACCTTTCTGGGAGAACTCTCGGGAGATTTGCTGGTTCGCGCGGTTCGCATTCCCTATTGATTATTGGGAGCCAGGAGAGCGATGGAACTGTTGCGAGAAGCGTGGGAAACTCTGGTCGATCGGGAACATGGTCCCTTCAGTTTTCGACTGTTCGTCCAACCGGTAATGGCCATCGCGATCGCATTTCGATCGGGTCGCCGCGACGCACGGGACGGTCGGCCCCCATTCCTGTGGCATCTCTTGTTCAGTTCCCGCGATCGCGCGCATTCGATTCGTGAGGTGTGGGGGGATGTCTGCACGCTGTTCTTCGTGGCCGCCGCCCTTGATGTGGCGTATCAGCTTGTCGTCACCGGCTGGATTCACGTGATCCCGATGTTGTTGGTGGCGACACTTCTGGCTGTCGTTCCCTACGCGGTGGCGCGCAGCGTCGTCAATCGGCTTTCCCGGGCCTATCGAAAGGAGTAAACGCGGATGCTTTCGGATCACCCCGAGTCTGAAAAGCCATCGAAGCCTGTGTCGGCGTTTGAGCCACCCGACCAGATGCAGATGGCGTTTGAACGAACGTACCTGGCGCACGAACGCAATTTGATGGCCTGGGTGCGGACCGGAACATCGCTGGTGACATTCGGCTTTTCGCTCTACAAGTTCTTTCAATTCGCGTCTGAGCAGGCACCAGGGCAGCATGAATTCCACATCCTGGGACCGCGCTCGTTGGGGATGATCATGGTGGCGATTGGCGTCACCACACTGACTTTGGCGACCTGGCAACACCGACTCAGCTTGAAGCGTCTGCGGGTTCATTACCCTGCCCCGGTGTTTTCGCCCGCGCTGCTCCTGGCGGTGTTGATGTCTACCCTGGGGATTCTCGCGTTGTTAGCCCCGCTGTTTCGGCAGTAGAACCCCTCCGAATTTCGCACGATTCAGCTTGGAGTGCGGGATCTCGATCCCGCCTTCCGTTCTTCCTCACAATATCTCACAGCAGACAGAGCGGACTGACTGCCGAGGCGTTTTGCAACGCGAATTGTTCGCCGAAAAGTGGCGAGATGAAATTGCGATTGTCGCCGACTTGCGCATCTGGTAAACAGCCGGCCCCTCCTATCCGATTCCCTCCCCGCTTCGGGCGCAATGCGCACCTCCCGACTCGTTCCCACCTTTCCCCGCGCCGTCGCGTGGCTGGTCGTCGTTCTAACCGCTGGCTGCGCGGGACGTCCGTACAAATATGGCCGATTCCATCCCGAAGGAGTCGAAGCGCCGCCGCTGGTGGTGGAGCATGGTGGCCCGGACGAGCATCTCGACCGGCTGAAGTCGATTGTGCAGTTTCCGAAGCGGCTGCTCTCATTCGGTCGCAACCAGGATGAGGAATCGACCGATGAATCGGAACGGCAGGTCGCCCAGTATCTGGAGAAGAACGACCTCACCGACGTCTATGTTTCGGTCAATGATTACGATCCGGACGATCAATGGCGGCGATTGAAAGAGAACGATCGCGTTGCCCCCGTGTGGAAATACACTTTGGGGGCGGCAAGCGTTGTGGGTTACACACTGCTTCCCGGCCGGGTCTTTGGCAAAGACAACTACAATCCGTTCACGAACACATTGAGTCTCAATTCCCCCCACCCGAACCGCGGTCTGTATGAGGCGGCGTGGGCGAAAGACGTTCACACGAAGAGCCACGTCGGAAGTTACGTCGCGTTCAGTTACTTGCCCGGCCTCTCATTGGCGCGGGAAGCGAAAAAGACCGATGACGTCGTCGGATACCTTCAGGCGGAAGAAAACTGGGAACTCGAGAAACAGGCGTATCCCGAATTGTACGCCCAACTCGGCTCCCGCAGCGCGGGGCTTGCGAGTCCGTTCGTTTCGGGGATCGCTAGCCCGGTCATCGGGTTGGGTGCACGCATTGTCGGGCATACCACCGGCCGCGTCGTCGCAGGTCAGCGTGCGAAGGAAATCGAGCGAATTCAAACCGACCGCTTGAATGTCGAGATCGACGAATGGCTCGCGGAAGTCGCCCGGGAGGAATCAGCCGAAATTCAATTGGTCGGCGGGGAAGACGATCCCTCCGAGAGCAATTCCACGCGAAACTCGCGCAACGACTGAACTTAGAACCCGTCCTGGATCAACACCGTGATTCTGCGCGGCGCACAACATGTGGTGCAGAGGAACCGGCAGTAAGTCTCCGTCGTGTAGAGGTTATAGTCCACGCGACTCCCCGAGCGTTTCGCGAGAACCAGTTCCTCGACGCCACACGTCGCAGAGCGCGACCCCGGCAGGGGTCAAATCGATTAGCCCCGGGTCACGATCGCGCAGCGATCGAGACCCAGGGTTTCGGCCCGCCAAGGCGTCTGACCCCGGCAGGGGTCACATACGCCGTCGCGCGACCTCCCAAACACATTTCGCTGAATCGCACCATCCCGCCGCACGTCGACATCGTATGCGACCCCTGCCGGGGTCGATACTCGCGTTGTCGCCAAACCCCGGGTCGTTGCCGCTGACGCGACCACGACCCGGGGCTAATCGATTTGACCCCTGCCGGGGTCGCCAATGGGCTTCCAATCGACGATTCACTGATCGCCAGATTCTTTTTTGAGCGCAGCTACGGGATGCGACGGCGGCTGCGCCGCGATGTACACTATAAAATCATCGATTTGATTTTGGACAGGTACTCAGGGGGAAGCTTTCTGGTCGGTCGCCGGCGCTGTTTGCTCCGCTGGGGGATTCGGCTTTTCCCCCTCATAGAACGGCACCGAAACGAACCCGACGAAAATGAACGCCAGAGTCAACCATCCCAGCACAATACGTGGAATCCCCAGGGGTACGCGGTCGTCGGAGGTGGGGGGATGTCTCAATCCCGAGACCCCCACCAGTGTCAGAATCAGGCTCCAACCCAAATATTCGTTGTTCCCCTGGACCGCTTGAAAAATCATGAAGCCGAGACTGCCAAAGAAGAGGGCGCGGGCGACGAGATGGGCCCGTTTCCCGATCAGGCAATACAGGATATGCCCCCCATCCAGTTGACCGACGGGAATCAGATTCAGCGCGGTGATGAAGATCCCGACCCAGCCCGCGAACAGAATCGGGTTGAGGGAGATGTCCTCGCCCGGCTGTAACGGCCGCAAGATCCAGCCCACCATCCATTCGACAATCAGCGGATTCGAATAACCAGTCGATCCCGGCAGAATCGGCCCGATTCTTGAGTGCGCGATCCCCCACCAGTTGAGGGGAATCGCCACCACCAGGCCGGCCAGCGGCCCGCTGATGGCGATATCGAACATCGCCTTCCGATCGGCCACTCCTCCCTGCTGCGAGATCACGGCTCCCATGGTGCCTATCGGGCTGAACGGCATGGGAATGAAAAGCGGCAGGCTGGCGGGGACGCGGTAACGCCGGGTTTGCAGGTAGTGCCCCAGCTCATGCGCCCCCAGCATCGTGAGGACGGCGAGTGAGTACGTCAGCCCATTCAGCCACGATTGCCGATGGTCGTACACCACCTCGACAGTGCGGTTGGCGATATCGACATTGACGTGCGGGAGTCTTTGGCCCGTCGCCGGGTCAACAATCATCTCCGGAACCTGGAACTGCAATCTTCCGACATAGATCGTACTGGCGACCGTCAGAAGGAACAAAACCAGGGGCATCAGTCGCCGGGGCCGGTAGGTGAGTCGCGGTGCTTCACGATGTGCTTCACTCATCCCATGACTGTACCCGATGCCGCTGTGGTGTCGGAAGCGAACCGGTCGCAGGTGACTCCGCCCGGCTCGCCTGCTAGAGTCTCACCAGGATTCGCATCCACTGCCGGACCGATTCAGAAACCAACTCGATACCTCATTCTCTGGCCCGAACTGTGTCTCAGTCTTTGATCGGCACCAACAAATACGAGCTCGACACCCCCTTGCTCTGCATCGATCTCGATCGCATGGAAGCGAACATTCGGTTGATGGCCGAGACGTGCAAAGCGAACGGAGTGCAGTGGCGGCCGCACGAAAAGTGCCACAAAACGCCGGCGATCGCGTTGATGGAGATCGCCGCCGGGGCGATCGGGGTGACGTGCGCCAAAGTGTCGGAAGCCGAGGTGATGGCGGCTGGTGGCGTGCGGGACATTCTGATCGCGAACATGGTGGTCGGCCAGCGGAAGTGGGAACGGGTCGCCGCCCTGTGCCGGCACGCCGACCCGATCATCACGTGCGATCACTACGCCCAGGTCGAACCACTGGCGGCGGTCTGTCGGCAGCGCGGCGTCGCCCCCCGGGTGATCATCGAAGTCAATCTGGGACTCGACCGCGTGGGGGTTCGCCCCGGTCGCGACACGCTGGAACTCGCGCAGGCAATTGACCAGCTTAAGGGAGTCCGCTTCGCCGGCATCATGGGGTATGAAGGACACCTGCTGCGAATCGCCGACCAGGAGGAGAAGACACAAAAGATCAGCTCGGCGATCGGCCTGTTGACCGGCTGTGCCGACGCGATCCGCCAGGCGGGACTGAACTGCGACATCGTGAGTGCCGGGGGAACCGGTTCTTACCAGATCACCGCGAAGTGTCCGGGAATCAAGGAACTCCAGGCTGGCGGTGGGATTTTCATGGATCCCTTCTACCGCAACGATTGCCAGGTCACCGACCTGGAATACGCCCTGACGGTGCTGGCCACGGTCGTGAGTCGGCCCACGCTGGAGCGGGCGGTTCTCGACGCGGGACGCAAGACGATGTACCCGGATCTGGCGCTTCCGGTGGTCGTCGGTTATCCCGACGCCAAGGTCAAGCGACTCTCTGCCGAGCATTGCGAACTGGATTTGGGCCCCCGCTCGCAGGATCTGAAGATTGGGGACAAGATCGAACTGGTGGTGGGATACGGCGACTTCACGACGGTCCTCCACGACGAATTCCATGGGTTTCGCGACAACCGCCTGGAAGTGGTGTGGCCGATTCTGGGACGTGGCAAGTTGACGTGATTGGGAACGGCGGACGCTGATCGCTACAGCAGGCTCTCCAGCAGCAAGCGGACCTTCCGCATCTCAACCCCCCGGCCCGCGGTATCCATCAGTTCGGGATAGATCTCGACCGAGAGTGTGCGGGTATAATTGGTCCGTTCGAGCTGACTGATCATGCGGGCGTAGTCCAGCTCTCCCAGACCGACCGGCACCTGGAATTGCTCGTTCGTCGAATCCCGCAGATGGACGTGGTAGACGTACGGGTAAACCGGGTCGTGCGAGGCGCTTTTGTGGGGACCACAGACGTAGCAGCTTGGATCCAGGGTAATGCCGAGACCGGGAGCCGCCTGGCAGAGTTCGACCGCCGTCCGGGGATCTTCCGAAAGATGCCCGGTTTTCGTTTTGAACGAGACGACCACACCATCCTGCACGCCGATTTTGGTCAGCTCACGCAGGCGGTCGACTTCAGAATTGAACGGCGTGCCCAGTTTCGCGGACGGGACGGTGATCTGCGGGACGCGTAACTGCTTCGCGACCTTCGCCACGACGGTGAAGTCGGCCGCCGACAGTTCGTTTTCAAGGCAGAACGAAATCGGCGTCAAGCGGGTGATTTCCCGGTAGCGGGCACAGAAGCGATCGGGATCCTTGATCAGTTCCGACGGTTTGAGGTGCGAACTCTGCTCATCGAACCACAGTTCGACCTTGTCGTACCCCATGTCGTCGATGTGGAAGCAGGCCTGATTGACCGGAAGGTCGGAAAAGCAACGAGTCGAGGCGGCGACGAGCATTGAATCACACTCCGTTGTTCACAAACTCAATGAAAATGGCGTTCTCCGCCAGGGATCTGATGGTTGGGCGCACAGGCAACATGTCCGTGCGCCCAGTCAACTTTCATTGAGAGACGAGTTTCTCTGAGTCATCCAGTAGGTGTCGCAACTGCTTGTTAAAATGCAGGTTGCGTCAGAATTGCCAACTCTGGCCGGGACCGGGAAACCAGCCGTGTGAATTTAATCCGATTGGGTCGAATCTGCAAGACGAATGAATCGACTCTGCGACAACGGTCATTCTTGGGGTGTGGATTATGCACGATCTGCCTGGCGCGACGCCGATAAATCCTTCTGACCGGGCGTCTTCCCACGAGCCCCGCACGGATGAGGCGCGGACCCTGGTCATTTCCTGTTGGCTTTCAGGGGGATCCTTCCCATGCGTTCCAATCTGCTGTTGCTGGCTGCGGCCGCTGTGCTTCTTCCCTTTGCTGTAGGATGCAGCAGCTCCAAGGTCGTTCGGGGACAAGGTCCAGGCGACATGGCCTACGCCGGCTCTGACAACGGCTACTGTGAATCGGACGACTGCGACTGCGATGAATGCAGCCGTCGCGCCCGTCACCAGTGCCGACCGTACCACGTGCCTCACGACCTCTCCTACCCCCCTGCCGGAGCAATGCCGGCGGTTGTGCAGTACCCCTACTACACCAACAAGGGACCGGACTGCTTCTTCTACGACAGCGACGGCAAGAACAAGCCGTAATTGAAGCAACCGCCCGCTTGAAAACTAGGTTGGGTGCCACGGCCAGCGAGCGCAGCGAGTCGGCCGTGCGAGCGTAGACATGCATGGTGGTTGGAATTCGGGGATCCTAGCCCCGAAGCGGGCTGTTGAATTGAAGACGTGGGAAAGCCGATTGGCGGCTTGTGTTGGCGACGGCCCCATCCGCCTTGAGCGGATGGGGAGAAAGATCGATGGCTAGCCCCAAACTGCATTTCGCGGCCCAGACCCCATCCACCTTGTGTGGATTGGTGAATCAGATCTTCGCTCTGTCTGCCACCCACGACGTCCATAACCAAATCAACTGGTGCCACTGGCGATGTCGTGCATTTTTTTGATGCATGACTGCGGTTCGCGTTCCCTGCGACAATTGGCGACCAATTGCCTTGTGATCCTGCCGGGTTTCGCCGGTCTTGCCTGACAGAGCGAGGATCTCATTCACCGATCCACACGAGGTGGATGGGGTCTTGCTCGATGAGGGGGCATTTTTCTAGCTGCCGATCTCATTCACCATCCGGGCGAGCCGGATGGGGTCTGGGGACCGTGTCGCGATGAGAGACGAGGTCTTGAACTTACGTCTTCATCATCGAACCGGTCGGTGCAGGAGACGCGATGACAGTGTTCCCGTTCTAACGATGATCATGCCCATGGTCGTGTGAATGATCATGAGAATGGTCATGGCCGTGGTCATGCGAATGTCCACCGACCGGCTTCACCTGCGGGCTGATCACAGGAGCCGGAGCGTCGGACTTCGCCAGAAGAGTTTGGGCGACCGCCGGATCCTGCGCGCGAAACGCTTCGTCGGCAGAGCGATACACTTCGCGCAGCGGAACCGCGAACTGGCGGGCGATCTGGGCACACGCTTCATACTCCGGGGTGAACACCAACTGGCCCGCGTGTCGCCCGAGTTTCCCCGCGACCTCTCCCCAGGGCGTTTTCACCGAACAGCCAACGCGTGTCCGCTTGGTTCGCTGCGCGGTGGTCCGCCGGATTCCGAACGTCTGGGTCTCCTCGAACAGAATCGCCTCCAGCCGGGCCTGGTCGGCGGGTCGGCAGATCACCCCGAGCAGCACGCCTGGCCGATCCTTCTTCATCTGCAGCGGAATCGAATACACGTCGAGCGCGCCGGCAGCCAGCAATCGCTGCTTGGTATACCCGACAATCTCTCCCGAGACGTCGTCGAGATTCGTCTCCAGGACCAGCACCTCGTCGTGTTCAGCGTCGGCGGTGGTCGCCTCCCCCACCAGAATCCGCAGCATGTTGGCGCGGTCGGTCAGATCCTTCGTGCCGGCCCCATGCCCGATACTCTCAATCGTCATCGAAGGAATCGGGCCGAACCGGTCGACGACCGCCTTGAGAATCGCCGCCCCCGTGGGGGTCGTGAGTTCGAGATTCACCGGGACGTCGACCAGCGGGACTCCCTTCAACAGTTCCGCGGTCCCCGGCGTCGGAACGGTGCAGACACCATGCGCGATCCGCACTTGCCCGCGACCGGTGGGGATCGGGCTGGAGATCACCTCTTCAACCCCCAGGAGATCAAACCCGATCGCCGACGCCACAATATCAACAATCGAATCGATCGCCCCGACTTCATGAAAATGGATCTGGTCGACCGTCGTCCCGTGAACGGTCGCCTCTGCTTTGGCGATTTCGTGAAAGATCCGCAGGGCGAGCTGCTTCTGCCGCGGCGCGAGCGAGCCGCGATCCAGAATCGCATGAATGTCGGCCAGATGCCGATGCGCGTGCTGTTCGGGATGCGTGATCCGCAAGTGCAGCGCCCGGAACGCGCACCGCATCACCTGCTGAAAGGAGATTTCGACACCCGGCAACCCCAGCGAGGCGATCCCCCCGATGATCGCCTGGGGATCGACCCCGGCGTCCACCAGGGCGGCGACCGTCATGTCACCCGAGATGCCGGAGGAACAGTCGAGATAGGCGATTCGCATAGCAGCCGGGATGATCGAGGGGTGTGGATGAACTCAGCGCGATCCGAAGATCACTTCGCCGCCGGCTTGAGGTGTTTGTCGAACCAGTCGGCGAATTTCACCAGATCGAGCGGCAGATCGGGCCACCCATGAGCCGCGCCGGGTTTGACAATCAGTTCGGCAGGGACGTTTTGCTCCTTGAATGCCTCGATGATCCGCTCAGCCTGTTGAATCGGCACCAGCTTGTCGGCATCGCCATGTATGATCAGTGATGGGGCGTCGTCGGGAGTGACCTGATACACCGGGGAAATCTGTCGACCGATTTCCAGAATGCGATCCTCGTCGCTGATCAGCACGAACGAATTGATTTTGGGATCGAGTTCCCGGAAATCGAACGGTGCGCGAAAACTGGCGAGAACGCCCCGCCCCAAAGCGTTTTCCCCCGGTTTGCCATAGTTCAGAAAGTCGGTGGGAGGAAAGAAACAGGCGACCGCCTGCACCCGGCTGCTTTGGCGATCGACCGGATCCGTCGCCTCGGGATTCCCTTTTTCGCCCGCCGTCCCCTGCATCAGCGAGAGATGCCCGCCTGCCGACCCGCCGTAAATTCCGATCTGGTCGGGATCGATGCCAAACCGCTTCGCGTTATGGCGCACGAACCGGACCGCACGATGCTGGTCCTGAAGGATTTCGGGAATCGTGAATTTTGGCTGACTGCCATGCACGACCGCGAAGACCGTGTAGCCCCGCTTCAGGAATTCGTTGAAGAAACCGACATTGATCGCCTCATGGGCGGAAAACCAACCGCCGCTGACACAGAAAATCAATCCCCGGCCGTTGGCGTTGGCTTTGGGGGTAAAGACGTCGAGCGTGAGAGCGGTCCCGAATTTGCGACCGTAGATCACATCTTCCTGGCGGGTGAACTCGACAAGCCCGGCCGGCTGGGCGAACGCGGTCGCTGCTGGAGAGAACGCGGCAAGGAACAGGAGGAGAGCCAGGCAGGAACGCATGGGAATTCCCGGGATGCAAGAGCGTGTGAGGGAGTTGTGCGGCCGAACGGGAGAAGGTCGTGGGGGGTAAGATATCGGTCGGGAGGGTTCTTTGGCCAGCGGGGAGGTTGATGGAGGTCGGCTCAGGGGGCTGACGCCGCCCCGCTCGCTGGGTTTTTGGAATCGCTGGTATTTTCCCGTCCGCCTGCGACAATGCGGATTCCCCGGGAGCCTTCTCCCGTGGTCGGTCGGCGTCTGGACAATCACTCACTTCCCACGATTTCATGTCAATTCCAGGTCTCACGGTTTCCGAGCTTCTTGGCAAACTCGCCACGGGCGAATTGAAGTCGGTTGAACTGACGCAGGCGTGCCTCGACCAGATCTCGGCACACGACGCCAGCGTCCGGGCGTTTCTCTCGGTCGATGCCGAAGCGTCGCTCGCCCAGGCGCGGTCGGTCGACCAACGCCGGGCCGCTGGCGAAACGCTCGGCCTGCTCGCGGGAGTTCCCGTAGCGATCAAAGACGTGATCTGCCAGAAAGGGACGGTGACCACCTGCGCGAGTCGCATGCTCGAGAAGTTCGTCGCACCCTATGACGCGCACGTGATCGAACGATTGCGGGCAGCGGACGCCGTTCTGCTCGGCAAGACGAACATGGACGAGTTCGCCATGGGTTCGTCGACCGAAAACTCGGCGTACCAGATCACCCGCAATCCCTGGGATCTCGAACGGACCCCGGGAGGATCAAGCGGCGGGTCAGCGGCGGCTGTTTCGGCGCTGATGGCTCCGCTGTCGCTGGGAAGCGACACCGGCGGTTCGATCCGACAACCGGCCGGCCTGTGCGGGGTTGTCGGAATGAAGCCAACCTACGGACGGGTGTCACGATTCGGGTTGATCGCCTATGCCAGTTCGCTCGATCAGATCGGCCCGTTCGCACGGGATGTGCAGGGGGCGGCCCTGCTGCTGGAAGCGATCGCCGGCCACGACGGCCGTGATTCGACGTCGGTCCCCCACGATGTGCCGAACTACAGTCAGACGGTCGACCATCCGCTCGAAGGACTGAAGATCGGCTACGCCAAGGAACACTTCGCTCCGGGTCTCGACCCGGAGGTCGAACGTTCGGTGAAGGACGCTCTCAACATCTACAAGAAACTCGGGGCGACGATCCAGGAAATCTCGCTCCCGCACCAGAAGTACGCCGTCGCGGTGTATTACCTGGTCGCGCCGTCAGAGGCGTCGAGCAATCTCGCCCGTTACGACGGTGTTCATTACGGCCATCGCGCCGCTCAGTTCGACAGCATGGTCGACATGTATTCCGCCAGCCGGGGTGAAGGGTTCGGTTCGGAAGTCAAACGCCGGATCATGCTGGGGACCTACGCCCTGTCGGCCGGGTACTATGACGCGTACTACCTGAAGGCGCTCAAAGTGCGGCGGTTGATCCGCAACGACTTTGACGAGGCGTTTGGCGAAGTCGACATCATCGCGACGCCGGTGAATCCGACCCCCGCGTTCAAGATCGGGGAACTGGTGAACGATCCGCTGGCGATGTATCTGTCGGACATTTACACCATTAGCGCCAATCTCGCGGGGATCCCGGGGATCTCCGTCCCCGCGGGGTTCAGCTCGGGGGGCTTGCCCCTGGGCCTGCAGTTGCTGGGTGCCCCCTTCGCCGAGGGGAAACTGCTGCGGGCGGCCCGCATGTTCGAACGGGAGACCGACTGGCACACGCGGATTCCGCCGAACATGGTGGTCACAAAATAGCTCGCGAGGCAGGGTCGAAACCCGTTCCCAGATCCGTCATCCCACTCATGCATACCACCACAATCATCGGCCTGGAAGTTCACGTGCAATTGCAGACCAAGACGAAAGTCTTCTGCGGCTGCACGACGGCGTTCAACCCCACGCAGCCCAATGTGCAGACATGCCCGGTCTGTCTGGGGCTCCCCGGTTCGCTGCCGGTCTTGAATCGCGAGGCGTTCACGCTGGCGGTCAAGACGGCGATGGCGCTCAACTGCGCGATCTCTCCCTACACGAAGTGGGATCGCAAACAGTATTACTATCCCGATTTGCCGAAGGGGTATCAGATCAGTCAGTACGACCTGCCATTCAGCGAAGACGGTTTCGTCGAACTCGAACCGCTGGAGACTGAGGAGGGGACGGGGGAGACCCGCCGAATCGGGATCATTCGCGCCCACTTGGAAGAAGACGCGGGGAAAAACACCCACGACGACTCGGGACGCAAGGCCGACAGCCAGGTCGACCTGAACCGCGCCGGCACGCCGCTGGTGGAAATCGTCTCGCAACCCGACTTGCGTTCCCCCTCAGAAGCCCGGCGGTATCTGGAAGAACTGAAACTGCTGCTGACGTATTTGGGGGTTTCCGACTGCAATATGCAGGAGGGAAGTTTGCGGTGCGACGCGAATGTCAACCTGCATATTCACACCGACGATGGGCACAAGATTCCCACCCCCATTGTCGAGGTCAAGAATCTCAACAGCTTCCGCAACGTGGAACTGGCGATTGAGTATGAGGAAAAACGCCAGCTTGAACAGTGGAAGAAGACCGGACAGAAGATTGGCGATGTCGCCAAGGAGACGCGGGGTTTCGACGCGGCCCGCGGCGTGACGTTCGCGCAGCGCGGTAAGGAAGAGGCGTCGGACTACCGCTATTTCCCCGATCCCGATCTGGTCCCGGTGATTGTCTCGGAGGAATTCCTCGAGGGGATCCGTTCGTCGTTGTGTGAGTTTCCCGCCGACCGGCGCAAGCGGCTCGCGGCGGCGTATCAGCTTTCGACCTACGACGCGAGTGTCATCGTCGGGCAGGGGCTGGAGTTCGCGGAGTATTACGAAGAAGTCGCGAAGCTGTGCGGCGACGGCAAACAGGCGAGCAACTGGGTGACGCAGGATGTGCTGCGGGAGATGAACGAACGGAACCAGACGATCGCCCAATTCCCGCTGCGTGCCGCTGTTTTGGGCAACTTGCTGGGACGGATCACCAGCAAGCAGATCACGATCAAAAGCGCCCGCGAAGTGTTCGCGACACTGTTGTCGGAAACGCACGCCCGGCAGGTGTTGTCGTCGCATCAGATCGATCAAATCATCGCCGAGAAGGGCTTGGCGCTGGTGACCGACACCGGCGCGATCGAACAGGCGATCGCCGACGTCGTCGCGAAGAACCCGAAGATCGTCGCCGACTTCAAGGGAGGGAAACAGGGGGCGATCGGCCCCTTGGTCGGCCAGGTGATGAAGGCGGTGAAGGGAGCCGACCCTGCGGTGGTGCGGAATCTGATCGCGGAAAAAATCAATTCGATGTAGGCCGCATGAATTGGCTGGCCAAAGGTTGCGTCGCTTGTTCAAAGGTCATCCGAATGCGATAGGTTTCAACCGAGCCGCGCCCGTCAGGAAGCGGTCACTGACTACCGCTTCCTGAAGGGCGCGGCTCGGATTCACGGTTGCAATCTCTGCTGTGCTGAGTTGACATCCACATCCCGGGAAGCGGCGTTGGCAATCATGAAGTTACGGGAGCAAGTGCGCGAGCATTTCGACTTGGGGCTGTTTGTCGTCAAATGGCTGGCGATCAGTTCTGTCCTGGGGACGGCGGTTGGCGCATTGGTCGCGTTGTTTCTCTGGTTGCTGGATCAGACGACGCGGTTGCAGTGGCAGAATCCCTGGCTGCTTTACCTGTTGCCGTTCGCAGGGCTGGCGGTCGGAAAACTCTATCAGTCGCTGGGACGGTCGGCGGAAGGGGGGAACAACCTCATCGTCGAGCAGATTCACGAGCCGGGGGGAGGCGTTCCCACCCGGATGGCACCGCTGGTCCTGGTCGGGACGTTGATCACCCATCTGTGCGGAGGATCGGCCGGTCGTGAAGGGACCGCCGTCCAGATGGGAGGGAGTGTCGCGGGTGCCCTCGCCCGCGCGCTGCGGCTTGGTCCCGCCGATGTTCGACTGATTCTGATGGCGGGGATCGCGGCGGGGTTCGGCGCGGTCTTCGGCACACCGCTCGCCGGCGCGATCTTCGCGATGGAAGTGCTGATTCGGGGAAGGATTGGCTACGAGGCGCTCATTCCCTGTCTGGCCGCCAGCATCGTCGGCGATCAGGTGACGACCGCGCTCGGCATCCAGCATACGCACTACAGCATCGCGAGTTTCGCGCGGGTCGGGCTGAGCAAGGGGGCGTCGCTACTGGATGGCTGGCTGGTCGCCAAAGTGTGCGTGGCGTCGGTCGCGTTCGGCCTGACCAGTGTGCTGTTCGCCGAGCTGACGCACCGCATTCAGCATTTTTTCCAGAAGACGATTCACTCACCTTCGTTTCGACCATTCATTGGGGGGCTGGTGGTGATCGGCCTCGTTCACCTTGTCGGTTCCCGCGATTACCTGGGGCTGGGGGTCTCCCCCGATCCGAACAGTGCGACGGGGGTTTGCATTCAGTCCTGCTTTCACACAGGTGGGGCGGCGCCGTGGAGCTGGTTTTGGAAACTGGTATTCACCGCGGTGACGGTGGGGAGCGGGTTCAAAGGGGGGGAGGTGACGCCGTTGTTCTTTATTGGTGCCGCACTGGGGAACGTGCTGGCGGTTGTGTTGGGGGCCCCCGTCGATCTGATGGCCGGTCTGGGGTTTGTCGCCGTCTTCGCCGGCGCGACCAATACCCCGCTTGCCTGCACGATCATGGCGCTGGAACTCTTTACGCCGGGAAATGGCGACCTGCTGAGATCAGGATTCGTGGCCTACGCGGCGATTGCCTGCTTTCTGTCGTATTTTCTCAGCGGGCACTCGGGGATCTACCGGGCGCAGCGCAGAATTGAAGTCTTGAAATGTCAATAAATTCTGATACCTTTGCGGCACAGGCGGGTTGACTCAGCCAACCGGGGTGTTGGGCCGAACGGGTCTTGCACACTCAGGGTGATTCCGATGTCTGGGTAACGGACCGAACTTTCGAGTGGCACACGAGATTCACAAACCGCGAGGCCGTATCACATGATTGAGTTTGAATGTCCCGTCTGTTTTCAGTACCTCAAGGCAAAAAGCGATCTGCTCGGTAAACGAATCCGATGCAAACACTGTGGCGAGACGGTGAGAGTCGAGTTGCCGGTCGAAGACGATTCCGACGACGATGAACTTGATGAGCAAGAAGAAAATTCAGCAGGGAGAGGACGATCCCGTGGAGGGCGCCGGGGTCGCAAGCAACAGAATTCGATTTGGGAGGAACCGTCTGTCCGATTCCTGAAAACGTGGGGGCTGCCGATCGTTGGTGCGTGCGTCGTCCTGGGCTTGATTTTCGCCTCGTTTGCCGACAAACAGTTTGGAGGGTGGGTATGGGGCACATGCCTTCTCGCGGGCATGTTCTGCTGGATCGGGTCGTACCTGTGGTGCATCAACACGTTGAGCGAACAGGATCCCATGATGTGGCTCGGGGTCGTCCTGTGGCGGTTTGGAATGCGGAACATCATGACCAATCGAGACATTCTTCCTGAGGGGGCGGGAAAATTGTTCTATGTTGGCCTGGTGTTTTTCACCGTCGGAGCGATTTGTGCGTTTCCCCAGATTCAGGTGAAAAACCGTTGACGAGGCCGACTCAATTCCCGCAGACGTCATCGCCGAACTCGAAAAGGGCGAAGTTGGATAACAACTTACTCGCCGCACTCTTTCTCAAGTTCGTTGAAGCTCTGCGCCAGTTCGGAGTTACCCATTTTCGGATAGAGTAATCGGGTCTTGCGAATGAGCTTTCGGGTTTCTTTCCGTTGCCCCACCTGGAACAGTCCGCGAGCGACCCGCAGCCGCGCTTCGAGCCAGGCTTCGGTTCCGGGGCGGTGGAGTGATTCCAGCTTGCGCAATGCGACCAGTCCGGCACGCCGCTGGTCGGCATCGGAAAGCGAAAGCAGAAAGTCTCCCTGCTCCGCCAGAATCGAAGCATCACGCGGGTGAGCGGTCGCCAGTCGTGAATACACGTCGACCGACTCCTGCGTATGCGAATTCGCACGCAAGGCCCGCGCGAGTGCCAGGTCGAGTCGCTTCTGTTCGGCCGGCTGCAGCTCGGCCCGCCGTGCGTCGAGGGTGCGGGCGGCGGTCAGTTGCAGGTCCGCCAGACCGTTCAGCGGATCCTGTCGGGTATCTGCCGAGAGCGATCCGACTCCTTCCAAAATCCCCAAAAGTTCCAACGGGCTGGACTTCGCGACCTGTTCCAAGACCCGGCGGGCCTCACTGAACCGCTGTTGTCCCGCGAGCGACAAGACTCGCAACTGCATGCCCCGTACTTGCTGCTTCGCCTCCACTGACCGTTGTTCCGGTGTCATCTCGTCATCCGATTCCTTGACGTGTTCGAACGATTCGAACACCCGGGTCAGAAGTCGATCGGAGCCAGCAAAGTCGGGCGGGTTCGTTCGTTGGAGAATGGAAGCCAAAGCCAACGCGGTCTCAACCTGATCCCGGCTTAGCGCATCGGGCGGAGCCAACAGCGACGTCGTCAGGTAGGCGACCGCTTCTCGTTCGAACTCCCGGGAATCCTCACCCGTTCCCATCGATCGCAAGTGCTGTTCACACGCCCGAGCGGCTCCTGTTCGCGCCGCCACAAATCGAGTGTGCCCGGGGGGAATCTTCTGATAGTGGGCGAAAGCGGAACCGAAATCGTGGTCATGGGCGAGCAGCTCGGCGAGCATCCATTCGGCTTCTGGGCCGGTTGCGTCGGCCGCAAAATCGCGCGTGTGTCGTTCGAGCGATTTAAGGTACGCATCGTGAGCTGCTGCCGATCGATCCTGCTGCCATTCGCGTCCCAGCGCATACGCCGCCAGCAGATGCGCCTCACCAGCCCGGGTGTGATCGCGGTAAGTGTTCGCCAGTTCGTTCAAATCGTTGGCCGCCGCCGGCCAGTCTTCCCGTTTGAGCGCGATCGAACTCCGTTGCATTCCCAGTGTGAACGCCCGGTCGGCGAGGCCTGCGGTGTGCGCCTGGCGGGCCGCCACGCCGTACAATCGCTCGGCCTCGGGCAGATCGCCCGCGAAGTACGCTCCCTGTGCCTGAAGCGAAAGAGCCGCGAGTTCGGGACCCAAGAGTCGCTCTTCGCGGACGGCGTCCAGCAACGCGGACAACCGTTCGCTCCACTCCGGACCAAGTTCCCCGATTCTCTCCAGGACGTACTTCTCAAACACCTGGAATTCACGGGTGGCAGTTCGCGATCCCCGGGGCTCGGTCCGCCGCCAGATGGCCGCCAGCAGCTCGGCGGTGAGCAAGTCCCGCTCCCCCGCCAGGTCGCCGGGTGGCCGTGCGGTTTCCTGCAATCCGGCCGTCAGTCGCTCAAGCAGTGTCCGGGTGGCGTCGAGATTCGCGTCGGCGATTCGACTGCGAATCTCCTCAAGATTCAGTCGGAGCGCGGTCTGCGGGTCCGGTTCCCGCTTCCTCATCAACTCGATCTGTTTGCGGGCCTGTGAGGTATCCCCTTGCAGTCGCGTGGCGCGGATCATGAGCAACCGCGATTCCCAGCCCACTTCGTCGTCATCCCGACTGTCGGCGAGTGATTTCAACACGCGCTGGGCCTCGTTGAGATGGGCCGCCCGATCGGGAGAGTCTGCCAGATGGATCTCGGCCAGGTCGATCATCGCCTGCCCCAGCATTCGCCGAACCTGGTAGTGCAGACTTCGGAGCTGATGCGCGGGAATCGAGCCTGCGTCAGGCTTCTTTCCCGAAGTCGATTTGGCTTTGACCAGTCGTCCCTCGAGTTGGCGGAGCTCGTCGCACGCCGTCGTCAATTCGGCGATCCCTTTTTCACGCGTGGCGGCGTCCCAGGGGGCGACAGACAATCGCCACCGGCAGAACGAACCGATCTCCGATCGAACCAGGCCGCGTTGTGTCTGTAACAACAGCCGGCGAGGATTGGCCGGCTGACTCTTCGACAGCTCGTCGACAATGTTGCCGGCGCGGTCCCATAAACCATCCCGCTCGGTGGAAGGGAGCATCCGTGCCTGTTCCAGCAGCGTTCTGGAGAGCTCCAACGTGAGGTCGGCTCGTTCACCCGCCCCGAGTTTCTCCGGCTGCAGGCGATGTTCGCAATAACTGACGACGAGACGGTGCAGACCACGCGACCGCAGGCCGGCGAGATGTCGCGTGGTGGCGTCGTCGAGCGCCTCGGCGGCCGGAAGGGAGGTCTTGCCGCAGACAACGAACAGGATTGCCAGCAGGAAAAGATACCCGTTGGTGTGACGGGTGAGCGTTCCGCGACGTGCAATGTTCAAGAAGAGCGTCACGGGAGGGCGAAGCTCCTGCTGAGCCGCCAATGTGGTTTCGCATGCAAAAATACGTTCTCTGGGCAGCCTTCGACCCACATTCCGATAACGGATGGCACACCGCAATTCATCGGACGATTCCACGCTTTCTGGCGGATGGTTTTCGTACGTCAAGCATCTCGCGATGACTTTCGGACGACGCGGGTCGATTGCTGACCGGAGTACGGTTTTCTCAGGACGAAGCGCAGTGGCGGCTCGGCAGGAGCCTCGCCCTCCCATGACGCCGTGCCCTCCCATGGAGTCGCGCGCTCCCGTGGTATCGCAAGTTCCCGTAGGGCTGCTAAACCCCCTCATGGCGTCTTTCCCGGGCCGGCGGCGAATTGGATCGACTGGAATTTCGCGCTCCGGCACGTGTCGAACACCCGAATCATCTCGCCACTTTCGACATCGGGTTCGATATGCAAAACAACGGGGCTTTCCGGCGCGATCTTCGACAACTCTCGCAATACGTCTCGAATCTCCTGGAAGGATTCGTAGTCGGTCTCGTTGAGCCGCATGATCGTTCGCCCGTCGTCCCGGCGGGAGAGTCGAATCGAAACGACATCAACGGGTGCTTCCAGGGGATCAACCGTCGGGCTCGGTGACCCCGAGGTCGAGGTGGTGCCGTCGGGGGCCAGGTCGGCCTTCAGCACCAGTTCCTGGATGTTGAGTGCCGACGCACAGACAAAGAAGATCAACAGGTTGAACACCACGTCGATCATGGGGGTCATCATGTTTTCGCTGATGTCGGCCCGGGCGTAATGACTGGGGACGCGCATCGGTCACTCCTTCAAGACGGCGAATCGCACGCGGGTGACTCCCTGCTTCGCGCACGTGAGGAGCAACGGTTCGAATCTCCCGTAGGGAACTCGGCGATCGGTGCGGATCCGCACCTCGACATTCGCGGCCCCGTGCGCCGCGGTCGACTGGGCCAGTAGCGCCTCGATTTCCTGCGGCGAAGCGTCGCGCGGTCCCAACAGCATCCGACCGTCGAACAGCAGCGTGATCGTCAGTCGTTTTCCCGATTGCTCGAGTTCCGCTTCGCCCCCCCCCGCACCGGGGAGTTCAATCTCTTCGGTCGCTTCACTGTGCGCGTAATGGCTGGCGACGAGAAAGAAGATGATGAGGTTGAACACCACATCGATCATGGGGGTGAGGTTGAACTTCAGACCTCCCCCGCGATTGCGACTTGGGATTTTCATTCAGCCCCTCCTGCCGGCGCACCGTGGGACTCGCGGTCGTCAGGAGAGAGCCCGGCGTCGCGGGACCGGGCCGTTTTCGCGGCATTTCGTTTCGGATTGGCGAGCGACCGCTTGTACCCAGCGAAAACGTGTTCCGCCATCAGTGTCGTTTGGGCGACCAGCTCATCCACGCGATTTCGCAAGATCGAGTAAATCGCCAGTGCGGGGATCGCGACGCACAACCCCTGCAACGTTGTGACCAGCGCTTTGTAAATGCCGGGGGCAAGTTCCGAAACCTGGGGGTTGGTTTTCTGTTCAAACTCCATGAACGCCAGAATCATCCCCCAGACGGTCCCCAGCAGTCCCAGCATGGGGGCGATCGTTCCGATGACGGTGAAGTACTCCAACCCACGGAACATCCGGGCGGCCTGCTGCTGGCTGGCGTCTTCCATTGCCTTTTCGACGGCACTGTAACCCATGCCCGCCTCGGTCAGTCCGGCCGAGAGGATGTAGCCGAGGTAGCTTGGCTGATTCTGACACGCCTGATTCGCCTCCGGGAATTGCCCGGCGGCGATCCGCGTGTGGACTTCTTCCGCGAGTCCGACGGGCATCAATGTGGTTCGTCTCAAGGAGATGAGCTGCTGCACCAGCAATGCGACCATCCAGACGCTGATCGCCATGATGATCCAGCCAATCGTGCCCCCCGCTTCGAGCAGAGCCCAGACATCGAGCTGCTTTACCCGAGGGGCCTCTTCCGCGGCCCAGGCGCGGGCCGACAGTGTGATTGAGATCAGCACGGCGAAAGTGACGCGGCCCGCCCTACGGAATTGGGCCTGCAGGAGCGGCAGCGCGCGGAGAACACCGCGATTCGAATCCATCCGCAATCGGGTCAACGGTCGATCCTTCAGTGGAAGTGTGATGACTGGCTACTTCGCGCGACTTGGTCGGCGTGGTGTCGGGCTGTCGGCAGGTGGCACTTCTTTCGTGCGCCGCGCCCGAATTTGATCCTCCGCCTCGCGCGCGCTGCTGGTTCCGGGAAAACGCTCGACGGTTTCGCGAAACAGCGTCTCCGCTTCATGCGACTGGCCAATCTTGGCGAGCGCGCGGCCCGCTTCGAACGTGGCCCGCGCCGCGAGGCGGTAATCGTAATCACACAGCACCGGCAACCGCGTCCAATAGGCCGCCGCCAGTTCGTGGTCATGCCGTCGCGACGCCGCCTCCGCGAGCAGGTAGCTCGGTCCCCCTTGCAGGTCGGCGGGAAGGGAATTGATCGAGTGTTCCCAGTAGACGAGTTCACCCGGGACAACCCGGCCACTCAATGCCTCTTCGCGACGCAGTTGCCACTGCGCCAGGGGGCGCAGCGTGTCCGGCCCGTTTTTTGCCAGGTCTCGCAGAGTCGACTGGGCCGAGCGATCGAATTCGCGATCCTGAAAGAGCAGACTGGCTCCAATCAGCCGGGCCGCGTCGTTCGCCCCATTTAACCACCCGCGGGCCGAGGTCAATGCCGTTTCGGAAATGGACTCGTTGATCCAGATCAACGGAATGACGCGCAAGTGACGCGTTTCGGGATCACTCTTGTAGAGCGCGAGGAATCGCGCGCCGGCGGAGGCGTAGTCGGACCGGCGAACCGCGCAGCGGACCAGCTCGGCGAGAATTTCACGACGTCCCCAGGCGCGAGGTTCCTGCCTGAGGGCCAATTCAAACTGCTCGACGGCACCATCGACGTCCTCTTCCTGCCACAATTTGAGGCCCCGTTCATGACTGGGGAGTCGATCGGTTTCGATGTCGATGACTTCGTCCGCAGGATAATGGAGGAACGCCCCGCCGCCGGTCGGCTTCAGGTCGAGTCCCTTGCCGGAGAATTCCACGATCTGGCCCGTGACCGTGACCCGCCCAATCGAACCGGGCTTGCGCAGCACGACATTGTCTTCCGCGCACGCGGTTGGCGCGGCGACATTCCCCGCCAGCACGCACAAAAGCGTTGGAATCGCGAACCCGCGCCACCATACGGGCAGGCTACCGCTTGCGGGTGAATTTCTGGGTGTCTTGATAGGCATAGGTGCCGCCGTTTTCACGGGCGAGGCGCTTGGTCCAATAGGCGTCGGGCGAAGTGAGGTTGTTTCCTTTGCCAAACTCCACGACGCAAATCCGGGCGCGTCCCGAGTTGCGTTTGCGAATCTCCGCGAGATCGCCCGCGTCGACCCACGGTTCCCCCGCATCGGTCAGGAAGAAGATGACGTCGGGGCGGAGTTTGAGCGCTTCGAGTAAGGCGCGTTTGTGTTCTGTCCCGCCAGCGGGTTGGACCGACCGGATGTGCTGAGCGGCGAGATTTCGATTCGCTTCGCTCCCGCGAAACATCGAGTTCCGCTGACCGGCCGTCGGCATCGGAAGAATCTGGTCGTTGTAGAACATAATCTGGAATTCCTGCTCGTCTTCGATCTCGGCGATGCTGGCCAGTAATTCCGCTTTCGCGACCTGGATCGCGCCATGCTCATACATGCTCCCTGAGGCGTCGAGGACGAAGACAAACCGCTTTCCTTCCTGGCCCTGACCAAAGAAGGCGACTCGACCTTCGCCCGTTCCTGGTTTCCCCACTCCCTTGCCTCGCCCTTCGGCACCTCGAACCAGGTCGCGTGCGTCTCCGCCGGACGTCGAGGGAGTACCGGCCGCACGCGGACCGATTTTCGGCTGACCGACCTGTGGCAACTCGATTGGAATGGGAGGGGAATCGTCGACGGGAAGCGCTGCGGTCGATGAGTCGGCGGAGCGGGTCGGAGCCTCAACGTCGGATTGGGGAGATTCCTCCGTCGCGCCAGCGGTCACTTCCGCCGTCCCCATCTCGCTCCCCGACTCGGGGGAATCGCCGCGAGTGAAGATGCCGACCGTTCGGAATTCATCGGTCCCCGAACCGCGAGGAGCGACCGGGCGCAAGAATAGCGCCAACAGGAACAACAGAACCAGATGCACAATCCCCGACGCGATCCAGCCCGGGATCACGCCGCGGGTCGACGTGGGCCAAGCGGTCGGAGGGTGCGGTGTGTCGGCGGCAACGTCCATGACCAGCTCGAGGTGAAGGCACAAGCGACGCCGTCCCGGCTGTCGACTTATCAACGTAAGTCTATGACTGCTGTGGAATTGAGTCAATCGGAGTTCGCCACAGGCGGCATGTCGGACGGGTCTCTGACTCGTCCGAGCAGGGGCGACGCTCTCAACTGAGCCCAGTTCGTCGAAATGGCCACGTAATGATCTACGCGGCGAAACAAAGATACAACGGCTTGTTGTATAGGTCGCCCATTTTTTCGATGGACGGGCCAGAGACCCCTCCTACCAAACCGACGTCTTCACTTCGATCGATGGCAGTGATGAATAATCCAGCACAGTCTGCCTAAGGATCCAACAGGCCGCTTCGGACTCGGGTTCTTTGGCCCGGAATCGGTCGAGCGCCCTGACTCACCAAAACACCGCAGATTCCAGCCAAAACCAGTCAATTGCGGGAATGTTCCCCAGTTTCTGCCGCAATGGTACGCAACTCGCCTTAGGGATTCGTCGCAAGACCGTGATTGCGCTCGATTCCAATGAGCGGCACGGGGTCCAAACTTAGCGCGCTCGGCGCGGAATCTCCTTCTTTTGCACGAAACTCGTCCCATGAAGCTCTCTTCGCTGTTGCGACCGTGGCGGTTGTTTGCCCCGCTCTGGCTGGTGTCGCTGTGTCTTTCCTCGGCGTGGGCTCAAGATGAGCCGGCCCCGGCCAAGCCGGATGAGGCGGCCACTCCGGTGGCGGCCCCTGTGGAAGGTGCGCCCCCGGCCGTTCCGAATCCGAACCTTCCGCCGTATTTTACCGGAACCAGCCCCGATCCCAAGACTCCCCTTTGGCCCGATGCCACGGGAGCGAACGCGGGTGTCTGGATCACTCCCTCGGGGACTCCCGGGGATGACGAACCTGCGAAGAAGACGACCGCCGATCTGTACGACCGGATCGCCCACAATATGTTCTCCATCAACATGATGTGGGTGCTGATCGCCGGCGCGCTGGTCATGTTCATGCAGACCGGGTTCGCACTGGTGGAAGGGGGGCTGGTTCGCGCCAAGAACTCTGCTCACACGTTCGCTATGAATCTCATGGTGTATCCGCTCGGATGCCTGGCGTTCTACGTTTACGGGTTCGGCTTAGGCTGGGGGAATTGGTTCAATGCTCCTGTGCCCCCCGGGTGGTACTCACCGCTTGGTCCGGGAACCTCGGCATTGGCGTCAGGATTCTCGTTGAGCATTGGAGGAAAAGCGTACGGTCTGTTCGGCACGACCGGCTTCTGCCTCTCGGGGATGGATGACGTCAGCATAATGGCGCTGTTCTTCTTCATGATGGTCTTCATGGACACCACCGCGACGATCCCCACGGGAACGATGGCGGAACGCTGGGCCTGGAAGAATTTCTGTTTGTTCGCTCTGTGGGTGGCCCTGCCGTACTGTATCTTCGCGAACTGGGTTTGGGGGGGCGGCTGGCTCGCTCAATCGGGACTCAACTGGGGATTTGGGCACGGTGCCGTCGACTTCGCGGGTTCGAGCGTCGTGCATGCGATGGGGGGTGTTATCGCACTCGCCGGCGGAATTGTGATCGGTCCCCGAATCGGGAAGTATATCAATGGAAAGCCGCAGGCGATTCCCGGACACAACATTCCCTTCGTGATCATCGGAACGTTCGTTCTGGCGTTCGGCTGGTTCGGTTTCAACGCCGGCTCGACCCTGGCTGGAACCGATCTGCGGATCTCGACGGTGGTTGTCAACACCATGTTCGCCAGTGTGACGGGAGCGATCTCGTGCATGGTGTACATGATGGTGATCGGGATGAAGCCCGATCCCTCGATGATCTGTAACGGGATGCTCGCCGGCCTCGTGGCGGTCACCGCCCCCTGTGCCTTCATCGACACCTGGGCCGCTGGCCTCATCGGTGCGATCGCGGGGGTGCTGGTGGTGATTAGCGTCTTCTTCTGGGACAGGATGGGTGTCGACGACCCGGTCGGTGCCATCTCGGTCCACGGTGTCAACGGGCTGTTCGGAACGATCTGCGTCGGCCTGTTTGCCAACGGTAAGTATGGTGCCGGCTGGAACGGTGTGGTCCGCGAAGAAATGGTCAAGGCTTACGGCTCTGACGGCGTCCGCGGCTTGTTTTACGGAGATGCGTCGCAATTGTTCGCTCAGTTGACCGATTGCGTGACTGTGGTTGTCTTCGGGTTCATCATGGCCTACGTCTGGTTCAAGGTGAGCAACCTGATCACCCCGATTCGCGTCTCGAAAGAAGACGAAATCGGTGGTCTCGACGTCCCCGAAATGGGTGCCCTCGGCTATCCCGATTTCGCGGTCTCCCGCGACTGATCAAGTCGTTCGTCCAACCGAACTGTAACCAAGCCTCGCACAGGTCACTTGACCTGTGCGAGGTTTTTTCGTTGACCAACCGCCGCCATGGAAACCGGGTGTCGCGACCATCGATCCGGGCTCGCCCGGAGAGTCGGCACCGCGAGCGGAACCGGAGCCCGTTGGGTAACTCATCCCGACACGGGCATCTCCGCATAACGCTCGCGGTCTCACGCGGGCCAGGTCCCACAACTTGACGAGTCATCAATGTGGCAATAGAATGCCACGTGTTAATGGATTGCCACGTTGTCCCCCACCCGGAGTCGCGTTCATGGTTCGCAGACAGCCCGTTCCAGATCTCGCCCGGCGCGAACGGCAGATCATGGATGTGTTTCACCAGATGGGTGAGGCGAGTGTCGCCGACGTTCTCGAGCGATTGAAGGATCCCCCCAGTTACTCCGCCGTCCGCACGATGATTCGACTCCTGGAAACAAAAGGGCTGTTGCGACATCGGCAGGAAGGGAAACGCTACCTGTATCAGGCGACGCAGTCGCGTGAGTCGGCGAGCCGGTCGGCGTTGCGCAAACTGCTCGACGTGTTTTTCGCCGGCTCGGCCTCAGACGCTGTCGCCGCCATTCTCGACGTCCAGGGGGAATCGCTGTCCCCCAAAGAACTCGCACGGATCGAGTCGTTGGTTCAACAAGCCCGAGCCGAGGGGAAGTAGCATGAACTCCGCGTTTCTCGTGGCAACAGTGGCCTCGGCATTGATCGATCTCGCCCTGAAAGCAACAGTCGTTCTGACGCTCGCCTGGGGAGCGTCGTTCGCACTCCGCCGGTCGTCGGCGGCGGTTCGTCACCGCTTGTGGGGATTGGCCCTGTGCGGTCTTCTGGCGCTCCCGCTGCTGACGTGGTTACTCCCGACGTGGCGGATCTCCGTCCTGCCCGCACAACAACTCTCCGTCGAGTCTTCGCAGGCCGTCCTCCCATCTCACTCTGTCGCGAACACGGTACCAGAATTCGATCGCACGGCATTGGACGTACCCATTCCCGACCGGGAGGTCGAACAGAAACCGCCGCAGAACGATCTGGTGCGAGATGCGGTCTCTGCCGATTCCCAAGCGACTGCGGGTCCGGTATTCGAACCGATCAACGGACGAGGTCGCGAACACGTCTTGTCCGGGTCCACGGTGACCGCGGTCGTTGCATCGCCTCGGTCTCATGGATGGGAGAGTGTTCTTGTCGGAATTTGGCTGGCGGGCACCAGTCTGGGACTCACCAGTCTGGGGATCGCGGTGTGGAATTGTGTGCGGATTACCCGGGACTCCGAACAGATGAACGACCCGGAACTCGACCGTCTGGCGCGGGAAGTGAAGCGTCGTCTGAAGTTGAATCGTGACGTGGAATTGCGCGAACATCCCCGGGCGATTGTCCCGTTAACGTGCGGAGTGGTGCGACCTGTCGTGTTGCTTCCTGTGGCGGCGCGAGACTGGCCCGAGGAGATGCGGCGAGCGGTGCTGTTACACGAATTGGCGCATGTCGCCCGCCGGGATGTCGCCTGGCAATGGCTCGGCCGACTGGCCTGTGCGTTCTATTGGTGCCACCCACTCGCCTGGTTGGGTTTGCGACAGATGCGGGTGGAACGCGAACTCGCCTGCGACGACGCGGTCGTCGATACCGGGGAACGCGCGTCGGACTACGCCCGGCAGTTGCTCGAGGTCGCCCGGCAGTGTGGTCGCGTCGCCGGCCAAAGTCCCCTGCGGATGGCTCTCGCGGTCGAGATGACACGCGGTGGCAAACTGGAGCAACGGGTGCGGGCGCTGTTTGACTCGGCTCGCAGCCACGCGGGTCTCAAAAGGCGAATCGGAATCACGCTGCTGTTGGCGACGGCGATACTGGTGCCGCTCGTCGCTGTCATCCAGCCGGTCGCCCGCATGGCGATCCGAACGGCGAACGCGGCGGAGGAAACCCCCCAGCCGGCTGAATCGGCTGCTCCGCCAGTCGTCGATATCGAACTGGCTCGTGACGAACTCCCCATCCCGCCGGTCAGCGGTCGAGTGGTGTCGACCGACGGCAAGCCCGTTCTTGGTGCAAAAGTGTTCCTCCGCTACCGGAATTGGGCCGGTTCGCGATTTGCCGACGAACCGCTGGACTCCCGGGGCTTTGGGAGCGTGCCAGATCTCAAAGACGAACTGGCGACAACCCGGACCGACGCGCAGGGACGATTCGAGTTTCGCAATCTGAAGGCCAAACGAGCGTACGAATGGCAGGATGAACTGGATCTCGACGTGGTGGCGTCTCATCCCGGAAAGGCGATCACGTGGTATCACCTCGCGGGACCAGCGACTTTGAAAATGGTCTTGCCTGAAGAGGCGAAACTCTCGGGTCGCGTTATTGATGCCGAGGGAAATCCGGTCGCAGGGGCGGAGATCCGCCCCGCATGGATCATGTCGTTGCGACACCTGACACAAGCCGACCTGGAAGAAGGTCGCTGGCCGTCGCCGCTCGATCGACATTTCGTCGGGCTGTTGAATGCGCAAGCGCCTCCCGACGCCGTCACCAATGACGCGGGTGAATTCACACTGAGCGGACTTCCCGCTGGACTGGGTGTTCGGTTGCGTGTCAGTTCACCACACTTCGGGCCGGTCTGGTTCGATGCCGCCACGGTGAAGCAACTTAACGCCGATCTGTTGAAGAAAACCAAGCGCCCGGTCGCGACCGGCGACCTGCGGGTGACACTCAAAGATCGGCGCTACCCGTTTTCATTGCGGGTGGTTGACGACACCACGGGGGATCCCGTTGAAAACGTGACACTCAAACATCGTACTGACCGCGGCGCGATGCCGGTTCCAGTGCGAAATGTCACATCGTCTCAGCCGGGCGTCTACGAGCTCAGCCGGCTGCCACCACGATTCGACATTCTGGCCGAAACTCCCATTGAACAGGGTTACCTTGGGGCCTGGAAGCTATTGTCTCCCGCGGAGGGATCGACTGGCGAAATCCGTCTGATTCGCGGCAAACGGATTTCGGGACGAGTGGTCGACTCGGAGAGTGGCGCGGGGATTCCCAACGTGACTTTGCGAACGTCGGCCGTGGACATCGACACGTTTCGCGGCCGGATTCCCCAAATGAGCCGAACCGACGCGGAGGGACGCTGTGTGGTGCTGTTGGCCCCCTCGGGTTACAGCTTGACAATCGCGTCAGAAGTCCAGGGGTATCTCACCCAGACCGACAACAACAGTCAGCGCGCAATCGTCTATCACAACGTGAATGTGGAAGAAGGAGTCGAAACGCCCCCGTTTGAAATCCGACTGAAACGCTCCCGTCGCATTGAAGGAGTTGTCGTAGACACCGACGGCAGACCATTAGAGGGAATCACTTGGCAGGGGGTGTATCGGGTGGGATCTCCGCCGAAGTTGGATGGAGGATTCACAACCGGGGGATCAATGACTTCCAGTTTTCGTGGAGAGTCGCCGACGGACGGACGGTTTATGATCAGTGAGCCGTTCACACGTTTTGACGCTGTCAGCACGCTGCCCCTGGATGTCGTGTTCTATGACAAACGCCGGCGGCTGGTGGGACAGTTGCTGGTCGACACCCGGGAACCGATCGAACCGGCGCGTGTGGTGATGCGGCCGGCGGTGCGGCTCACCGGGCGGGTTGTCGATTCGGATGGAGCCCCGCAGTCGAATGTCGTTGTCGAAGGGTATGTCTCGGGACGGGCGTCGAGCGAACGGATGTCGCATACCGTCGGAGCCAGGGTGCGGACCGGCAAAGATGGCCGCTTCGAGATCTCTGCCGGAATTCCCGATCGCCGGGTGGAGGTGGTCGCCGACCACCGCACCCTGGGGCGAAAGGGAGTTGCCGTTCGGCTCAATGCGTCTGCGGTTGAACAGGACGTGGGTGACCTGGTTTTAACGCGCCCTCAACCCCCCTACACCCTGACCGCGCCGGTTCCGGATGCGGCGGGACTCTCGGGGCTCGCCGCATTTGAAAAACTGACCGCCGACTATGCGAAATTCATCGCCGACCTGCGGGAGGCGCGCCAGTCTCCCCGGGGATGGCCGACGGTGACCAATTCTTCCACCTGGGCTTTCACGACAGAGTTATTGCGCATCAACGACGTGGCAAGGGACCCGGAACTCGACCTGAAGACGCACGTCTGGATCGTGGGACAGCACAACGTTTCCAGTATTGGCGAACCGGAGTTTGTTGCGTCGCGCAGCAGGTCAGCGGCACGACTGCTGGAACTCTATCCCGACCGACCGGAACTCGCCCCCTGTGTGCTGAACCTCATCCGATTCCTGCCGGTGAAAGGGCAACCCCCCAATGAGTGGCATGCCGCCGCCCTGAAGCTGTTGGAATCGAACCCCGATCGGACGGTTCAGGGGATCGCCTGTTACGAGGCGGCCGAGTCGCGACTGTTTCCCGAGGGATATACCGGTGACGGGAGAGAACCCCCAGTGGACGTAGTCGCGGAATCGATTCCCCTGTTGGAACGAGTGGTGAACGAGTACGCCGAGGTCAAGCACCCGTGGCGACAAGTGGCGCTGGGTGAACTGGCGGCGGGATGGCTGTTTGATGTTCGTCAGCTCGAGCGGGGCGCGACCGTTCCCGAGTTGGAGTGGCAGGCGATCGACGGCAAGGCAGTGCGGCTCGCCGACTATCGGGGCAAGCTGGTGGTGATCGACTGTTGCAGCACCGGTTCGGGGACGGCCCTGGGGGAGACCGAGCATTCGCGACTGTTGATCAAACAAGCCGGCTCCGAGAAAGCGGTCACGATCACCGTCGTCTACGACGATGAGGAGGGGGTCCGAAAGAATGCGGCGAAATTCGCCGACTCCACGGTTGTAATTGCAGGGGATGAAGCGGTCCGGTTCTTTCGGCTGTGGAATGTCCAGGGCTGGCCGACCGCATTCGTGATCGACGCCGAGGGGAAAGTGCGGGCGAAACGGATTCGCGATTCGGTGCTGGCCGAGGTGTTGGCCGAACTGTTGCGGTAGACGAACCCGTTGCGGCATTCCGGCCGATCACAACACGCGAGAAGCCGCGAGAACTATTCCAGTTCAATCTCCGCACTCGCCATCGCGTCGTCAGCCGCTGGCTGCCGTGAGATCCGTTGGCCGATGATCATTCGCAATTGGTAGAGTTGAACTTTGTGTTTGGTGCAGGGGACCACGAACACTTCTTTCCACTCAAACGGCAGCTTCTTTCCGTCGAGTTCCCGCGCATCAACGCAGAAAAAGTCCAGATCGTTGGGCACGTCGTACTCCGATTCCGGCCATTTCACGAAGGGGACTTCGCCGTAATGGAACACGAACATGTGGTGCGCCATGTTCATGCTGACGAGCCGGGTTCCCGGAGGAAGTAGTTCTTTCAGCTCCTGAACAGCGGCGATGGTGTTGGGAGTGGTTGATAGGTGTGCGTTGATCATGACACCGACCTGGGTCAGCGCGACAAACCCGGCGATTGTGACAATCGCCGCCCGAAACGCCGGTTCGCGCCAGTCGGTTAACAATCGCCACAACAGCGCGCTGGCGAGTGAGGTCGCCGTGCAGTACACCCAAGCGAACGCGATGGGTTGCGCGAACCAGACGCCCGCGTCGACCACTGACACGCCAAGAATCGCGATGCCCACTGCGCCAATTGCGACGGAGCAGCCCCGCAGAAACCAGGGCCAGATCCGTCGCCACTCGGCGTCAGCGGCGGCGAACGCGAGTCGGTCGATGGTGGCCCCCAACAACAGGGCGACGCACGGATAGAGCGACATGAAGTACCTGGGACGCGAGCCAGGTGGCAACCAGACGCTCGGAAACGCGACGAGAATCGCCGTGATCTGGAAACCAACCTGCGGCCATTTTCCCGACAAAGACTGTCGGAACCCGGGGCGGTTCCAAACGATAAACAGAGCTGACCAGGGGAGAAGGCAGGCGAGCAGTTCCAAGGGGTACTCGGCGAAGTGTTCGAGAAACGTTCCCCAGGTTGCATCCAGGAAGCGATGGCCCACGTCGGCGACATAGATGTCCCCCCCCGCGTCTGAGCCGAGCGTTTTCATGAACGGAATCTGCCAGGCTCCAACCAGAACGGCGAACAGCGCGATCCCCGCGAGGTGGGCAAGTTTGAAGGCATAGCCCGCACGCCACTTGATCAGCAGTGTCATGCCGACGATGGAGACAAAATAGACAGGAGCCTGTGGACCTTTGGTGAGTGTTCCCAGGGCGGCAAGGCCATAGCCCAGGCACCAGGTGAGATAGGGATTCCAATTGCGCAGGAAACCAAGGTGCCACACCAGAAGTGAGCCTGCGACGAATAGCGTGAACATCGCATCGGTTTCGCCGAACCGACCGAGTTCGATCACCTGCCCCAGACTTGCGAAGACCATTCCGGAGGCGAACGCACCGAGTTTCGACAGGAATGAGCGGCCGTATGCGTAAACGAGGAGAGCAGTGGCAAGGATCGAGAGCACGCTGGGAAGGCGGACCGTCCATTCGTCGATTCGACCCTGCACGAGGGAGATGCCGGCGATGATCCAGTTTTGGAGTGGCGGCCGACTGAGGAGTGGTTGTCCCTGGGTGCGCGGCACCAGCCAATCGCCAGAATCGAGCATTTCGCGGGCGATGAGCGCCCGGCGCGTCTCTTCGCCCCGGATCGTGAGATCCCCCAAACGCAGACCGAAGGAGAGAACAACAAACAGAACGAGCAACCAGCACTCAACCTCGCGCCAGATTTTAGGGAGAGACTCGGCAGGGGCGGCGGACGACATCACACATCCTTGTGAGATGAGATTGCGGGTTTGGAATGGGACGGGAAAATAGCGGAATGGAGAAAGTCGGTCAACAAAAACCGTGGAGAGATGGAAAACTGAAGTGAGATTCCGCGAATTCTTTTTGAATCAGGCTTGCGGATATTTCCCGTTTTCGATATCCTCAATGTTGTGAAGGAACTGCGGGGCCGATCGCGGTCCAACTTCTTCACACACACGCTTTCTGCGAGAGTTGCGATCGAATGGCTGAGGGTAAAATCAAGAGGTTGACTGACAAGGGTTTTGGTTTCATTGAAACCGGAACCGACAAGGACATGTTCTTCCATTCGTCGAATGTTGAAGGCGTGAGTTTTGATCAGCTCCGTGAGGGGCAGAAGGTAAGCTACACGCCGGGTCGTGGCCCTAAGGGTCCCCGAGCCGAGAACGTCAAGCCCATCTAGGGTCAGGCGTCACGTGAGTCCTTGAAGAACACAGCAGCCGGCGGAATTTCCGCCGGCTGTTTTTTTTGGTGGGGGGGCTACTCGTCGGCGATATTGAGCAGCACGACCGGCGGCGGGGGCGGCCTTGAAAGCGAAAGTATCCGTCGAATTGAGAATCGTATGTTTTGCAGGTTTCTCCGCGGCGCAATCGCCGTCGCAGCCCGAATCGGATGTGCTTGGACTGGGCGGAGAGGATTGACAGGACGAACGGGAGGAAGAAGGGGCTGCATTCTGAGGCGATTCGCCGTGGGACTCGCCGATCGCCAAAGCAATTGTGTGCGACCGCCCGGCGGTGTTCTTCCGAGCGTGGTAAAAGAGATCTGGCCTTGGTGCTACGCGACCGGCGGGTGCATCGCGAACGCCGAATTCAAATCAGTTGCCAAGACCCGCCCCGGGGCCTGCGCACAGGGGAATTCCACTATCCGGCCCAAAAAGCCGTTCAAAAAATACGGAGTAATTCCTGGTCCGGTTCGGGCTGGGTGCCGACTCAAAAAAGGCATCGGCCTATAGGGTCTGGGCCGGTGCCACGGGCAGTGAGCCTTGGGATTCGGGGGAGACCGTAGGTTGCATCGCCGCGATCGACACGCAAATCGCGATCGCGGGCACCGGCGAAGAGAGCCTTTCGAGATTCCATTCAATCTGATTCCATCCACCCTGCTCAGCACGAACCCACCGCTCAGGAAAAACGGCCACACACAGACCGCACTTTCGCAGTGCGAGCAATGAGCGCTCTGAATCGCGGCAACGGGGGTGTATTGGTCCAAGCAGGACGGGAAAACCCGGTTTTTCGAAATCCGCTCGCCCGGTCCGACTGGCAACTTCGCGCGGTCCTCCGAAAATTCGCATCGAACCGAATCTAGGGCGAGCGTGTCTGCAGAAAAAGAATTCAGATGTGGCGAGACTGGACAACTCTCCCCTCATTCACCAGAATACTCACGCCGGAGTTGATTGGACACCGGGACGATTGAAGAGCGGGTGCATAGCTCAGTTGGTTAGAGCGCAGCCCTGATAAGGCTGAGGTCCCAGGTTCGAATCCTGGTGCACCCATAGCGGCGAAGTGTCGCTGACGTCAGGAGAAATGGGAAGCTGAGAGTAGGACGGTCCAACCGGTTTGGGTCTACTTTCTACTTTCAAAACTCAACTCTCTCATCTGGGGACGTAGCTCAATTGGGAGAGCACTGCCTTTGCAAGGCAGGGGTTGCCGGTTCGATCCCGGTCGTCTCCATTCGGTGTGCCTGAGAGTGAAGCCAGGATTTTGGAGATGATTCAGAATTTGTGAAAAATCGAAGACGAAGTGGCTTGCGGAACTAAACTCGGCTCGCTAACATGCGACCTCTGGCCCGCAAGTGACGAAAAAAGCCAAAGCCAAATGTTGGGGTGGCGAGGCAGCGACTGTGATGAGGGACGTCCTGCTGGTCAATAACTTTTGTCGCACGGAAGTCAAAAACCTCCTTGCGTGACTGTGTGAAGTTTGTTAGCATGTCCCGAGTAGGGATGTGTTGTGTGTCTGGTTGTGGTGCCGAGTGCGTGGTTTGAAGCAGTTCCGATTTGGATCGGGCCTGCTTCAGCCCACTAGGGTTGGTGCCGCAGAGCTGCCGCTGAAAGGCGGACGGGTTTTGCGGCTTTGTTCTTTGACAATTCGGCAGCGGTAAGAGTGGCATCTAATCTCGATGCGCAATGCATCGTTTTGATTGGATCACTCGCGAGCCTGGCTGTGCTGGCTGACTGGAAACAGTTGG